>NZ_CM001403.1:4668118-4978084 GCF_000166195.2 Mucilaginibacter paludis DSM 18603
TTCAGGTTACGGTCGAAACCCAAGAACGAGTAACCCAGGTGGCGGTATTGCAAATCGGCAAATAAAGTAAAGTCGTCTACGGTGTAATTAACTTTTCCGAAGATATTAAAGTCGGTTTTTTTAGCATCGTTACGCGAATATTCATAGTTGGGAGTTGCCGTGGTGGTTTGCTGTGTCCACTCAATGTTATCATAGTGCCTGCCCTTATACTCGTTATAAGCGCCGCCCAGTATCAGGTTAAACTCCTTTTTAGGATGATAGTTTAAAGAATAGGTTAGGCCGTAAAAATCGTTATCTAACCAAAGGCGGCGCACCAGGTCGGTTGTGTTAATGGTTGTGCCACCAACGGTTACGGGTGTTAAGTCATAGTCGGCTACACTCTGGTCCATTTTATACTCCTCGTAATAACCAAAACCTTTGGTGTAGTGCAAGGCACCGCTGAACGATAGGTTGTCGGTAATTTTTTGATCAACCAGTAGCTGCGCATAATTTTGTGTGTAGTTATCGGTTTGGTTGTAATAGTAACTGCCATCAGGCATTAAGCCAAGCTCATTATAAGTACGGTTACCGGCATTCAAAATATCTTGCGGCACACCATCCCAGGCCTGGTAGGTTTTTTCGTAACCGGAGAAAACGTTAGCCCGGATCAGTGTATTTTTACCGTAATAAGCGCCGCTAAAAAAATAGGATTTGAGGTCGGACGAGGCGCGGTCGATATATCCATCGGATTTGATGCGCGATAAGCGGCCGTCAAAGGTAAACTTACCATCTATCAAACCTGTACCCAGGCTCAGCGTATTTTTAAGCGTACCATACGAGCCTGCGGAGTTGTTAATTTCGGCATAAGCGCTATCGCGGCGTGTGGTAGTTTGGATGTTGATACTGGCGCCAAAAGCTCCCGCGCCATTGGTTGATGTACCTACGCCGCGCTGTATCTGGATGTTATCAACAGAGGAAGCCAGGTCGGGCAGATCGACAAAATAGGCGCCCTGATCTTCAGCATCGTTTAATGGTATGCCATTCAGGGTGATATTGGTACGCGTACCGTCCGATCCGCGAATGCGGATCCCGGTATAGCCAATCCCTGTACCGGCATCGGAGGTAACTACAGCCGATGGTGTTTGATTAAGCAAAAAGGGCAGATCCTGTCCGAAATTATTTTTCTGCAGATCCTTCTTGCTCAGGTTGGTAAAGGTGGTAGGGGCATTGTTGGATGCACGTGTGGCGCTCACCGTTACCTCGTCGGTAATCATGTTGCTTTTAGTTAATTGAAAATCGCGATCCTGGTTGCCGCTTACGCTGATGGAGGCTTGAGCCAGTTGGTAACCAATGTAAGTTACCTTAATGGTATAGCTGCCTGCTTTAATATTTTTAATGCGGTAATTGCCTTTACTATCGGCAAGGGTGTTTAAGTAAGTATTTTCGATACTTACGGTAGCGCCGGGCAAGGTTTCGCCTGTACGCTGGTCGGTAATCTTTCCGGATACGGAAAACTGGGCCGCCGCCACAAAAGGCAGCATCAGGCCACTAATGGCCAATAATAATTTTTTCAATGTGTGTTGAATTAAATTGAGTTAAACCATCTGCCCGTCAGGGCGAACAAGCAGTACACTTAACTATTTTACCTCTCCCTCCGCCGGCATTACCCGGATCAGGTGCATGTTTCAGTCAATAGTCGGCGGTCAATAGTCGTTAGCCCTTTTTATCGGACTCAAGACTTTTTGACTCAAGACTTTGTACTTAAACAATGGGTTTGATCTCAGCCTGTCTTTCAGTTTGGTTAAAACAATTTGCAACTTGTTTTATCTTTCCAAAGCAAGGCACCCCTTGAGAATTATGCTGCAAATATAGAAATAGATTTGATAAATGGGGAATAGGGAGAATTATGGAAGATGAGAAGGTAAAATGGGATAGGTGCTATAAGATAGGTGACATTGGATGGAAAGGGTAAAAAATGAAAGACTTATATTCTCTTCAGTTCTTTTAAACTGCTTTCAGATTGCTATAGGATGAAATTGGATGCCTATTATTTTAGCACTTGCTTATAGTGACTTCTTCTTTAGTCAGTGCGCATATTTTGCTCCTATAATCATTATTCTTAATTTAGAACATCGGCCCGCTCAAACGCCGCGGGAAGGGCTTTGTTCTTTTTGTCTTGATACAAAAAGAACCAAAAAAATCAAGACTGCCCGATCCTTCCACCCACAGGCCAGCTCCCGGCCCGGCGTGCAGTCTGGCCTTTGCCCGCTTCCATCCGCTACACCAAATAACCAATCGACATCAAGCGTCCCCGCTATTTTTTCCGGTAAGATCTCTTTCCGAGCGATAAGTTTACGGCAATCTGTTAATACGCAAAGATTCAAAAAAGTGGCGGCCCCGTGCGATTCCTTCCCTTGGGAAGGTGCAGAAAGGGGTCTATACGCCTGGCTTTACGTCGTCCCCATTTTTTTCGTTTAACTGGGCCCATTACTTATGAATACTGAAAGATATGCCCGACCGCGTTAGGGATTGCAACGTAAAGCCCGGAATGAGCGATAGCGAATGAGGACTTGCAGTGTAAAGGTACTGTCTTTAAAAACAAATAATATTTCATAAAAAATTAAATTAATTTTGTTGTTCAATGAGAGCTTCTTTTAGATGTTCATCAAGTGTAGCCCCAGGCATTGCCGGGGCTATTATTTTTTTATTATGATCGAATTTAGAGTCATATTTTTCGTTTTTCTTCCACAAGTAATACATCATCACCAGTAGCTTTTTTTGTACCGCTACATAACCTTTCATCTTGATCCTTGTGCGGTCATATACCCGCTCAAATAACTTTTGGAATTGAGGCTGATCATCCCGGACTGCACAGAATGCCGGCATATGTAATATCCGCCTGATCCTTGAATTGCCTTTTTTAGAAATTTTAGTTTTTCCTGTGTGCTTTCCCGACTCATTTTCTATTACATCATATCCTGCGTATTTGACTAGGCTTGCTGCATTGTCAAATAAAATGAAGCCATTGGTTTCCGCTGCTACAACGGCAAAGGATAATGTACCAAAGCCTTTAATCTCACAAATATTTTTGTGGTGCTGTTTGAGGACAGGATCTGATTTGATCACCTTAGCTATAATGTCTTCCATTTCTTTAAGATGTTTTTCAATCAGTCTTAAGGTGTTTTTAAGTTGTTTAATGATGTCTTTGTTTTGGAACTGGCTATGTTCGATACTATGGAGTTGATTAGCTGTAGCCGTGTGCATTTCATTAAGGTTTTGATGCTGGCGTGTATAGTCGCGAAGTGTGTATAGTTCTTTGCTTGGGGGTGTCCACAGTTGCAGTTTCTTCTCTGCACCTATTTTGGCAAGACCACGTGCATCTATCTTATCGTTCTTGGATCTGTTGCCGTCTGCCTGTAAATACTTTTTCGCCTTATTAGGTAACAGGTTACTAACATTCCTGTCCTTACCATTTAAAAACCAGGCAAGTTGCTCGTGATACACACCTGTGGCTTCCATTACAAAAAAAATAGGCAATGCTTCTTTACAATGACTTTTGATCCATTCTAAAAGTGATTGAAAGCCGACCTTGCTGTTATCAAATTTGTGACTGGCTTTTACTTTAACATCCTGCTGGTCGTTGATAACAGATAAGCAACAGGCAAAATCTTTCATGGAGATATCAATCCCCACAGAATACTTTAAATTCTTCATGCTTTACAAATTATAGTTATCATCAGTAAACCTCTTTTAAGTCTTTGCTCATGTTAATAGCTGATCAGGTGCGAAACCTGTCAATAGGTACTGTTCTGACTCTAAGAAGTAAAAAAAGGAGGGTAAGCCTTTCTCATCAACATCGTAATTACTACGTGTCCTGCCCGGACTCAAAGTGCCTCCTTTTATTCTGATTTATACAAATGTAAAGATATGAGCCCGGCCCGACGGAGGAGGGAAACGCCCAAAGCATTATGCTTAATAAATAGCTGCCCTAATTTAATCAGTGCAATCAAAAAAAATCAATCCAATCAGTGGCCAATCAATACGCCTATCTTTTAAAGAAAATGTTACTTTTGCAAACTTTATTAAATCAATTATGCTCAGAACTCACACTTGTGGCGATTTAAACATCAGCCATTTAGGCCAAACTGTTACTTTATGCGGATGGGTGCAAAAATCGCGCGATTTAGGCGGTACCACGTTTATTGATGTGCGCGACCGGTATGGTTTAACCCAATTGGTGTTTAATACCGATACCGACGTTGCTTTACGCGAAGTTAGCCGTGGGCTTGGCCGTGAGTTTGTAATTAAGGTTACCGGCAAGGTGGTAGAGCGTTCCAACAAAAACGCCAAACTATCAACCGGGGATATTGAAATTACGGTAGCCGAAATTGAGGTGCTTAATTCGGCCAAAATTCCGCCGTTTTTAATTGAGGACGATACCGATGGCGGCGAGGAGCTGCGTGCCAAATACCGTTACCTGGATTTGCGCCGTGCGCCGATACGCAACAACATGATCCTTCGTCATAAAATGGCGCAGGAAGTAAGAAAATACCTGGACGGGATGAACTTTATTGAGGTGGAAACCCCGGTACTCATTAAATCGACCCCGGAGGGCGCACGCGATTTTGTGGTGCCCAGCCGTATGAATGCCGGTGAGTTTTACGCTTTGCCGCAATCGCCGCAAACGTTTAAACAACTGCTGATGGTGAGCGGTTTTGACCGTTATTTCCAGATTGTGAAATGCTTCCGCGATGAGGATCTGCGCGCCGACAGGCAGCCGGAGTTTACCCAGATTGACTGCGAAATGTCGTTCATAACCCAGGAAGATATTTTAAATACGTTTGAAGGTTTAGCGCGGACCTTATTTAAAAACGTAAAGGGGATTGACCTGATTGATTTCCCAAGGATGCAGTATGCCGATGCGATGCGTTTATACGGATCGGATAAACCGGATGTGCGTTTCGGGATGCAGTTTGTTGAACTGAATGATATAGTTAAAGGTAAAGGTTTTGGCGTGTTTGATAATGCCGGCCTGGTTGTGGGTATTAATGCCAAAGGCGCCGCCGATTATACCCGCAAGCAATTAGATGAACTAACCGAATGGTTAAAACGCCCGCAGATTGGTGCTACAGGTTTGATTTACCTTCGTCACAATAGTGATGGCAGCTTAAAATCGTCGGTTGATAAATTTTATAACGAGGACGAACTGAAAAAATGGTCGGCAGCGTTTGATACCCAACCAGGCGACCTGGTATTGATATTGGCCGGGCAAACCGATAAGGTGCGTAAACAACTGAACGAACTCCGTTTAGAAATGGGAACACGTTTGGGCTTACGCGATAAAAATACCTTTGCCCCGCTATGGGTGCTGGATTTTCCTTTACTGGAATGGGACGAAGAAACCTCACGCTACCACGCCATGCACCACCCCTTCACTTCGCCTAAACCGGAAGATATTGCTTTGCTGGAAACCGACCCTGGAGCGGTACGCGCCAATGCTTACGATATGGTGATCAACGGTATTGAGGTAGGCGGAGGATCAATCCGGATCCACGACCGCGAACTGCAAGCGTTAATGTTTAAGCACCTTGGTTTTTCGCCGGAAGAAGCGCAAAAACAATTTGGCTTTTTAATGGATGCCTTTGAGTTTGGTGCCCCTCCGCATGGTGGTATCGCTTTTGGGTTTGACCGCCTGTGCTCTATTTTTGCCGGGCTGGATTCGATCCGCGATGTAATTGCCTTCCCTAAAAACAATTCGGGCCGCGATGTGATGATCGACTCGCCATCAACTATTGCCGACGCACAATTGAATGAATTAAAGATTAAGACGACCGTTTAAACATGAAAAAATATATCATTGCTTTATTAATTCTGGTTTCAGGATTATCTGCTTGTAAAAAAAGCGCAACCTTTGATCCCGCCAAACAAGCTATTGAAGATGATGCCACTATCCAGGCTTATCTGAAAGCCAACCCTTCCATCACGGCTACAAAAGATGCTTCGGGTTTATATTACCAGATTATTACGCCGGGAACGGGAAATAATCCAACCGGTAGCTCTACCGTTACCGTAAATTATACCGGGAAGCTGCTTGATGGTACTACGTTTGATACAACGACCGGCAAGAAATCATTAACCATTTCATTGAAAAGTGTAATTCAGGGATGGACGATCGGCGTACCACTGATAAAAACCGGTGGCCGCATCTTGCTCATCATTCCTTCAGGCCTGGCTTATGGCAATAGCAGTGCAGGCAGTATACCGGCTAATACGGTATTGACCTTTACTATCGATTTAATAAGTTTTAGTTAAAGTGGTTTAGCTGATAATATTTGGTTGAGGAGCATATAGCTTGTTGGTATCCTTCTCAATCAAACATACAGCATATGCAACCACACCCTCTTCGCGGCCAATAAAGCCCATTTGTTCGTTGGTGGTGGCCTTTATAGAAATATCTTCTTCGCTGATGGCTATCGCATCGGCAATGTGCTTTTTCATGGCCGGGATATGCGGATTAATCTTGGGTGCCTCAAGGCATACCATGGCATCGATGTTACCGATTCGCCAGTCTTTTTCGCTTAGTAGCTTGACCACTTCCTGCAATAATACGAGGCTGCTGATACCTTTCCAGCGGTCGTCGGTGTTTGAAAAATGGTAGCCTATATCGCGCAGGTTAGCAGCGCCAAGCAAGGCGTCGCAAATAGCGTGTAACAAAACATCGGCATCGGAGTGCCCATAAGCGCCCGAATGATGATCTAACTTTACGCCACCTAAAACAAAGGGATGACCGGCACGCAGCTGGTGCACATCAAAACCAAAACCTACTTTTATTTTCATGTATTATTATTTGCCACCAAATTTATACCCTAAGGAAAAACGAAGGGTATTAGCTAAGGGGCTCTGTTGCTGATCCGAGATCAGGTATGAGAAATCAATATCAATATCATTGTACTTTAACCCAGCACCAAGGGTAAGGTACTGCCGGTTGCCTTTATCCGGGTTTTCGTAAAAATAGCCTGCACGCAACGCAAATTGTTTGTTGTACCAGTACTCTAAGCCTGTGGAGTAGCTAATCTCTTTAAGCTCTTCGCTAAAGCCTCCGGGCGCATCACTGAAAGAGCCGAAAATGCCCGAAACTACTGACCGGTTATCATCTTTTCCAGAAATAATATTTCCGTTGGCGTCACGTATCGGCGGGGTTGGTACCAGCAGTTTATTCAAATCAAGCGCTAAGGTTACCTGGTTATACTCATCTAAAAACCAGGTATTGGCAGCGCCGATTTTTAAATTGGTAGGTAACGAATATTTTTGCCCGCCATCAGTATACCCAATTTTGGTACCGATGTTTGAAATGTTGGTGCCGAAGGCGAAGGTAGCATCGCGGCCAAACTGTTGCCCTTTACTGGTATAATATAATGAAACATCTGTTGCAACGCCATTTGCGGCTTTTATTTGCTGCCCCTCAACAAAGGCCCCGTTGCTTAAACTGGAATGGATATAGCGTAAGGTTAAACCCAGGGAAAAATTAGTACCGAATTTGCGGGCGTAAGATCCGTCGATTGAAAACTCGTTGGGCTGGTAGGTGCCCTGCGCACTTTGATATTGATCGAACAACTCGATGGTGCCTAAATTAAAATAGCGTAATGAGGCGCCGAAGGCATTCCTGTCGTCAATTTTTTTTGCGAAACTGAGATAAGCCAGATTAACATCGGGTAAAAGGTGACGCAGCCAAGGGCTGTAGGATAACGATAAACTGGTTTTATCTTCGATAAAAGCGAGTTTTGACGGGTTCCAGTAATTAGCGTTTACATCGGGCGATAATGCAACCCCGGCATCACCCAGCGCCCCGGAGCGTGAATCGGGCGAAACTGTTAAAAAAGGAACAGCGGTAGGTATGGCGTTGGCAGAACTGCCATTAGTATTGGTGCCGCCCGCACCTACTACCTGTGCTGCAGTTGTGGCGGGATAAAGCACAACAAACGCAACAAGATAGATGATTAACCGTATAAAATGTTTTGGTAGATTCATCGCCCTAATTTAGGAGTAATTTTTTTTAAATATATATTTAATAGTTACCTGATGCAATATACATAACGGATAATTTTTTGAGCTAAGCTTTCGCACAATTATTAAGATATATCACCCATAATAACTTTCGGTTTTAACGTTAATATGAGTGTAATTGTTAAAAAAACAAAAAATTTATCTGATTGGTGTATATTAGCGAAACCAATTATTTATACTTGTTTGATTGAACGAAGTTTTGTGAACCAATGAAAATGATTTTGACTGGGAGAGTTTTAGCGATATTGATAATTTGTGTAGTTTTTTCTGCTTGCCACCGTCCGCAACGGTCGGCAAAAACTGGAATGAAATATAATGACAGAACTAACGGAGGGTTTCAGGTTTTTAAAAATAAGCATCCGGCGCCGGGGCCTGGCCTTATACCCATTGAGGGCGGAACGTTTGTAGAAGGCGGTTCTGCCGATCAGGATGTTCAATACGATTTTATTGATAAAGCAAGACGATCGGTTACGTCGTTTTATATGGATGAAACCGAGGTTTCAAACCGGGATTGGCTGGATTACTTAACCTGGATAAGGATACACTATCCTGCCGACCGCGAACTGTATTATAATGCCCTTCCGGATACCCTGGTATGGCGCAGGGCATTGTCAGCCAATGAACCTTATGTTAATAGCTACTTCAGGCATACCGCTTTTCAGGATTATCCTGTGGTAGGCGTAACCTGGGAGCAAGCCAATGACTACTGCGATTGGCGCACCGATGCGGTGAACGAAACTATTTTAAGGGAAACTGGCCGCATTGCCGATTGGAAGACAGCATCTGAAGATGGGAAAAAAATCCCGGCTCCTTTTAATACCGAAATCTATCTGAACGGCCAGCTTCGCGGAAAAGATTACGATGGTAAAAAAATGCTTCCCGACCTGTCAGTTGGTAAAAAGGCTGATTCCAGTGGCAAAGCCACACGCCCCGTACGTGCCGAAGATGGTATTTTAAAAGCACACTACAGATTACCAAGCGAGGCCGAATGGGAGTACGCTGCCTTAGGTATTGTAAGCAAACAGGAAAATATTACAGAAGGCAAAATGTATCCCTGGAAGGGGATGGGCGTACGGTCGCCTAAGCGCCAAACCCAGGGTTTAATATTAGCTAACTTTAAACGCGGCATTGGTGATTACAGCGGCGTTGCCGGATCGTTAAACGATAAAGCTGATATTACTGCACCCGTTCGATCATACGAGCCAAATGATTTTGGCCTTTTCAATATGGCGGGTAACGTAAACGAATGGACTGCCGATACCTACAGACAGATACGCGAAGATGGTGACGACCTGAATCCTTTCCGTGGTAACCAATTCAAAAATACACGGATGGCCGATGCCCAAAAGGGAATTTTAGCGAAGGATAAATTTGGACACCCCATTTACGACCCTGCCAAGGGAGGTAAAAAACAAACATGGGCTGAGTTGCAGGGAAGCCAGAACCAAACCAAGATACCAGATCAAACTCAACCGGTATCTACCAGCAAATACCCTTCTACCATTGATGGTAAACCCTACAACCCCGACCAGCGCGGATATAACGATACCGTAAATACGGTGTTATATGGCCGTACAACCTTGGTGAACGACCGCTCGAAGGTATACAAGGGCGGATCATGGAACGATATGGCTTATTGGCTTAACCCGGCCACCCGCCGCTTTATGGATCAGGCCGACGCAAGCGCTGATGTTGGCTTCCGTTGCGCAATGGATATGGAAGGCGCGTCCGAAATTCATCCGGAAAATCAACCACACTTCAGGGTTAAAAAGCCTAAAAAGTACAGCCCTAAATGATATTTTAAAAGACATAAAAAAAAGAGCATTACGAAAATAATCCTCTTTTTTTATGGTGCCGTTTCCTGTTTACAGCAATGTTGTTTAGTTAAGCAGTTTCAGGCAGAGGGGTGTAGAGTTCGTCGCGCGGAGAAACACACCCCCGCAGCCGCACAGCCAAACCCGCCCCCTCTCAAGAGGGGAGTATGCTAAATATGTTCATTGTCAATGTGTTATGTAGAAAAAACGGTGGCCCGTGTGATTCCCCTCTTGAGAGGGGCGGAGGGGTGTGTACTATGCGAGCGATTGTAAATCCCAGTGTTCTTATCTACTATTGTATTTATTTTACAAAATTGCGGTGCTGAATGTTATCATAAAAGCCCCCGAAAAGATTTTTCTTAACGGCCTCTTCTTCAAAAAAAGCCGCCGGAAAGCCCAGGTCGTAAGCGCTTATTTTATCGAGCCTGCTCATGTGTTCATCGCTCAGGGTTACATCAACACATTTTAAATTTTCTGCAACTTGCTGTGGCTTGGTGGCACCCACAATAGGAATACACGAAAAGCTTTGCTGCATCAGCCATTTCAAAGCGACGCTTGATGGTTCAACACCTAAGTCGTTAGCGATATTCACCACTTCGCGCGCAATGTTGGTGCTTCTTTCGTTCAGGCGATTGCTGGTCTCCTTAATCCGGCCCCGTTCGCCACGGAGGTATTTGCCCGATAATGCTCCGCCCGCTAATGGCGCCCAGGGTAATACCGTCATGTTATAATGCTGGGCCATGGGTATTAGCTCTCTTTCCACTGTACGCTGTATCAGGCTATATTCAACCTGTAAACCAATAAACTGGCTCCAGCCCATCAGCTCGGCCATAGTATTGGCTTTGGATATTACCCAGGCAGGCGTATCTGATATGCCGATGTACATGATCTTCCCCTGCTTTACCAGGTCATCCAGGCCCCTTAAAATCTCATCAACAGGGGTTAAATTATCCCAGATGTGCAAGTACATCAGATCGATGTAACCGGTATTTAAACGCTTTAAGCTGGCTTCAACCGAGCGCATCATGTTTTTACGGCTGTTGCCGCTGGCATTAACCTGTTTGGTGTTTTCGTACAAACTGTATTTGGTGGCTACCACGTAGCTATCTCTTTCGGCGGCAATAAATTCGCCCAAAAAAACTTCGCTGGTACCTTTGGTATAAAAATTAGCGGTATCTAAAAAATTACCACCGGCATTTACATAGGTATCAAAAACCTGTTTGCTTACCTCTTTATCGGCACCCCAACCATTCTCGGTGCCAAAACCCATCGTACCGAGGCATAACTCGGATACCTTAAGGCCCGATCTTCCTAATGTTTTAAATTTCATCATGTTGTTGTTCTCTTTTATCATCTTCTGGGTTTTCGGTAGTGTCTTGCTGCTCAACGTTAGCAATCACACTTTCGGCATATTCAGTTTGGTCGCCCAGTAACAAACCCCAGGGTTTCAAGTCGTTTACCCTGTCGAAAATTATTTTTACAATAGCTAAAACCGGTATCGATAAAAACATACCCGATATATCCCATACCATTTCGCCAACTACTACGCCCAGCACTACAATTAGAGCGTTCAGCCTAACCTTTGAGCCTACTATGCGTGGCATAATAATGTTACTGTCAACCAAATGCACACCAACTATGGCTGCTGCTACCTCTATCGCCTTAGCAGGGCCGGATGTACCTAAGGTGAGTGTTGTGCCAATGGCCATGGCGGTAAATATACCCACGTATGGAACAAGGTTAAATATCCCGGTAATTAAGGCCAGTAAAAGCGCGTATTTGATGCCCAGGATAGTTAATATGCCGAATACTATGATGCATACGGTGAGCATTTCGAGAAACAGGCCCGAGATGTACTTCTTCATGATGTATTGAATTTGCTCTGCAACATCAAAAACCAGCACCTCGCTATCTGTGCCAAAAGCCTTCAGTAAAAAGCCGATCAGTATCTTGCGGTAAAACAAAACAAAGAAGGTATAAATAAAGATGAATACCAGGAACAGCACGATAGACGAAAGCGATAAGAAAGCAGAACCTATAACCGAGGCTCCTGCGGCATTAGCCTCTTTTTTAACCGTATTAATTTGCTGGTTTACGTTGATATGAAACTCATTCACCAGCCAGCGGTGCAGTTGGTCTGTGATGTTGGTAAATTGTTCTTTGATCTTGGGGATATCTTCTGATAAGGTACCCATCTGTGATCCAACCAGATAAATGATAAGCGCGATAAATGCCGTAAACAAAATCACCGAGATCATGGCTGCGCCTCCGCGCGGAATACGGCACTTGTTTTCTAAAAACCGGGCCATTGGCAGTAGTAACATGGCAAACAAAAACGAAAATACCAGTGGGGCCAATAGCTCTTTACCTATAATGGCGATATAACCGATGCATAGCAGGCTAACTAATACAAATGCAAGTTTGGCATAATAGGGTAAAACGGTTTTATTCATTGAGTTTCAATTTAAACAATATTACAATTTGCATGTAATATAAATTATTTTTTTGGTGTTGATTCACACTGTTAACAATTGTTGGGCCAAAAGGTTAAATATTTTGCTTTACTAAAAACATGGCTTAATCATAAATTAAGCTAATTTTGTATGATAAATCCGATGGATATTTTTGATTACAAAGCCGCGATAAAAAACATTCCGCATAAACCAGGAGTATACCAGTTTTGGAATACTGATAACGAGCTGATTTACATAGGTAAAGCCAAGGATCTGCGTAACAGGGTAGGCTCGTACTTTAACAAGGATCTGAATGTTAACGGAAAAACCAGGGTGCTGGTTAGCAAAATACGTAATATCACGTTCACCATTGTTGATACCGAGGTAGATGCCTGGTTGTTAGAGAACAGTCTGATTAAAAAACATCAGCCACGCTATAACATTTTGTTGAAAGATGATAAAACCTATCCCTGGATCATCATCAAGAACGAAAATTATCCCCGCATATACTGGACCAGGACCATTGTACGCGATGGCTCCAAGTACCTGGGCCCTTATGCTTCGGTGAGCATGATGCACGCCATATTGAGCCTGATACGCGAAACTTATCCCTTACGTACCTGTAGCCTGCCTTTAACCAAGCCTAATATTGATGCCGGCAAGTTTAAGGTTTGCCTGGAATACCAGTTGGGTAACTGCAAGGGGCCCTGCCAGAATTATCAAACCGAGGATGACTATGCCAGCAACATCGAAGAGATTAAAGATATTCTGAACGGTAAAATAGGCACGATATTAAAAAACTTGAAAGCCGATATAGAGAATGCCGCCCTTAACATGAACTTTGAGCTGGCGCATCAGTTAAAGCGCAAGTTTGATTTGTTGGAAAATTATCAGAGCAAATCGACTGTGGTTAACTCTTCAATTACCGATATCGACGTTTTCAGCATAGCATCCGAAGAGAAGTACGCCTTTGTTAACTTTTTGAAGGTGATGAACGGCACCATCATCCAAACACAAACCATCGAGCTTAAAAAGCGCCTGGACGAGGATGATGAAGAGTTGCTCACATTCGCCATTACCGAGTTCCGTGAGCGTTACAGCAGCAAAGCCAAAGAAATTATTGTGCCTTTTGATATCGACCTCGATGACCCACACATTAAATTCACGGTTCCTAAATTAGGCGAGAAGAAAAAGCTGTTAGATCTGTCCCAAAAAAACGTCACCTTTTTTAAGCGCGATAAAATTGAGCAATATGAAAAATTAAATCCGGAAGTACGATCTGAGCGCTTACTGACGCAAATGATGAAGGATTTGCGCATGAACCAGCTGCCAAGGCATATCGAGTGTTTTGATAACTCCAATTTTCAAGGCAAGTACCCTGTTTCGGCCATTGTTGTATTTAAGGACGGCAAACCATCTAAAAAGGATTACCGCCACTTTAATGTTAAAACGGTTGAGGGGCCTAATGATTTTGCCACCATGGAGGAAGCCGTTCACCGGAGATACCGGAGGATGCTGGATGAAGGCGGCGAATTACCCCAGTTGATCGTGATCGACGGAGGAAAGGGGCAGCTATCGTCAGCCTTAAAAAGCCTTAAACTTTTGGGTATCGATAAGCAGATCACAGTAATTGGCATAGCCAAACGGTTGGAAGAGCTGTTTTATCCCGGCGACCAGTACCCTATGTACCTGGATAAAAAATCGGAAACGTTGAAAGTGATCCAACACCTGCGTGATGAAGCGCACCGTTTCGGCATTACCTTTCACCGTAAAAAGCGCGACAAGGGCACGTTGGCTACCGAACTGGAACTGATTGACGGGATAGGAAAAACCTCGGCCGAAAAGCTGTTGAAATATTTTAAATCGGTCAAAAAGATCCGCGAAGCCACAACCGAGGAGCTACAGGAAGTAGTTAACACCAAACAGGCCAAAGCCATTACGCAATATTTTACGCAGGATAAACAGGAAATAGTATAGGCATAATGATAAAGTGCATGGGCGGGTTATCTCACACCTCGCTTGTTATTATAGATCGCTAATCCGTTTTAAAAATTAAGATGGATCAATAAAAATCACACAATTTTCAACAGCAACGTAAGTTTATGGAAATATGGCGCTGACCAAATTTCCAGCACTTTTGGATCGCGGATAAATCGCCTTATATCATTTACAACATAAGTCATTTTTACAGTATCAATCCGTTTAGCCAGGAGTTCTCTGAATTCAGTTTCAGTTATTGTATCCTTGTGCCAGTCGCCACTATCCTTAGCCCTGATTGCGAAATGATTTAAATTCAAAGGGATTCCTTTTCGGATATACCATTCCATATCATACCAGTCGCGTCCTTTAACATTGTTGCCCCATTTGCGAAAAAGAAGGGCATGCATTTTACCAGCGAAAAGATTGGGCTGGGTAAAGCATTTCACGTAAAAGGAGAAAGGCCGCGACAGAAGCTTTTCTTCGGTTTCAAATCCTAAAGGAGGCTCCCGGTCAACCTCTATCTTAATGGTGATGTTAGCCACCTGGCTCAGGCCATTTTGTGGAATAATGTTTTCCAATACAAGTTCTTTCCAGATAGTTTCGGATTTTAAAAAAGCCGAGCCGATATTTGTTTTATTTGTCTTTGGCTTTTCCCTGATGGTTACCCGCATACCCAGGGCCTCAAATTCATGAATGATCGCTTCCTGGTATTTGTGTAATGTAAACCCCGGCTCAACGGCCAGCAACGAAAAATCAAGATCCTCCGAAAAGCGGTCGAGGCCATAGAATATCCTCAATGCCGTACCTCCATAAAATGCAGCGTTTTCAAAAAAGCCAGCCCTGTAAAGTCCCGCCAATGCAATCTCCTGCATAATTTCTCTGAGCGCGTCTTTTGCCTCCTGTTGGTTTGCCGGCTTATAATCGTCCAGCCACTCTTTTATCATAAGCTGTCAATCGTTTTAATAACCATCAGCAAGCTTTCTTTTTTCGGTGCATTATTTATCCATTCCTCCATCATCGGGGTATTAAACTCTTTTAATGCCGTTTCGTCCATTCGCAAATTATCAACCAAGTAGCTGTAAGCACCTGCCATACTTCTTAATGTCAACCCGGAAGTGGTTACAATCTTGTCGCATAGTGCTTTTTCGGGCGATGCAACTATAGCGTATTGCTCAGATAAGAGTTTTATTGTCCGTAAGCCAAAAGAATAATAAGGTAAAGGCAAGTGGGTATAAGTGAACACGCCCATCGGCGTATTAAATTCTCTGGAGGCCTTAGTGGTCATAGAGGCGATCTCATATACCCGCTCGGGTATCAAACCGTAATATGATAAAGCAGTATCTACAGATACATAGCTGGGTCCAAGGATATGATTAGCCATTAAGGTGGTTTCCGGCTTAATGGCGTGTATTTTTTCTCCGGCTATATACAGTCCTTTTTTTACTGACGATAAAAGACCCTCTGACTTCAATGCATTGATCTTATCATTAGGGCGTTTATAATCCTTTAGCCACGACGTTAACAGCTGGTGTGTTAACGGTTGGGTAGAATGATGATATATTACCTGATCAATCGTCATTTACAAATGTAGATATATCATAAGATAATCGGAAATTACATTTGTTGTATAAAATGAAAAATTGAAGTAGTTCCTAAGCCTCCGTTTTTTTTGCTGCCGTTATGGTTACCTTCATCATCAAAAACTCAATTTCTTATCAGCTTCAGTAGTGCCGGGTTGCTGCTGTTTATAAGCATTGCAATCCAGGGTAATAGTCAAAGGTGCTTTCGGCGGATCAAAATCCACATTCTTTTTAATGCCCAATTCGCTATTGGCGTATACCTTTTTCATGTACAGGGCAAAAATAGGCAATGCCGAGTTGGCACCTTCGCCCAATGAAGTAGAGCGAAAGTGGATGTCGCGGTCTTCGCACCCGGTCCATACGCCGGTAACCAATTGTGGGGTAATGCCGATAAACCAACCATCAGAGTTGCTTTGGGTGGTTCCGGTTTTGCCGCCTATGGGGTTACTCAGGCCGTATTTATACCGCAACCTCGAGCCAGTTCCGCTTTCAATAACACCTTTCAACATATAGGTCATTACATATGCGGTTTGCTCGTTCAGGGCCTGTACAACTTTAGGTTTGTTCTCGTACAATACGTTGCCGTTTTTATCTTCAATACGCAGCAGGTAGGTTGGTTCCGTCCAGATGCCGTGGTTGGCAAATACGGAATAAGCGCCGGTCATGTCGTATACCGACGCGTCAAAAGTTCCTAAGCAGATAGACGGATACGGCGGTACAGGGCTTGTTACGCCCATCGTTTTAATGAGCTTGGCTACCTCTACCGGGCCAACTTCTTTCATCACGGCGGCGGTAATCCAGTTTTGCGACCAGGCCAGGGCCTCTCGTAATGTTAATTGACCCGGGCGCGTGTCTGAT
Source organism: Mucilaginibacter paludis DSM 18603 (assembly GCF_000166195.2). Classification (NCBI taxonomy): domain Bacteria; kingdom Pseudomonadati; phylum Bacteroidota; class Sphingobacteriia; order Sphingobacteriales; family Sphingobacteriaceae; genus Mucilaginibacter; species Mucilaginibacter paludis. The sequence continues at coordinate 4,684,847 of NZ_CM001403.1, forward strand.
GAACCTGGAATCCAGTCAGGCCCAAAACCACTAATTGTTACAGGTACATTCGGTATGATCATACAGGGCGAGTACCCGTTATCGATGGCTTGCGCATAGGTGAAAGGCTTAGCTGTTGATCCCACCTGCCGGGTACCTTGCTTTACTTGGTCGTACTTAAAATGCTCAAAGTTAATACCGCCTACCCATGCTTTGATGTAGCCGGTGGTTGGGTCCATGCTCATTAATGAGTTTCGCAACAGCATTTTGCAATACACAATGGAGTCGATGGGCTTCATCGTGGTGTCGATATTGCCTTTCCAGGTAAACAAGTTCATTTTTACTGGGGTATCAAAATCAGTTTTGATCTCCTCGTCCGATTTTCCTTCGGCCCTTAATTCGCGATAGCGGTCGCTGCGGCGCATCCCCTGGTCAAGCAATAGTTTGAAATTGGCAATAGTTTTCCACTTGCTGATCCCTTTCCAGTGTTGGTTAAACTGGTTTTGCAGAACGCGCATATACTCCTTTTGTGCTTCCTCTGCATATTCCTGCATGGTTGAGTTAATGGTGGTATAGATCTTCAACCCATCACGATCCAGATCATAAGGTACACCGTTATTGTTGATGGATTTATCTTCAAATATCTGCTGCACATTACGTTTTAAAACATCCCTGAAATAAGTGGCCAGCCCATCATTATGGTCAATGGGGTTAAAATCAAGGCCTAATGGTTTGTTTTTAAACTCTTCTGCCTGCCCATCGGTTAAAAAGCCGGCTTCGGCCATACGGCCTAAAACTAAATTACGGCGTGCCAAGGCGCGGTCGGCGTGTCTTAAGGGCGAGTAAAAACCTGTTCCGTTCAGCATACCAACTAACAAAGCAGCCTGGTCTGGGCTTAGCTTATCAGGCGTGGTATTGAAATAGGTACGCGCTGCCGATTTGATACCAAAGGTGCTGTAGGCGCCAAAATCAACCGTGTTTAAATACATGGTGATAATCTCTTGCTTGGTATAACGGCGCTCAATGCGTACAGCGGTTATCAGTTCCTTTAATTTTTGTGGAATGCGTTTGTAAAAGTTATGCTCGCGGCCTTTATCCGAAAATAAGTTGAGCGCCAATTGCTGGGTAATGGTACTGCCGCCTTGTTTGCTGCCTAAAAGGTTATGCAAAAAGATGGTAAATATCCGGCTGAAATCAATCCCCGAATGCTCGTAGAAACGTTTATCCTCGGTAGCTATCAACGCGTTGATCACATTAGGCGAAATGTCTTTATAGTTTACGTTCGACCGGTTCTCAATATAGTAAGTACCTAAAACTTCCTTATCCGACGAGTAGATCTCAGACGCCTGGTTACTCTTGGGATTTTCCAGATCGCGGAAGGAAGGTAGCTTGCCAAATATTTCAAAAGAAGTAAGTAAGATAATTAAAACAACAAAGGCGAAACAGCCAATGATAAATTTCCATATCATTAAATTGTATCGTTTGATATCCTGGGGAGTTAAAGTACTATTAGGGGTTTTGGTCCACATGGGTTAATATTTTTTTTGATAGAAGTCAAAATAGCTATCCAAGGTTTTCTTGTCAGCTAATTTATCCAGATTTTCTTGTGTGATGATAAAAAAGTTGTATTTATCCGCAGGTACCTTCATAATTTGTGGTAACAGTGGTGCAATAGCACGGGCATAATCTTTAACCGTGGCCAAACTGCCAAAACGGCCAACATAAATTAACTGATGATCGGCTACTGGTTTCAATTGGTGCTTAATGGTGCTGCCCGGCAAGTTGGCCCTGTTGAATTGCCCGATGCCGAAGCGCGATGGGGCAAGGCTAACGGTATTGGTAGCCACATCAATTACAAAGTAATAATTTGTGCTGTCTTTCAACGAGAATATTGACCGTGCCTCTTTAACTGTTGCAACTGGCTGGGTAGTGTTGGTTGCCGGTGGGCTTACTACCGGGGCTGTATTGCTTACGGGTTGTGTTGCCGGTTTGACAACGTTAACGGCTGGTTGGCCCTTTTTTACCGGTGCAGTAACAGGTTGTGTTTTAGCTATCGGTCTGTAAGGTATACCAGGAGTAACATCGATAGGCCTCAGCAAAAACGGGATTTCGTTAGGGTCGCCGTCTACCAGTACGGTTGGGCGTTGCCTGATTTCGGCTTCATTGGCATCTATAAAAGTAAGATGCTGTTTAACCAAAGGGGTAACCAGCCGGTCATCCGGAAATTTATCGACAATTTCCTGTAGCTCTTTCCGGAAAGGATCAAGTGTTTGCGCGTGGCCCATGGCTACGGCTCGTAGGTAGTAAACCTGTGAGGTTTGGTTATTGCCGGCGTGCTGGTCTATCAGTTCGTTCGCTCTTAAAATGGCATCAGGATAATTTCGTTTGGCTACCATGTCAAAAAGTTGATTATAGAACGCCGTATACTCAGCATTTTTATCATTCAGCTTCTGATTAAAGTCTGGATCAAGAATAACCTTTGCGAAATTTGATTCAGGGTACTCTTTTAGGATCAGGTTCTTGTAATAATCGGATTTGGTCTGATCGATATCGCTGTAAAGCCTGTATAAATTATAATAAAAGGATGCCCTGTTCGCCGTGTTTGGAAAGCGGGTCAGTATCAGTTCGTAAGTGGCGATAGCTTCTTTGCGGTCGTCCAGGATATCACGGTAAAAAGAAGCAATGTCAGTATAGGCATTTAAAATACGGGAATTTGATTGTAAAAGCTGGCCCGGTGTAAGCGGAATATTTTGCAATATATCCTGCTGTATTTTGTTAGACATTACATCGGCCGCTGTTTTTTGCGCCTGGCTGGGGTACGCACTTGAACTTAAACTCTGAATAGTGGCGGCCACAGGTGCACTGTTGCTTTCGTTTGGCGATTTTACACTCCGCCTCCAGTTATCGGCTAAAGGGCGGTTGCCCCATACTCGTTTAAAATCGGTAAAGCCCTGGCTTATGGCGCTGCTGTTATAAAAATAAAAAGTGCTTGCATTGTTAGAAACACTTGCGCTTGATTGTTTAAACTGCCCGGCGTTGTTATTTAAAGCACTGGCGGTATTATTACTGATGGTTTTTTGTTGCAGTATGCGAGCATTGGCCATGGCCAGGGTTTTAGCCATGCGGTCGCCTTCGTCCATTTTGGCCAGCATTTGTAAAGTATCTTCGCGTGCTATGGTTTGCAGCCTGTCTGTTAACAGTTGCAGGTTGTTGGCTTTTTTATAAATAATCTGGTATCCCGGGTAATTGGGCGATAAATTAGTTAAGGTGCTATCATAATATTTTTTAGCGTCGGCATAATCGGCCTTGTTTTTAAAACTGATGTCGGCCAGTCTTAAATAGGACAGGCCTTTCTGGTTTAAATTTTTAGTGCTTTTGCGTACCGATAGCTTAAAGTTTTTAATGGCATCATCAATGTTGCCCTGCGCAAGGTAGAGTTCGCCTATCTGGAAATAGATCTGGTCGATAAAATCCTGATTTTTATCGTCTTTTAGCAATTTAAGCAGAGCGGCGGTACGGCTCAATTTCTGGCCGTTCTGGTTTTCCTGTATCCTGATGCGGTTAAGGCTCGCGTTAAAAGCCATCTCGAACGGGGCGTTGCTGTTAACTACCCTGGTATAATTTGTAACGGCTTCATCAGGTTTATGATTATTTTCTTGCAGTTGTGCCAAAATGAATGTCCAGCGCAACCGGTGCTTTGCGTCCTGACTATAATGTATGGCTTGTTTGGCCATGTCTTCGGCATGCTGATACTTTTCTACGTCCATATCGTACTGTAGACGGGTTGCGTATACATCGGCTATGTTTTTCTGTTTGGGGAAAATGCTTAAAAGGGCAGTGTCTAATACCGTATCTGCCAATAACATCTGGTCAATGCGCATCAGAGAGCGGGCTTTCCATACCCGGGCCTCCTGTACCAGGTTTTTTTGCTGCGGATAGCTACGTATCACATAGTTTAAAAACTCAATGGCATTATAAAAATTAGCTTCCAGGTAATTGGCCTTACCCAGCACCAGGTAGGCATCTCCTATATAATGGCTCTGATCTTTTTCGCTGATAATGGTGTTGGCCCGTTTAATTACCGATTCCAGTTGTTTATCTGGCGTAGCGGTTTTGGCGGTGGTGTCCTGGTAAACGCTCAGCAGTCTGTCATAAGCGTCAACATAGCCAAGAGCGTAGTCTTCCTGTTTTTGCTTCAGAATTTCATTCGCGTTGAAAAGGATGTTGTAACGTGCCGTTAAATTTTGCATGCTACGGTTAAACGCACTCTTTTTCTCAAGCGTGCATCCGGCCAGCAATACGCCCAGCATCCAGAAATTAAGTTTGATAATAAATTTTAACGATGGGCGCAATCTCAATTTCTTTTTAACAATTAGTAACATGCAAAGGTATTTGATAAATTATTTGTTCAAACCAATTTTGCATACATTATTCAACGAATTATTTAGATAATTTTGCACATGCAATTACCCACTCCTCCTGATAACGATAATAAGCCAATCAATAATTACGCTAAATATAGCAGTATTGGTATTCAAATGATTGTTATCATCGGAGTTTTTTCGTTCGCAGGGTACGAGATCGATCAGCATGCTGCACACAAAATTCAATGGGTTACGGCCTTGCTGTCGCTTACAGGGGTGTTTGTATCGTTATATATTGTTATCAAATCGTTAAAGAATTGAATATATCGCGTTTTATTATTTCGTACTTTATATTTACCGTTATGGTAGCGGCTATCCCTGTTGCACTGCATTACAGCGGATATGCTTATATGCTGGTGAACAAGTTTAACGTGATGTTCTTTTTTTTCTCGGTGCTTACTTTTATGGTGAGTATCGCGGTCATCATGACCAACAAAAAAAATCAATCTTTGGCGGCGCAAGTGTTTTTAATAGGCACCACGGTAAAGTTACTTTTATGCATGGGTTTTGCCCTCGCATATCTGCATCAAAACCGCGTAAACAATCTTTATTTTTTGGCCTGTTTTTTTTATTTATATTTATTAAATACGGTCTTTGAAGTTTATAGTTTGTTAACTAACTTGCGCAACCAAAATTCTAAGTAAAAATCACGCTATAAATGAATTTTAGCCACATTTTGAATACAAAAAAAATTACCCTCGCCCTAATTTGCGCCGTTTTTCTGGCGTTTTTGTCCGCACGATCATTCGCGGCACAGGACAGTGTAGGACAGTCAGAGAAAGAAAAGAGCACGGAAAAAAAAGAATTTAATCCGAGCGAGACGATCCTTGAACACATTGCCGACTCCCACTACATTCACTTTTATGGTGATAAATTTATGGGCCTGCCTGTAATTTTGTACACGGACAAGGGGCTTGATTTTTTCTCATCGGATGTGTTTGATCACGGCAAAAAAACTTACCAGGGCCATTACACTTACAAGCTGGAAGAGGATAAAGTAAAAGCTGTAAATGCCGCCGGCGAAATTGACACCGCCGCCAAAGTTTACGACTTCTCGATCACCAAAAATGTGGTATCATTATGGCTGTCGGTTATATTATTGCTGATTATATTTTTATCGGTAGCCGCATCGTACAAAAAAACTGTGGGGAAAGCACCTAAGGGCTTTCAATCCCTTATCGAGCCCGTTATCGTTTTTGTACGCGACGATATTGCCCGCCCTAATATCGGTTACAAATACCAGCGCTTTATGCCGCTGCTGTTAACAATCTTCTTTTTTATCTGGATCAATAACCTCATCGGCCTGGTGCCTTTCTTTCCCGGAGGGGCTAACCTAACCGGAAATATCGCGGTAACCCTGGTATTGGCAACCATCACCTTAATTGTGGTGAATGTTAATGGCAACAAATACTACTGGAAGCACATCTTTTTACCCGATGTACCATTCTGGCTTTATCCTATCATGTGGCCGGTTGAGTTGATCGGTATCATTTCAAAGCCTTTCGCCTTGATGATCCGTTTGTTTGCCAACATTACCGCAGGGCACATTATTGTGTTGAGCTTAATATCGCTCATCTTTGTTTTCAAAGCGGCTGCAGTATCGATTGTGTCGGTTCCGTTTGTGGTGTTTATGGATGTTTTAGAGTTATTGGTTGCCTTGTTGCAAGCCTTTATATTTACCTTGCTAACCGCACTGTTTATCGGTACGGCTATTGAGGAGCATCACCACTAAAATTGTAATTAATTATATATACTATATTCACTTAAATTTTAAAACAATGTTTGGAAGTATTGCTGCGTTAGGTGCAGGTTTAGCAGTTATCGGTGCCGGTATAGGTATCGGTCAGGTTGGTGGCAAAGCTATGGAAGGTATTGCCCGTCAGCCAGAAGCTGCCGGTAAAATTCAAACCGCCATGATTATCGCTGCGGCCCTTATTGAAGGTGCGGCTTTATTCGGTGTGGTAGTATCGTTCCTGGGATTGAAATAATCATTCCCCTAACAAAACAAAAACTGTATTCTGCAGCGATTGGCGGCAGATACAGTTTTTAAAGATTTGATTTATTTAGAAGCATAATAATTACTTAATATGAATCCATTAGTTACCCCCGAAATCGGACTGGTATTCTGGACATCGGTTGCATTCCTCATCTTGTTTTTCCTGTTAGCAAAATTTGCCTGGAAACCGATTATGAGTGCTATCGACGAACGTGAACGCTCTATTGAAGATGCTTTACTGAAGGCTGAAGCTGCCAAGGAAGAGATGGCCCGTTTAACTGACGAGAATGAAAAATTGTTGAAGCAGGCCCGTGCCGAGCGCGACCTGATATTACGAGAAGCCAAACACCTGAAAGATCAGATCGTTAGCGAAGCAAAAGAATCAGCTCAGAAAGAAGGTGCCAAAATGCTCGAAAAAGCACGTATTGAAATTGACAATCAAAAAGCTATCGCAATGGCTGATGTTAAAAACCTGGTTGCTGAACTATCGATAGAAATAGCTGAAAAGGTTTTACGTAAACAGTTTGAAAAAGCGGATAAACAGGACGAATTGGTTGCTGATTTGTTGAAGCAAGTAAAATTGAACTAGATATAAGTATTGGGATGTGGGATCTGAGACAAGATTCACATATCTTGATAAATTGAAAAAAAAGATTTGGAAAAGGTAATAAGGTGATCGATAGAAGGTCGCAGGTTGCCAATCTAACATCTCAATCCAAAAATTAATATGTCTGAATTAACAGTAGGGTCCCGGTATGCCAAATCATTGATTGATCTTTCGCAGGAACAAAACATTCTGGAAGAGGTAAAAAAAGATATGGAGCTGTTTTTACATACAGTAAAGGCAAACCATGAGTTGTATGCTGTTTTGCGTAACCCCATTATTGCGCACGATAAAAAGATCAGTATACTTAACGCTATCTTTGGCGATAAGGTAAGCAAGGCTACTATAGGTTTCTTTAATATCATGATCAGTAAAAGCCGCGGTGAGGTATTGTATTATACAGCGCAGGAATTTATTTATCAGTACAATAGCAAAAAGAACATTGTTAGCGCCTTGGTAACATCGGCCACGCCTTTATCTGAAGCGAACAAAAAACACATCATAGATTTACTGCAAACTGAAGTTGGTGGAAACATCGATTTGCAAGCTAAAGTAGACCCTAAGTTAATAGGCGGCTTTATTATAACCGTTGGCGACAGGCAGGTAGATACCAGCATTGCCAATAGCCTGAAAAAGTTAAAAATGGAATTTGCCCAAAAGGCAGTTTAATTAATTATACAAACTAAACTCTAAAATAAATAAAATGGTAGAGGTAAGACCAGACGAAGTTTCAGCAATATTGCGTCAGCAATTGTCGGGCTTCAAGTCAGCATCTGAATTAGAAGAAGTAGGTACTGTACTCCAGGTGGGTGATGGTATCGCCCGTGTTTACGGATTAACCAAAGTACAATCAGGCGAGCTTGTTGAGTTTGACAACGCTTTGCAGGGTATCGTGTTGAACTTGGAAGAAGACAATGTTGGTGTTGTATTACTTGGCGCATCTGATGGTGTTAAGGAAGGCGATACTGTTAAACGTACCAGCAAAATCGCATCTATTAAGGTAGGTGAGGGTATGCTTGGCCGTGTAGTAAACACTTTAGGTGAGCCGATTGATGGTAAAGGACCAATTGCAGGTATCACCTACGAAATGCCTTTGGAGCGTAAAGCACCAGGGGTAATTTACAGGCAACCGGTTACGGAGCCTTTGCAAACAGGTATTAAGGCTATCGATGCCATGATTCCGATTGGCCGCGGACAACGCGAGTTGGTTATTGGTGACAGGCAGACAGGTAAAACTGCGGTTTGTATTGATACTATTATTAACCAGAAAGAGTTTTACGAAGCTGGTAAACCAGTATATTGTATTTATGTAGCTATCGGCCAGAAAAACTCAACCGTAGCTAACATTTTGCGTACCCTGGAAGAGAATGGTGCTATGCCTTACTCTATCATTGTTGCAGCATCTGCTGCAGACCCTGCGCCAATGCAGTTTTTTGCGCCATTTGCTGGTGCCGCTATCGGCGAATTTTTCCGTGATACCGGACGTCCTGCATTAATTGTTTATGATGATTTATCAAAACAAGCGGTAGCTTACCGTGAGGTGTCTTTATTATTACGTCGTCCACCGGGCCGTGAGGCTTATCCTGGTGACGTGTTTTACCTGCACAGTCGTTTGTTAGAGCGTGCCGCTAAAATCAACTCGGTTGATTCAATTGCGCAGGATATGAATGATTTGCCGGAGTCTATCAAGCATATTGTTAAAGGTGGTGGCTCGTTAACAGCGTTGCCAATTATCGAAACACAAGCTGGTGACGTATCGGCTTATATCCCAACCAACGTAATCTCGATCACCGACGGACAGATCTTCCTTGAATCAAACTTGTTTAACGCAGGGGTTCGCCCGGCTATCAACGTAGGTATCTCGGTATCACGTGTGGGTGGTAACGCGCAGATCAAGTCGATGAAAAAGGTTGCAGGTACCTTAAAGTTAGATCAGGCTCAATACCGCGAGTTAGAGGCTTTCTCTAAATTCGGTTCAGACCTTGACGCTTCAACCAAAACCGTACTGGATAAAGGAGCACGTAACGTGGAGATTTTAAAGCAAGGCCAGTTTTCACCTTTAACAGTTGAAAAGCAAGTTGCTATTATCTACATCGGGACCAAAAATTTAATGCGTAACATACCTGTTAATAAGGTAAGAGAGTTTGAGACTGAGTTTTTAAGCCAGCTTGAGCTGCGTAATCCTGAAGTTTTATCGGCTTTAAAGGCAGGTAAATTTGATGATAGCCTAACAGGCGTGTTGGAGACTGTAGCTAAGGAATTGGCTGGAAAATATTAATGAGATGTGCGTAGTTGGTATTGCGTATTGCGATTAAATGCCAATACTAACTATTCGATGTAATAAAGAGGAAGGTATAGTTGCCCCGAGATTAAAATAATCTCAATACGCGCTACGCTTTAATCAATACCCACAAAAATGGCAAACTTAAAAGAAGTAAGAAACCGGATAGCGTCCGTTAAGTCAACCCAGCAAATCACCAAGGCCATGAAAATGGTTTCGGCGGCTAAACTGAAGCGGGCTACTGATGCTATTGTGCAGTTACGCCCGTATGCCGGTAAGTTGAACGATATATTGGGCAACCTGTCGGCAAGTATCGAGGATGGATCTTCGCCGTATTTGCAGGAACGCGAGCCTGTACGTGTATTGATTGTTGTTGTAGCATCAAACCGTGGTTTGGCGGGTGCGTTTAATGCTAATGCTATTAAAACAGCCAATAATTTAATAGCCGAAAAATACAGCGAGCAACTTAAGGCGGGTAATGTATCAATTGTAGGTATAGGTAAAAAGGCACAGGAGTTTTACACCAGGCGCAAATACAACGTAATTGGAAACAATAACGAACTGTTTACTGCGCTGAATTTTGAGAATGTATCGAAAGTTACAGAATCGATTATGCAGGGTTTCGTAAATGGCGATTACGACCGTGTTGAAGTGGTATACAATCAGTTTAAAAATGCTGCCATGCAGATTTTAAGAACTGAGCAATTGCTGCCCGTTCCGAAAACTGAAAAGAAAGCCAATGTGCCAACGTCAAATGTTGACTACATATTGGAGCCATCTAAAGAAGAGATAGTTGAAGAGCTGATCCCTAAAAATATTAAGATACAATTATACAAAGCAGTATTAGATTCACATGCTTCTGAGCATGGAGCCCGTATGACGGCGATGGATAAGGCTACTGATAATGCCGGAGACTTGCTGCGCGCCTTAAGGTTATCATACAACCAGGCACGCCAGGCAGCCATCACTACTGAGCTTACCGAAATTGTGAGCGGCGCGGCGGCTCTATCCAGTAATTAAAAGTATCGTACCAGGTATAAACCTGTTTGATGTAAAGGCTCCGGTTATCCGGGGCCTTTTTTTGTTTTATTTGAATGGTGTGGTGAGTATTCTATAGACGGCTCCGAAGATGCATTTTGGTGTGTGACATTAGCTAAAGCCGTAATGTCCTGTTTTTATTAAAAATCATTCCCTCTATTAGTGTTGTATATTATAAACAAAAATTTTATATTTGTTTATAATATACAACGGCGTGCAAACAAAAAAACAAACTTTGCTTCCAAAATTCCAAAAATTACTGGAACAGTTGGGCGAAAATATTAAACTCGCGCGGAAGCGTAGACGCTTGACTACCATTCAGGTATCTGAACGGGCAGGCATTGACCGTACTACGCTATATTATATCGAAAAAGGAAATCCCAGTGTTTCACTTGGTGCTTATTTTAATGTATTAAGGGTATTAGGATTACAGGATGATTTTTTAAAACTGGCTGCCGACGACGAGTTTGGAAAAAGGTTGCAGGATTTGAAATTATTAGGCAAAGCCAATGGCAGATAAGATAGATGTATGGGTGTACGCACATTGGAGAGGAATGAGCGCTCCCAAGCTTATTGGAATATTATCTGCACATCAGGCTAAGGGCAAGAAGGCATTTAGCTTTTCTTACGATAAGGAGTGGATTACAACAAAGGAGCAACTGTTGCTTGATCCGGACATTGCCTGGTTTGGTGGACACCAATATCCAACCGGAAAAGAAAATTTTGGCATATTTATGGACTCAATGCCAGATACCTGGGGTAGAACGTTGATGAGGCGCCGTGCTGCTATTTTTGCCCAGGAGCAAGGCAAGAAATCGCCTGTTTTATACGATATAGATTTTTTATTGGGTGTTCACGATATGAGCCGGATGGGAGCATTACGCTTTAAAACAGCACCTGAAGGAGATTTTTTGGACAATGACCCAATATTTCCAACTCCACCATGGTCGAGTATCAGGGAACTTCAATACGGGGCATCGCTAATAGAATCAAATGAAAACGCCAACGAGGTAAAGAAATGGCTGGCGATGCTTATGGCTCCAGGGTCTTCATTGGGGGGCGCAAGGCCTAAAGCCAATATACTTGACGAACAGGGACACCCCTGGATTGCCAAATTCCCTTCGAAAAATGACACGATTGATAAGGGGGCATGGGAATATCTTGCATACCAACTGGCTGTTAATGCCGGTATTGCTATGGCAGAATCCAAAATAGAAAAGGTGGCAGGAAAGTATCATACCTTTTTCACCAAGCGGTTTGACAGACAGGGCCATGAGCGCATTCATTTTGCTTCAGCTATGACTATGACCGGGAAAAATGAAGATCTGATACGCGACGAAGCACCTTCATACCTGGATATCGTCGAGTTTATCCAATTCTCTGGTGCCACAGTGGTAGAAGACCTGCACCAGATTTGGCGCAGGATGATTTTCAATATATTCATTTCCAATACTGACGATCATCTTCGTAATCACGGTTTTATATTAAAAGAAGAGGGATGGCGTTTATCACCTGCTTTTGATATCAATCCATCTGTTGACAAAAATGGATTGGCATTAAATATTGATATGGATAATAATGCATTGAATATAGATCTTGCAAAAAGCGTAGGACAATATTTTCGCCTTGGCGTAAAAGAAATGAATATTATTATTGATGAAGTGCAAACGTCAGTATCAACCTGGGAGCGGCTGGCAAATGAAATAGGTATCACGCGTAGCGAACAGATGCTGATGCGTAGGGCATTTATGTTATAATGGAAGAGATGGATACACAGGGAAATATCTTGTTGTTCACTTCTGTTTGCAAGGATGGTAAGATGTTTTGCATTGTGCTGGAAAAAGGGAGGTAAGGTGTTGATACGCCTGCATACTTTTTGATTGCTACCGTTTTCGCGTTCATAAATAGATTTGAGTCACTTCAGAATAATGCTGAAAAGTGGTTTATTGCTGCTGCTTCCGATGAAGGTGATTGGGTAATTCAGCTGAATGTTTATTGATAAATAACAGTGTACAGGGCTTGGCACAAAATAAAAGAAGCCGCCCTGTTAACCAGAGCAGCTTCTTTCATAAACATAAGCTTTAAAAAAAGCTTAAAGGTGCTTGGGGTAGTTATACAGGTGAACTCCGTGAGTTTTAAAACCTTGCTGGTCTTGCGTGTAATTAACTACTACGCCAACAGTAACTTGTGTTGAGGCGGTTAATTTAAACGACACGGCTGAATTAGTAAACGGAGCATAGTTAATACCGGTATTTCCTGGTATGGCACTATAGTCTGGTAGGGATGTGCTATTAGGCGCTACAACCACGTAGGCTACGTCTTTGGTACCCTGCCAAACAAAAGGAGCGATATCAAAAGTATAACTGCCTGCGGGCAGAGTTATGGTTTGGTAGATTTTACCGTTTAAAATTTGAGGCGAACCCCAGCCCGACTCCAGATCCATATTGATGCCGTCGCCATCTGTTGCATATCCGCCCTTGCCGTTATGGCTGAGAGCGGCCGCATTCGTTGTCCACGAGGCCAGTGTTCCCCATCGGCCGCCCGCATCCATGCTTGATGCAATGAAATTATTGCCAGGGTTTTGAATATACTTGGAGGTTATATCGTTAGCCGGGCCTATTACCAGGGCATCTACATCTATAATAACTATGGTGGTAGCTAAAGCCTTGTTCAAAGCATACTTTGATGGGTTTGCTATGGATACCGCTAAAACCATTTTTTTGCCGGTATACTGCGCTTTTTTGATTGTGGCCAGATCTATCGACAGGTAAAATGTTCCGGCTGTGCTGCCCGATGCAATATCGATGTGCGATGGCAGCGTATACATGGCATCAGGCATTAATTTATAGGTAACCGTATCAATTACTCCTGAGGTAAATAGCTGGCGCACCGTATCGCTATTGGTTTTGATATCTACACCATAGCCATCTTTACCGGGGCCGGATACCGAAACGCCTAAAATAACGTTCACCTTACCTTTGGTTTGATCAACCACATAATTATAGGTGGATGAATCGGTGCCCGATGGCACCGGGTAATTGTTGTTCACACCCCCGGATTTGAGAATGGATTGCGGCATATAGATCATGGAAAAGCCGTACGATAATTGAGAAGCGTCCTTTTTACAGGAGCTGATTTGCAGTGCAGAAACGATTACTGCGACAGCGAACCATAGCGTGTTTTTGAATTTCATAACTTGTTATATTTCGTTAATGATAATTTACCAACCTTGATTTTGGATCAAAATTCCGTTTGATTTAGATACTTCTGTTTGGGGCAACGGGTAGTAATACATTTTGGTAGCATCAAACACCCGGTTCTCAACCACAACATTGCTATTGTATGTAAACTTTCCTGAAGCATCCTTGCCTACGGCAACACCCCGGATAGCCTGGTTTAATACCGTGGCCGCGTCTTTCCAGCGTAGCAGGTCCCAGTAGCGGTAATCTTCAAAAGCCAGCTCAATGCGGCGTTCATGTTTTACCGCTGTTCTGAAAGATGCCTGATCAGCAACGGTTACCAGCGGCATTTGTACGCCTGTGCGGCTCCGTACCATATTAAGTGCCTGGCGGGCCGTTAGCCCATAGCCATTGGCATTATCCGGGCCATAAGCCTCGTTCATCGCCTCGGCGTATTCCAGCAACACTTCGCCATATCTAAAAATCGGGAAGTTATGTACGGCAGTTTGGCCCTGCGTAAGGTTGAGGTTATCGTTAACAAACTTTTTAAGGTAATAACCTGTACGGCTGGTATTAGTTATCGACATGTCGTCCGTTCCGCCCGGTGCTTCGTTAATAGTGCGGCTGTTCCATGTACTGTTGTTGGTTACGATAGAAAAACCCAGGCGTGGATCACGGTTGGAATACGGGTTTGTAGCGTCCGGTGTAGAGGTATATTCGTAATCGTCTACCAGGTTTTGCGAAGGTGTTATTCCGCTGGCTCCCCCTTGTGTAGTTATCGGATAATTTTGCGTTTCCAGCGTATTATTGGCCTGGTACCGGATGGCCCAGATCGTTTCGGCACTTGTTAACGGATTATTGAGCAAAAAGTAATTACGATAGTTACCATCTAACGCATACTGGCCTGCCCCCTGGCCAAATACCACCAGGTCATGCAAAGCGCTTGCGGCGTTCTGCCAGCGTGTAACGTTATTTGTGCTGTTATGCAGCGGGCTTGCAGCAAATAAAAGCGCACGGGCCTTTAAGGCGAGGGCGGCACCCTTGCTTAACCGGCCGTCGTTATTGGTAAACGATGATGTTTTCCAATTTACCTGCACACTGTCTTTAAAATTGTCTACCTCGGAGGTGATAAAATTGATAATATCATCATACGAAGACTTTGGAATGTTGGTGTTATCTGAGATAGACAGCGTTTTGGTTACCAGCGGAACACCACCATATCGTTTGGCCAATTCAAAATAATACCAAGCCCGCAAAATATGGGCTTCACCGCGGTACCAGGTAATGTTAAGTAAATCGTTTTGATAGCTGAGTTTGCCGCTGGCCGATATGGTATCGCGGTTCATGGCTAAAAACGATTTGTAATTGCCTGAATTTTCCAGGAAATAATTGGCGGCCCTGATGCCGGCGTAATAGCTAGCGTAGTAATTATCAGGATTGCTATTGGCGTTCCAGCTGCCGTTGTTAAACAACATGACGAATGAGCTTGACGCGGTTTGCTTAGCTTCGTCGGAAACGGGTGCAAAAAGATTATTATCTATCATGGTAAACTCATTGCGCAGGTAAATGTATGGCGCATTGCCAAACCCGTACAGCGAGCTGTAATTGGAGTTAAGGGTTTCTGCCGTTTGAGAAGTATCAATTTTGGTGTCAAGAAAGTTTTTTTGACAACTGCTAACAGCCACCGCCAGTATAACGGTAAAAAATAATGCCGCATATATGTTTTTTCTTTTCATGTTAATCATATTAAAATTTCAATGACAGGCCAAGGTTATAAGATTTTAAGGCCGGGTAGCCTGATGTTGTTTCAGGGTCGATATTGTAGTGCTTGCTTAAATATGACCATGTAATAGGGTTAACCGCGCTAACATAGATACGAAGGTTCTCGGTATGGATTTTTTGAAGCAACGCCGGCGAAAAGGTATAACCTAATTGAGCATTTCTCACACGCAGATAATCGCCGCTAACCATCCAGAAGCTGGAATACCTGTAGTTATTGCTGTTGGCCAGGGTAGATAACCTGGGATAAGTAGCAGTTGCCCGTGTATCAATTCCTTGCGTAGGATAATAAGCCCAGGCATTTTGTGCTATGGCATAAACGTTGGTATTATTAACTAAACCTACGGTTTGGTAATAGGCTGCTGATAGCAAATTTACATTGTTGCCCGATGCTCCCTGAAACTGTACCGAAAAATCAAAGCCGCTGTAATTTACTTCGGCGTTAAAAGTATAAGTGAGTGTCGGGAATGGAGATTTGCCGATTGCTGTAACGTCGTTTTGATCTATTTTTCCGTTCCCGTCAAGATCCTTGTATTTGATATCGCCGGGTTGCACTGCACCAAATGCAGGCACAGGTTGCCCGGACTTGAGCGTGCCATCGCTGTTAAAGTCGGTTGTGTTATAAAAGCCTGTGGAAACCAGTCCGATAGGGGTGCCGATAGCTAATCCGGTAGTTTTACTGAATGAGTTGACTGTTGGAACTTCAGATTGGTAGTCCACCGTGTTTTTGGCAAAAGATGCACTACCGCCAAAGTTATAGTTGAATTTACCCGCATGATCGGCATACTGGGCGCTTATTTCAAAACCTTTATTGGTTACTTTTCCAATATTGAGGTAAGGCTGCGAGCCGCCAAACGTTGCCAACAGGTCATTGCTCTTGGTAACAATGCCACTGCGCTTATCTAAAAACACATCGGCTGTTAATGAGAGTTTCTTAATTAACGTTATATCAAAACCCATATCGTATTTCAAGCTTTTTTCGGCAGTGATGTTTGGATTGGCAATGTAACTTTGTGCCGTACCGGTGTTGCTTGTTAAGCCGTTATTACCGGTATAGTAAGTGCCGTTTGTTGTAAAGTATTGCTGGTACAGGTATCTGCCGTTGTTGGTTTGATCGTTCCCGGATAAGCCAATGGAGCCGCGTAATTTAAGAAAGCTGATCACGGAGGAGGATTTGAGGAACGATTCTTCAGATAAAATCCAGCCTGCGCCAACTGCCGGATAGGCTTTCCACCTGTTACCGGGGGCATAACTATCGGAGCCGCTATAACCTACATTCAAATCCAGTAAGTATTTGGCGAGGTAGGCATAGTGTACCGCCGAACTTAAGTTCTCGTAATGATAAAAGATATTGTTTCCCGTATTTAAACCAGGGCTGTTGGTAGAATAATCGGTCATGAAATTACTGGCCAGGTATTCTACTGCTGCGCTTATCCGGTGGTTGCCGAAGGTACGGTCGTAGCCTGCGGTTAAGGTACCTTGTTTCCAGTCGTATTGATTAACCGGCGATGATCCATTGGCCACTATGGTTGTCTGTTTATCGGTTGTACTTTGTGTGCCATTGTAGTAGCGCGAGTAAGTAGCCGTATAACTAAACGCGTTGCGTGTCCAGGTATTTAAAGAGGCAGCCTCTTTTAAATACAGGCCCGGAGTAATAAAGTCCAGTCTTTCTTTAAGCGCGAAGTTTGCCTGCAATGTCCTGTCATGTGTGCCAATCCAACCTAATCCATGCAGTGATGCAACCGGGTTATTAGGATATAATGCCGTGCCAGACCAATGGCCGGTAAGGCTGTCTCGAACGGGATAAATGTTTGATGGATAGCTGGCTAAATCCTGCCATAGTTGCGGGCCATTGTAGTTAGGGTAATGCCTGTCTTCAATTCTTCCCCCCAAATCAATCCGGGCCTCAAAAATTTTAAAAAAGTTAAGGTCAAGATTGGTACGGATATTAAATCGTTGTATTTGCGCATTTGATGTAGAGGCCGTATTAGCTATATCATATAGCCCGCCCTGATTCATATAATCCAGTATCACCGCATATCTTGTTGCCGCGTTTCCACCATTAAAGTTAACGTTGGCATCGGTGTAAGGAGCATTTTTACGGAGTACCTGATCAAGCCAGTCAACATTTGTGGCAGTACCATTTTTATAAGCTTGTAGTTGCTTGTCGCTGTATTTAGGCGTCCATAAAAATTGATAGCCGTTTAGGCTATAGTTATCATTACTTATAGCCTGGTTGTACAGCCGTGCATAATCATAAGCGCCAAGCGGTTTGTTAATATTGATGGCTTGCTGCAGGCCGCTAACTACGTTTACTTCCACTTTGGATGGGCCGGTTTTCCCTCTTTTAGTTACAACCCATAAAATGCCGTTTGCTCCTTTCATTCCAAAGCTGGCCAGCGCGGCGGCATCTTTCAAAACTGTGATGCTTTCTATTTCGGCTGGCGACATATACTGAAAGTACGACGAGGTGGTTTGAAAGCCATCTACATAAATAACAAGCGAACTATTGTCATAAGTACCTCGCCCGCGAATGTATAAAGAGGCTGCATCATATCCCGGTTCGCCAGATCCCTGTAGTACGGTTAGGCCAGGTAAGCGGCCATATAAGGTATTGGTGATATTAGCGGTTGGCGTTTGATATAGTGTTGAGCCGCTAACCGAGGCTTGTGCTTTTACATTTTCCGCGTCCGGAATATTTAACAAGGTGCCCTTTGCCATGCGTTTCATCGAGTCAACAGGGGTAACGCTTGTGGGAATATTTTTTTGCTGGGCGCTTAACAACTGTGCACTCAATGGCAAAGTGATAATAGCCCATATCATGAGTTTAATCGTTTTTTTCATATCATCGCGTAATTATTGGTTAATAAAATCAGAAGTAACTAATAGCCTGGGTTTTGAACGATAATGCTTTTGTTAACTTCTGTCTGGGGAAATGGGTTAAGGTATTCGCGATCTGCCCAAAACGCCTGATAGAGTACTTTGTCCTGATAATCGGCGTTTCCGTTGAGGGTGGCCCCGGTGTTGCCATTATAAGTAAACGCGGTGATGGTTCCACCTATCAGCCCGTTGTTGATGTCGGCGAGCTTCCAGTGTTTAATATCATGGAGACGATAATTTTCATCAAAAAATTCAACCATCCATTCGCGCTGTATTATTGCCCTTAACAAAGTTTTATCTTTTTGCGTAATTGCAGGCAAGCCTGCGCGCAGATGTATTTTATTAAGCCTGTCCAGTGCAAGCTGGCTTTGCCCAAGTTCGTTGTAGGCTTCTGCGGCACTTAAGTATGCCGAAGCCAACCTGAAAATGGGAAACTCAAACCAGCCACGTGTACCTGCTTTGTAATAAAACTTAGTAATACGGGCACATCCCGGATTTTGCCACTGAAACATGCTTTGGTTGCTCCAGTTGTTGTCGCCTGGGTTGTTCCAGGCATCCATCTGCCATGGCTGAAAACAAGCTTTAAAACGGGGCTCGATAGCATTCATATTGCTCAAATATTCCGAGAAGGGCTTTACCGTTGTGGTATTGGGCCAAACTTCATCTGTGCCGTCGCTTTTATAATAAAATTTCAGTTGGTTGGTGTTTAACAGGTTGCCGTAAGCCTGCC
The DNA here is from genome assembly GCF_000166195.2 of Mucilaginibacter paludis DSM 18603. NCBI lineage: Bacteria > Pseudomonadati > Bacteroidota > Sphingobacteriia > Sphingobacteriales > Sphingobacteriaceae > Mucilaginibacter > Mucilaginibacter paludis. Next base: position 4,703,737 of record NZ_CM001403.1, read on the forward strand.
AGGTATGCGCATTATAAAAAGTATATATCGATGATGAGTTGTCTGATTTATAAGCCAGTATCACTTCATTATTTCCGGGTAGGGAGGTGGCTTTGCCATAGTCGTCCAGGGGGTCGCCTGTGTTGATAATGCCTAATCCGCCTTGCCCTTCTGCTTCTGTAATTTCAGCGTCAGCAGCTTTAACTGCAGCGTCCCATCGCGATGGGTCGGTACTGCCTAAGCAAACCAGGTTGTTATTGCCGACAAAATTAAGATAGGGAGTGGCAGAGTTAAATAAGGGCCTGGCGGCGTATAATAATGCTTTAGCTTTAATTGCCAAAACAGCGCTCTTAGTCATGCGGCCTCTCCATGTAGATGGCCATTGCGAGGGTACTACGGCAGATGCATAATCGCACCAGGTAACAATGGAATCCAGCACCTGTTTAAGTGGATGCCGCGGTATGGCCAGGTTATCGGTTGAGGCGAAGCTTTTGCTTACAATAGGTACGCCGCCATACATAATCATCATTTGCACATAGCGGTAGGCTATTAAAGCCTGCATCTCAGCTCTTACAACTGCTTTATCCGCGTCAGACATGTCTTTCACTTTTCCGATATTCTCCTTCACCAGGTAATCCTGCCTTATGGCAGTATAGTTATAATTAAAACCGTCCATGTCTTCATTGCCACTGCTCGCGCTCATGCCGTTCAACACCATGGCGTTAGCTATTGTCCATGCAAAACCGTAATTCATTGCACCGGAAAGATTGTCCTGGAGCATGGAGTTCCAGTAACCCTGGTAAGGAATTCCCTGGGATAGGCTTTGCTGATAAGCTGAGGTAATTGCAGCCTGGGCATTTATGGAGGTTGAGAAAACGGTATCTACAGTAGTTGAGTTAGAAATGGGCATCTGTAAAAATTGCTTCTGACAGGATGCTAAGCTAATTATGACTGCAATAGCAGCTAATAATGTTATATTTTTCATATTCATAAAAAGTTTACGGTTAAAGTTGGATGCTTGCACCAATGTTATAAACCCTGGTTAGCGGATACAGGTAACCCATGTTGTTTTTTCCGGCATCGGCTTGCTCCGGATCTATCCCTTTGATAAGGGCAGAACCCCAGGTAATCAGGTTGTTGCCATTAAGGTACAACCGCATGCTTTTAATTTTCGCTTTTTTTAGAAAACCCATGTTGCTTGGAAAAGTATAACCCACTTCCAGGTTTTTTAACCGGGTGAAATCATTCGATTTTAGCCAGAAATCGCTGAGCACCGCATTATTGGGCCCGCCCCCGCTAAAGGAGATCTCCGGATAAGTAATCTTTTCGCCGGCTGCATATTTTGCAGCTGTCCAATGCCCGTCATAAGTTGATTGTAAAACCTCGCCTACATTTTTTGCAAAAGGGCTGCTCAAGATGTAGCCAGATTGTGGAAACGAGCCTTTAGCAGTGCCTATAAACAATGCCGATACATCAAATCCCTTATAAGAAAAACCCACAGTCCAGTTATAGGCAACTTCGGGTACATTAGGGTAACCAATTGGTACCATATCTTTCTGATCGATCACCCCGTCGCCGTTTACGTCAACATATTTCAAATCGCCAAGCCTTGCATTGTTGCCGTATGTATTATAAGGCCGGTTATTGAGCTCCTGCTGCGTGTTGTAAAAACCATCGGTAAGTAAGCCCTTATATTGCCCTATGGGATAGCCTGTATCATTCATCCAGGGGTAAGGATAATTGGCTTCGGCTTTGTACTCAATTTTATTAACCGCGTACGAAAAATTCCCTTTTACATAATAGTTAAGCTTACCTATTTTATCGGCCCAGCCGCCCTCAAGCTCAAAACCGTGATTAGTTACCCGGCCAACATTAGCAGGAGGTACATTGGCAGATGCCACGCCATAAGTGCCTGGAATAATGCCCAGGGTAACCAAAATGTTATTCCGGTTTTCCCAGAATAATGACGAGGTTACAGATAAACGGCTTTTGAAGAATTGTAAATCGGCAGAAATGTTGGTTTTCCTGGCCCGTTCCCAGGTTACCAGTGGGTTACCCAGCGCTGTTTCCTGTGCGGGCGAGTAATAGGGGTTTGCGCTCGATCCGTCGGCGCTGCCGAAGTAGTAACCATAACCGGTGTATCCCCAGGTATTAGGGAGATAAAGGTAACGGCGGTTATTCAACTGATCATTCCCCACCTCACCATATGATCCTCTGAACTTAACCAGGCTAACCCAGTCGTTCTTCGGAAAATAGGGCTCGTTGGAAATAATCCAGCCTGCTGAAACCGCCGGAAAAAGGCCAAATCTATGCCCGGGCGCAAATTGCTCTGTGCCGTTGTAGGCCAGGTTGCCTTCCAAAAGATAGCGCTCATTGTAATTATAAGTTACACGGCCAACAAGGCCCATCAAACCTGACGGCGCATTGTACGACATGTTATTAGATGTATAACGCTGCGCGTTACCTAACAATAGGGCGCCAACGCTGTGCCCATTAAAGTTATGGTTGTAATTTATACTTGCCTCAGCGTAAACCTTGCGCCACGAGCTATTGCCAACATTGTCTGCTGTGTAAGCGGGGTTAACCTGGCCACCTATAAATATAATGTTGGCGGGGTTTGATGGATCGCGCATGGCGCTGTATTGCGGTATGCTGTTGATTTGGGCAAACCCCTTGTTGTAGCTGTCGTCATAAGAAATAGTTGCATGCGCTTCCAAACCATCGGTAATGTAATTCATGGTGTGTTTGAGCGTTAAGTTGCTGGTTAAATTGGTGCCGTACACGGTTATGGTGCCGGCCGTAAGCAACTGTGCAAGGGGGGTATAACCGCCTCCTCCTTTTGAGCCCAGCGGGTTGGTGGCATCGCCGGGGAGGCCAACAAAGCCAGTTACCAGGTGCCCGTTAACTATGCCCGGGCCGCTGAAAGGGCTGCTTTCGAGAATGCTTTGAATGATATTTTGATACCGGTTACCGAAGTCGCTTGCGCTGTTGTTGGCGCCCGGAACCTGGTTTATTGATGATTGAGCCGCAATATTGAACGATAACTGGAAGTTTTTAACAACGTTGATATCAAAATTTGACCGGAAATTATAACGGGTATACTGCGGGTTTACGTTAGCGCCCCCGTATGATGAGTTTGACAGAATGCCATTTTGCTGAAAATAGCCCAGCGAGTTAAAATATTTTACCTTATCGGTGCCGCCGGAGATATTTAAATTGTATTGTTGCTGGCGGCCCAATCCATCAAACTGATCATGATAATAGTTATGGCTGGTATAATACAAAGCAGGGCTGTTTAAAAGTGCTGTTTTCTGTGTCGACGAAAGGGAGCCCATCGCGTTCACCTCGGCAGGCGTATAATCGCGGTTATTCTGGAACTTCCATATTTCATCATTGCTAAAAAGCAGCTGGTCAAAACTATGGTCGCCGAATGCCTGGGCATTTCTAACCGCTTCGTTGCGCAGTTCAGCAAATTGCGCAGAGTTTGCAGTTTGAAAAAGCGACGCGGCTTTTGTAAAGCCCTGGTTTGCGGTAAAGCTCAGTTGTAAGCCGTTTGTTTTCCCGCGTTTAGTGGTAACAATGATAACGCCGTTTGCACCCCTGATACCATAAACGGCCGTTGCGGAGGCGTCTTTAAGAACGCTGATGTTTTCTATCTCGTAAGCGTCCATAGCGTTAAGCACGGTGTATGGCTGTTCGGAAGGTTGCTGGATACCATCAATAACAATAAGAGGATCCGAGCCGTTTAAGGTAGCAATACCACGAATGCGTATCGTTGCTGCATTCTGGCCGGGTTCGCCGCTTGATTGTACTGCACTGATGCCTGAAGTGCGTCCAACCAGCATATTGGTAACATTGGATAGGGGAGCTTGGGTTAGATCTTTACCAGAAATAACGCCGATTGCACCTGTAATGGTGGCTTGTTTCTGTTTACCGTATCCTACAACCACAACTTCATTTAAAGCGCTCAAGCTTGGTTTGAGCTGTACATTGAGCGTGGCATTTGCACCGGCCTCAACTTCCAGCTGCTTAAAACCTACAAATGAAAAAACCAGAATGGCTTTCTCGTTCAATACCTTGATTTTGTAGTTTCCGTCCCTATCGGTTATGGCTGTATTGCTGGTGTTTTTTTCCTTAACCGTAACGCCCGGCAAGGGTTGTCCCTGCTCGTCAACAACCTTTCCGGTAATAACTTTTGCCGCATACACGGTAACGGGGCTTTCCAAAACCTTATCCTTTACAATTACTACCTTATCATATACCAGGTAGGTAATTGGCTGATCGGCAAATATTTGCTTCAAGGCTTCTTCCAGGGGTTTATTAACAAGGTTAACATTTACCCTGCCCGACCTTTTTAAAAGCTCGCGGGTGTACAAAAACTTATACTCGGTTTGCTTTGTAATTTCCTTAAAAAGCGACTGTAGGGAAGCGTTGCTTTCTTTTAAATTAACTTTTTGAGCATAAATTTTTGCAGAAGCATTGAGACAAAGCGTTATACAAAATATAACAGTAAGCTTCATGATGATTATTTTTTTTAGAATATGACCATGCCGAGAAACCATGCGGCAGCATTTCGGAATAATTTCCATAAATTTGAATAATTTGGGCGTTAATAATATGGTATACGTCAATTCGATATTTGAATAGCCCGAACATTGACCGGAGGTGCTTCCAACACTTTCGGTTTTTTTTGGCCATCAAATTAATTGGCTGAAAAGGTGATCAGCCGTAGGGTTTATAAATTTCTCTTCATACTTTAAGTTTTGGGTTTACGTTTCGGGTTAGTTAATTTTTAGTGAGTGATCGGCATTTAGTTAACAACTACAGTTTTTCCTTGAATATCAAATTTGATGCGTCCGGTCAATTCCATCATTTTCAAAACGTCGGATAGTTTTGACCGGGCGGTGAGGTCTACAAAAAAGTGATCGCTGGTTTTATTGTGATAAACCACATCAATATCATACCACCTTGATAATTGGCGCATTACAAAGCTGATGTCAACATCTTCAAAATGCAGCATTCCGTTTTTCCAGGCCAGGGCGCTTTCCATATCAGCATCAGGTATAACTTTTATTTGTCCGTTTTTATTCAACTCCGATTGCTGACCCGGTTTAAGCAGGCAGTGCGAGCTTCCGGCAGTAAACTGAACGGCGCCTTCAAGCAAAGTTGTTTTAATGGTTGCTTCATCGGCGTAAGCATTTACATTAAAGTGAGTGCCTAACACCCGGATCTCCGAGTTATTAACCTTTACAATAAATGGCTTTTCTTTATTTTTAGCTACTTCAAAATAAGCCTCACCGGTAATCTCAACCACCCGTTCTTTGCCGTTAAAAGATGTTGGAAAGCGGATGCTCGATGCTGCATTTAACCAGGCCTGGCTACCATCGGGCAGTGCCACCTGGTAACGGCCGCCGCGAGGGGTGGCAATTGTGTTAAATACCAGTTCGTGCTGGTTCTGTGTGGCTGGATTATATACTAATGCGCCGTTTTTAGATTTGATGACCACGCTACTGCCCTGGCTGGCAATTACCCCGTTTCTGGCCGAATCAAGAATGATTTTTTTTCCGTTGGAGAGGGTGAGTATCGCCTTATCGCAACCTGGTTTTATATCATTTTTAAAAACATGAGTGGCCAAAGCACTATACTTTGGGGAAGTGTTTTTTTTACCGTTCAAAAATCCAAAGTAGACAGCTAAAAACAGACCCGCAAATGTACTGGCAACGGCCAGGCGCTTAGCCCACAGGTGTTTAATCTTGGGTTTATCCGGGGCCTGAATACCGGCCTTGCTGTAAATTTCGGCCAGTATTTGATCCGGAAAATCTACATCTACCTCTTTGGGATCATGAATGTGACTGTTAAACTCAAGATTCAATATTTGCAGCAGTTCTTTCTGATCGGTATTTTCAATGTAATCCAATAACCACCGCTTATCGTCTATTGATAACTCGCGCTTATTAAGCAATTGCAAAAGCTTTTTGTCTGTGTCTTTCATCAATAATAACAAATAAGTATTTTAATTACGGGTAATAGATTATAATCAAAAAAACGTTAGGCAGTGTGCATTGCCGCGTTAATTGAATAGCAAAGACCGATAAATCAGCATTGCTTATATACTAAATACTCAAAAAATGTAAAAAGAGGGGGTAGCGAACGGAAATATTTAAAAATTATTTTCGGCAGGTTTTGACGCCTGTATTGGAGCATATTTACCGGGGTTTAAAAAAGGCCCTGTGCGATAGCGGTTAATGGAGAGTTTTTAAAATAAAAAACACAAAAATATACAGTATACAGTCGATGGGGTGTCTTTCAACATACTCTTTAATGTTTTTAACTGCAGCAGCCAAGTATTCTTTAACGGTGTATTTCGAAATGTTAAGCTCTGTAGCTGCTTCTTCGCATGTTTTACCATGCAATTTACACAGTTCAAAAACTCGTTTTTTTTGAGGTGAAAGGCTTAAAAAGGCTTCATCAAGCAACTTTAATTTTGCCTCTTTTAAATAAGCATAATCTTGATCTGCACACAGCTCCTCATCTTCAAGCTGTTTAAACATTAATGACTCTTTGAGTGTTTTTTTTATCCGGTTAATGGACTTATTGTAGCTCACGCCAAACAGCCAGCCCGATACCGGTTTTGATGGGTCAAGCGTCATCCGTTTCTCCCATAACGAAACAAATACATCCTGCATCACATTTTTTGCTTCATCAGGCTCCTTTAAAAGTTTGAAAATGTTTTTATAAATACCCGACCGGTATTTTAAATACAATTGTTCAAACGCTTTTACGTTATCGTTTTGTAACGCAATTACCAGCTCGTTATCATTAAAGTATATTGTGCGCATCACGAAAAAAACAAAAACGGTTTAACTGGCTTGGTGGCAAAGTATCAAGAAAATACTTCCAATTTGTAAACCTATAAATAATTGACAATATAACAAATTAAGATTTTAGGAGGCTTTTTAATAAACTGACACCACGCAGCGTTAACTAAAATTTTATATAAAGTTAACTATTCTGGTATTGGATTATAGGTGGAATTTATCAATAAGAAGCAGGTTTTTAACAAGTTTTTGCCCTTGGTTAAATATATGTAACAGAAGATAGTTTTATGGTTTTAGTAGATGCTATATGTGCCGCCACCTAATGCCGGCAATGCAAAGTAATTTGAATAATTACAGGCGGATTTGAAGATTTTCAAAGTTTGCGTTAACGCGCGGAAGCCGTTAAAGTACAACGGCGACTAATGAGATTTTACAATAAGCTAAGAGGCTTAATTACTCGCCAGTTTTACTGACTTAGAAATTAAGCCCCTAATCAATTTAGCATCTTAGTTTTACAATTTCGGTCCGGATATTAGCCCCAATACTATTCTCCAACCGGAAAATCAGCCCCTTTGGTTGTTTCTTCCCAGGCGTCAAAATCCTTTTTCAGTTCTTCCAACTTGTTACGAGCTCCTTTTAGTGCAGCCGCACCTAAAAGCAAACGCAACGGCGGGTGTTCTGCTTCAACAGCTTTTACAATGGCCCTGGCCGCGCGTACCGGATCGCCGGGTTGGGCGCCGCTATAACCGCGGATGGCGGCTTTGTTTTTATGTGCGGTATCCTGGTAATCGTCAATTACAATTTTACTGTTATTTGCCGAACGGCCTGCCCAATCGGTACGGAAGCCGCTTGGTGCTATTACGGTCACCTTAATACCCAAGTGTGCGGTTTCTTTGGATAACGACTCGGATAAGCCGTCGACCGCGAATTTAGTGGCATTATAAAAACCAACCGCAGGGAAACCCACCAGGCCACCGATAGATGCCACGTTTACAATATGGCCGCTGCGTTTAGCGCGCATGTGCGGTAACACGGCATTAATCATGTTAGCCAAGCCAAAGAAATTGATCTCGAACATCCGGCGTACTTCGGCCTCTTCGCTTTCTTCAATAGCGCCAAAGTAACCTATCCCGGCATTGTTTACCAACACATCTATCTGGCCAAATTTGGCCAATGTTTGTTCAACAGCAGCTTTAATGTCATCGGGCTTAGTTACGTCGAGTTTCACCGCTATGGCGGTGTCTGGGTATGCTGCCACAATATCATTTACATCATCGGTATTGCGGGCTGCAACAGCCGCTTTATAGCCCGATTGTAAAACGTATTTAGCCAGTTCGCGGCCAAAGCCGGTGGAACAGCCAGTTATTAACCACACTTTGTTTTTCATTGTGTTTATTTTGCTTTATATTCAACAAAATAACATCACAAACTGAATTTGTTTGTCAGTACAGATTCATTAATTCTGGCGAATAACATCATGCCAGTTTTATTCTTCCTACTTAATGGAGCAAGAAATTTTGATGGGTTCATACTGTCATGCATCCGTTTTGCTTTAGTTGAGTCATGTAGATTTTAATACGGGTATGTTAACTAAACGTATAACTTAGATTAACAAATACTCCATATATTTATATGGTTTGATATTTTATCTTGCCGCTGTTGCGGGAATAGATTATATTTAGAAATGATATTCGTCTCTTTTAGGTTTATGCAATGAAGCGCATTCTTGAGGATTTATCAGATCCGGAGCTTTTAGAATTATTACATCATGACAATCAGGCTGCTTTTGTATGTATTTACAATAGATATTGGTCTGAGCTTTATCGTTGTGCTTTTAAGATATTCCCATACCAGGAAACATGCGAGGATTTGATTCACGATGTTTTTTTATTTTTGTGGAATAAGAGGGCTTCGCTGAACGTAAAATCATTAAGAGATTACCTGTACATAGCTGTAAAAAACAGGGCGCTTAATAAAATACGTTCAGAAAAAAGCCTGCTGAGGATTGCCAATGCTCAACCTTCGCCTGTATCTTCTGATACACCATTAGACGATCGCCTAAACTCTATCGAAATCAATAAAATTTATGATATGGCCCTGGCTGGTTTGCCGGACAGGTGCCGTGAAATTATGATTCTGAGCAGAAAGGAACATCTTTCGAACAAAGAGATTGCCGCCAGGTTAAACATTACGCCAAAAACAGTTGAAAACCAAATTACCATTGCTCTGCGCCAGATTCGCGTTAAACTCGATGAGTTTTTAGTATATCTGGTGGTTTTTTGTAGTCTTTTTATGTGATAATGTAGCTTATTTGGCTTTTTACGAAAAAAATACAATTTCTTTTGGGGGATAGGTTGAATGGTTGTGTCTTTACTACCAAAGCAGCCCTATGATTCTCTCATTTTTTAAAAGCAGCAAGAAAAAAAGTTCTGAAGAGGATGATGCGGCGTTAAAAATGTCGCTTACAGTAGATTCTTTCAAATCAAATCCGTCACCGTGGGACACTACGAGGATGGGGGACGAGAATGAAACCGGTGAGCGGATTTTAAATCGCCTTGTGTCCAGCATCAATGGTGCTGAAACACAACACAGGCACCGCATTAGGCGACTGATGACGTTATCGGCAGCGGCCATAATTTTAACCTGCCTTGTTGCCGGGTTTTTATTTAAGGATGAGTTGCTGGATCACCTCCTCTCCTCATCAAACGTTTTAGTTGAAACCAAACCCGGCGAACGGCTAAAATTAACTTTGCCTGACGGATCAAATGTTACTTTGAACGCCGGGACCAGGTTGAGTTATCCGCAACGCTTCAACCACAAAAAACGCGAAGTGGTGCTGTTAAGTGGCGAAGCTTACTTTGATATTAAGCACGATATCAAAAAGCCATTTATCGTTAACGCAGATAAAACACGTACAACTGTATTGGGTACAGCATTTAATATCAGAGCATATAGTTTTATTGGAGATGTTACCGTAACGGTGGCCAGCGGAAAGGTGGCAGTAAATAGCCAATCTGGACAGGCGCGGGGTAAAGCGTGTTTTTTGTTGCCTAATGAGCAAATTACCTATAATAAAACCAGCGGAGAAATGCAAAAGAGCGAAGTTAAAGCTCAGGACGCCATGGGTTGGATGGATGGCAGGCTAATATTTACTAACGAGACCTTTGGGCAGGTAGCCGGTTTACTCGAAAATAAGTATAACGTTAAAATTGAATTTGAGGATAGTACAATCGCATCATATCACTTCTCTGCATCGTTTGAGCCCACCGAAAATTTAAATGATGTGCTCGACGCTCTTACCTTAACCAAAGGGCTGCAGTATACTTTAAAAAATCAAATCGTACAAATTTCACGCGCCAAGCCATAAATAGTTAATAGTCCCCTAATTGTTTTACCCCCTTAACCCCTTAAACTATGATCTAAAAATTACTCCAAATTACAAAGCCGGAAAGTTTCAACTTTCCGGCCTCAATCAGGGTCAGTACGTAACGCCAATCACTTTACTGCCCGCATGTTTTATCAATCTTTTTTACTTTCTTAACAAAACACCATCAAAGGTATGCAAAATTATGCTCGCAGTTTACTGCCAGTTTATAGCCGTCTGAGTAACTTTCAGCAAAAAATAGTTTATCTTTTACTGACACTCATCATCCTGGGGCCGTTAAAATCCGCAGCTCAGAAACCAGAAGACGCTAAAGTAAATGTCGACTTTAACAATATTCCACTCAAGCAGGCTTTCAAGGAGATAGAGAAAAAAAGCAAATTGAAATTTGTTTACAACGAAGAGTCGGTAGCGCCTTATCATGCCACCTTGAAAGCGCAGAACGAAACCGTTAAACAGGTGCTTGTTGCGTTGCTTAAAAATACCAGGCTCGAATTCCAATTTAAAGAAAGCAAGTGCATTATTGTAGATAAAAAGAGTGTCAGTTCTACTAAAATGGGGGGTGTCGTTACGCCCCCAACGCAAGTGCCTATGTCAAGCATCATGATGCGTAGCATACATGGTAAGGTTACCGCGTCTGATGATAATCTGCCCCTGTCTAACGCGACGATCATGGTGAAGGAGTTTGTGCCGATACGTACCCAAACAAACAATAGTGGTCAATTTACAATCAGTTTTCCGGCAAACGCCAAAACCTTGGTGATCACTCACATTGGGTACGCTCAGCAGGAGATTTTAATTTCTGATGCCGATAGCTACGAGGTGATGATGGATGTTTCAAAACAAAGCCTGAACGATGTGGTGGTAGTGGGCCCGTTTACCCGGAAGGCCGAAAGCTTTACCGGTGCGGCGGTAACTTTTACCCAGGAGGATCTGCGCTCTGTAGGCGATCAAAATATCATCCAGAGCCTAAAGATCCTTGATCCATCATTTATCCAGATAGAGAATAATAGTATGGGTTCTGATCCTAATACTTTGCCTAACTTACAAATCAGGGGAGGTAGCAGTTTGCCAGGGTTACAGGGTTCGTACTCCTCCGAACCTAATATGCCACTTTTTATCCTGGATGGCTTTGAAGCCAGCGAGCAAAAAATTTATGATCTGGACATGAACCGGGTAGCCTCGGTAACCATCTTAAAAGATGCCGCTGCAAAGGCCATTTATGGTTCAAAGGCCGCAAATGGAGTGGTTGTGGTTGAAACCCGGCGCCCGCAGGCAGGCAAACTGCAGATTAGCTATACAGCGGATGTTAATGTAACGGCGCCCGACCTGAGCAGTTATCATTTGGCAAACGCGTCGCAAAAACTACAGATCGAGCAAAATGCCGGTCGTTACACCACGCCCTATTTTTATTCGACACAGCTTCTGGCCGAGCAATATAATCGTACTTATACCGACGTAGTGAGAGGGGTTAATACCGATTGGCTTGCACAGCCAGTACATACCGGCCTTGGTCAAAAACACGCGCTATCCATGGAAGGCGGCGATGCCGCCTTTCGTTACGGCGTTGATATGAGCTATAACAAGATTACCGGCGCGATGAAAGGCTCCAATCGTAATACTACTTTGGGCGATGTTTACTTATCATACCGGGTAAAGAATGTATTGTTCAGAAATACATTAACAGTTGGTTTTAACAGGAGCGATGATTCGCCGTATGGTTCCTTTTCTCAATATTCAAGGCTTAACCCGTACTGGTCTCCAAAAGATAGTACCGGCAGTGTTAGTAAATTGTTGGGCACATTTGATGCAGGGTTAGGTACACCAATTAGTTATTACAATCCTTTATATGATGCCACTATAGGCACAAAAAACTTTTCGCGTTATACTGATATCAATGATAATTTTCAAATCGAGTGGTCGGTTGCCAAATCGTTAAAGCTGATCACCAGGTTTTCTTATGATCAGCAGCAAAACCACCGTGAAGACTTTTACCCGGCAGGGAGTACCCGATATGCTAACTATCCCGATTCACTTTATTTTCAGCGCGGCGATTATAGTATCTCTGATGGACGCGATATTTCTATCAGGTCGGATGTTACCCTTAATTACTCCAAACAGTTAAAAAAACACTTGCTGTTTTTGAACGTAGGATGGAACATATCCGACGTAAAAAGCGAAACCTATAGTTTTAGCGCTCAGGGGTTTTTGAATGATCAGGTTGATAATATCAGCTTTGCTAAACAATACCCGTCAGATAGCCGCCCAACCGGTTCTGATGCCGTAACCAGGGAAACCGGTATCATATCGGCATTAAATTATTCCTACGACGATCGCTTTCTGCTTGATATGAGCTACCGTAAGCAAGGTTCAAGCATTTTTGGTGCCGATAATAAGTGGGGCGATTTTGGGTCGAAAGGTATTGGCTGGAATTTACACAATGAAACTTTTTTGAGGAAAGTAACCTGGATAAACCAATTAAGATTAAGGGCATCAACAGGTTATACCGGTAGTCAAAATTTTAATCCTTACCAGGCTATGGCAACGTATAATTTTTATACCGATACCTACTATGATAACGTGGTGGGTGCTAAATTAATGGCCTTAGCTAACAACCAGTTAAAGTGGCAGGAAACCCGGGAACATAATTATGCTGTGGATATAAAGTTGTTTAACCGGATGAGTTTAAGGTTTGATTACTATATCAAAAATACAGACAACCTGCTTACAGATATATCATTACCTGGTTCAACCGGTTTTTTTACCATTGTTGATAATCTGGGAGCTGTGCAAAACAAAGGTATTGATGCAACACTTAGTTTTAAAGTGTTGAGTAATCCAGAAAAGGGTTCGTTCCTTAACCTGTTTGTATCTGCCGCGAGCAACAAAAACAAGTTGGTGAAAATATCCAACGCGCTCAAAAACCTCAATGACCAGCGTGAAGCGGCCAGGGCTTCTTCGGGCTCCACTGCGCCATTCATCCGGTACCAGGAAGGGCAGTCAACATCGGCTATTTTTGCTGTCCGGTCATTAGGCATCGATCCAGCAAACGGTAAAGAAATCTATTTAAAAGCAGATGGTACTAAAACATATCTATGGAATGCTGATGATCAGGTAGCATTGGGTGATTCTAACCCCAAAGTGAGCGGAAGTTTCGGTTTTAACACTGTATACAAAGGGTGGGGATTAAATTGTGCTTTTTCTTATAAAGTTGGCGGGCAATATTACAACCAAACCCTGGCCGACCGTGTGGAGAATGTCGACATTCAATACAACGTAGATAGCCGGGTGTTTACCGATACCTGGAAAAAACCCGGCGACCAATCATTTTTTAAAAACATAACCAGCCGACCTAATAAAAGCGAACCAACCTCGCGGTTTGTACAAAACCTTAATCAGTTGGTCATGTCATCAATTAACGCATCGTACGATTTTAAAAATGCCGCATTGTTAAAAAAGCTGGGTTTAAAAAGGTTTAAGGCTACCATGTTCACCAACGATCTGTTTACGGTTTCTTCCATTCAAACAGAGCGCGGGCTGGATTATCCTTATGCCCGTTCACTTTCATTTTCACTCCAGGCCACATTTTAAATATGATCCACATGAAAACAAAATTACTATTTATAACAACCGCGGTGCTCATGGTAATGGCATTGGCTTCGTGTAGTAAATTTCTTGATGTTAAGCCCGAAGCCCAGGTTAAGGATTCTGAGCTTTTTTCTTCGGAATTAGGATTTAAGGAAGCTCTTTCCGGGGTGTATAGTTCGTTAACCTATGAACCCCTTTATGGTAGAGAAATGACGTTTGGCTTGATGGGCGTGCTTGCCTACGAATGGGATTATCAGTCGAGTAGCTATGAGTTCGATAAAATTTATGCTTACAAAAATACAAAGTCTCTTACCAGGATTGATGCCATCTGGAATGGGGCATATAATGCTATAGCTAACAATAATATGATCCTGTCCAATATCGACGGTCAAAAATCGGTATTTTCGGGTAACAACTATAATGTGATCAAAGGCGAGTCGCTTGCGCTCAGGGCCTTCATTCATTTTGACCTGCTGCGGATCTTTGGCGCCAGCTATGCCGAAAACCCAAATAAGTTAACTATCCCCTATGTAACCTTAACAACAAAGGAGAATTTTCCGCAGCTTACAGTTTCTCAGGTTTTAGATAAAGTGATAGCGGACCTTACGGCAGCTGCTGAACTGTTGCAGGTTGACCCGATATTAACCGGCCAAACCATTACAACCGCTAACGATGGTGGTTACCTGCTTAACCGGCAGGTACACCTGAATTATTATGCTGTAAAGGGTTTGCTGGCCAGGGTATACCTTTATAAGCAAGATTATGTTAATGCCCTGGCCAACGCGCAGGTTGTTATCCAGTCGGCTAAGTTTCCATGGATCAAGTCCGAGGCGTTAACCAACAAGACCGTGTCCGATCTAACCTTTTCTACGGAGCATCTTTTTGCTTTGAATGTTGTCCGGCTCAAAACCATTTCTAATGATGCCTTTACTGCTACAGGGAACAGTACCTTTTATATTACGCCTGCCAGTTTATCGGATTATTATAACAGTAGTTCGGATTTTCGTTACCTGTATTGGTTCAGTCCTAATGACCAGGGAAATCTTTTTTTGTATAAGTATACCCAGCTCGCCGCTGCCACCTGGCCGCAGGCTTACAGGAACAAGTTACCGCTGATCAAGTTATCCGAAATGTACTTTATTGCGGCTGAATGCTTAAAAAACACTAATTATACTCAAGCTGTTAGCCTCATCAATACAGTACGGGTAGCTAGGGGTGTTAACTCTTCGGCTGTCAATACCGTGGATTTTGACAATGCACTTGCATCGGAATATAGGAAAGAATTTATCGGTGAGGGGCAGCTCTTCTTTTATCATAAACGCAGAAATGATGTGAGTATACCTAAAGCAGGCGGGCTGGATCTGGTTGCGCTTAAAGGGTATAAACTGCCCATACCGGTAAGCGAAATTGTAAATGGAGTAGGCCGGGTTGATAATCAATAAAACACACCAAAATGAAAAAAAACATCATTTGTTTACTCGTAACTTTAGCCGGAGGAATATTTTTCTCCTGCAATAAAACAAACCCATTGATGTACTCATCTGCGTCGGATGGTATCAAGCTGCAACTGGGCATCACATCATTTAATCCGGATAGTGTAGCCTATAATTTTGCCTATAAATCCACAAACCCAACGGATTCAATCCTATTTACGGGCCTGGTAATAGGGAAAGCCGCCGACCACGACAGGACATTTTTTTTGAAAGCGATAGCCGGAGATACGGCAAGGCTCAAAGCCGGTACCGACTATGTTTTTGGCACTTACGTGATCAAAAAGAATACTTACCAGGGCTATTTCCCCATCTATGTCAAGCGTACAACCAATTTTTTAAGCAAACCCGCTCGCCTGGTTTTTGGCCTTACTGATAAGGGGGAGCTCAAGTCGGGGGTAAATGAACTATCGAAGATGGTGATCAATTTTACAAATCTGTTTTCAAAACCAGGCAACTGGGATGTGGATGCTTATCCGTACGTTAAGCTGGCTACTTATTTTGGCAGCTACAGTAATGTGAAATTTCAGTTCATCACCACCGCAATTGGGCAGCCGCCTATATTCAAGGTACGAAGTGCTGGTACACCGGGGGCTGGCGAAATTGATTACACAACGGTTACCTATTATAAAAATACTTGCAAAGTACAGCTGGCTAATTATAATGCGGCTAACCCTACCGCTACTTTAAAAGATGAAAACAATAACCCCGTTACTTTTCCCTGATCATCATGAAAAAAATATTTTATATCGGTTTTTGCATAAGCATGTTCGCCTTGCTGTCGTCCTGCTCAAAAGATAAAGGTAATTACGATTATACCGCGTTAGACGCCGTTACAATAGATGTGTCATCGCTGGCTACTGCCTATACCAGGCTGCGGTTTGATACGCTCAAACTTCAGCCGGTGGTCAAATATAAAGGCCAGGTTGTAAACCCTACTAACCCCCAGTTTAAGGAGCTGAAGTTTACCTGGGAAATGTATACCAGTCAAAGCTCTGCACCAAGCCTTAACGCCAAAGATACCATTGGCAACGCCATAGCATTAAATAGCGTTATGAAAGAACCAGAAGCGTCGTGGATTGTGTTATTTACAGTAACCAATACCAATACAGGGGTAAAAGCATTTGCCAAGTTTTCGGTGGCCATCACACCATCGCTTGCAGAAGGATGGATGGTATTATATGAAAAAAACGGAAATACCGATGTGGGTTTGATCGTTAATAATGAAATATCAAAAACAGCCATCACTACCGAGAAAGTAATACTTGATCTGTATGCTAACTCTAACGGTGTCCCAATCTCTGGTACTCCCGGTTCCATCATTTATACGGTAGCCAACTTTCCATCCTCTTATCAGATCTATATTCAGAGCAGTGGTGATGTGGTTTCTGTTAACCCCGGAACTTTTCAAAAGGTGTATGATTTTGGAACCATCTTTTGGACACCTCCTGCTGTAAGGGCACCGCAAATGGTTAAAGCAACCGAGCGGCGAAAGGAGTTTATCATCAATAATAATAAACTGCATGTCAATGACTATACCATCATAGGAGCAGGAAGAAGGGCCTTTGGGGATGCTTTAAGCGGCACTTACGGCACGCTGGCACCATGGATAGCCGCAACAACCAGCGCCGCTTTTGATGCAATACTGTATGATCAAACCAACATGAAGTTTATGAAAGTGGTTTCATACGGAACAGCTGTTATACCGATTGCCACAAGCCAGACAGCGGCTGCGGCGTTTGATTGCAATAACGTAGGCATGACCTTTTTGATGTCTGACCTCGGCTGGAATTATTGGGAGGATATGGTGATGAAGGATGCCGCAGGTAAATATTGGATGCTGACGGTTGACTTTAAAGACGGCGAAATTGGCACCATCGGCAAAGGTAAATATGATATGAGCGCCTGCCCCGAAATATCGCAGATCAACTCCATCACCGCAGGCTATTCCGGCCAGGTATTTTACTATAGCTCTGGTACGAATATGTATCAGTTTAATTATACCGCCGGTATCACAACCAAATTATGGACTCCGCCTGCTAACGAAACCATTACCAATATCACTTTGCAAAAGTATTACAATACATCGGCCCCTTTAGGTGTATTGCAAAATCCTAAAAATATTTCCAAAATCCTGTACATCGCTACGTATAATGCGGCAACCCAAATCGGAACTGTTTACCAAATGCAGGTAGACCCAACCAGCGGAGCCATCATCAGTGGTACCGAAAAGAAATATACCGGCTTTGGTAAAATAAAAGCCATGGCCTGGAAACCTTATATCATCACCTAAACACCTATCAAAAACAACATCATTTAATAACACTTAAAAAATGAAAACAACAATTCTTACAGCTTACGCTGTGTGTGCCTCCATATTTGCTGCCGCAGCGCAGCAAACTTACCAGATAACCGGTTTGTTAAAAAACCAGGGAAACGAAAAAATTATACTGACTTATTTTGACGGTACTAAAAACGTAAGCAATGCTGTAGAAGCTGTAAATGGTTCTTTTACACTTTCGGGCCCGTCGCCAGCCCAACCGGTAGTAGCCAGGTTAAACACCGGCGTCGACAGGAATATTTACTTAGGCGAACAAAAAAATTCCATGTTTATCCCCTCAATGCCACTCAATGTGGTTTTAAGCCCTAACTGTAAATTAAACATTTCCGGAACGGCCGAGGATATTAACATCGCAAAAGTTGAAGGCGATGCCTATAACGAAAGTTTTAACGCCTTACGCCAGGCCGAAGGGAATACAGAGGCCCAAATGACACAGTTGCAAAAAGATATGATCCAGCTGAGAACAATGGGCGTAAAAGATGGCCTTGGCGATGTAGGAAAAAAAATGCTGGATAACCGGAATGCCTCAATCGCTATCCACAAAAAGTTTATTAAAGAGCATCCTGCGGCGCTCTCGAGCGTTTGGCTTTTGGCTACATCTGCGCGGGAGTACAGCACAGCAGAGCTACAAGAGGCATACAATAGTCTTGATGCAAGTTTGAAAAGCAGTTATTTAGGAATGGACGTTGCTTCGCGGATTAAAATCATGTCGGCCGCCGCTACCGGAGGTCTGGCCCCTGATTTTACCAAGCCAACTCCCGATGATAAAATGATTACCCTTTCGCAATTAAAGGGCAAATATGTATTGATCGATTTTTGGGGAAGCTGGTGCGCGCCGTGCAGGGCATCAAACCCGCATTTAAAGGAGCTCTATGCCCGATATAAAGATAAGGGGCTTGAAATACTTGGTGTAGCCAGCGAGAAAGCGCCCGAGCTTGAAACTGCAAAGATATTATGGAAAAAAGCGATTGAAAAGGATGAAATGACCTGGCCACAGGTAATTAACAACGAAGCCGGTATGAAGGTAGATGTAGTAAAGCTATACGGCATAGATGCCTTCCCCACCAAAATATTACTTGATAAAAGCGGCAATATTATAGCCCGGTGGATTGGCGCCGAAAGCAAGGAGCTTGACGAGAAGCTGAACACCATTTTTATTAAATAGCCATACGATATAAACTTAGTTGATATGAAGATATTTAATTTGTACGGGGCCGCTATTATCCCCCTCATGTTACTTTGCTTTTGTGCTAACGCGCAGGTGAAAAAGCAGATACTGATAACCGGAAAGGTTGAGTACTTAAATCCTGAAGGGTTTAAAAAGTACAATATGGTATGGCTTAAAAAAGGGTTTGGCTCCAAAAGTATCGATTCTGTATTGGTGAAAGCCGACGGTACATTTAGTTTCAAACTGATGGTGACTAAGCCTGCAATTTACCAGCTGGATATTCTTAAATGGCAAAATGTAGCCTTTTGGGCCGATCAGGATATTAATGTTTCTGCACGGGGATATGATACTGCCAAATACAAAAGTAAAAACTCCGGTTTTGTAAAGGTAGAAAGCAAATCAGCCGGAACCCAGTTGATCAGCATGGCCATGTATAACCGTTACCTGGATAATAAAATTAAGGCTGATTTATTGGACGAAGGGTTTGCCGCACAAAAGCGACGTAATACCGATTCAGCCTGGTATGCTTACTATCGCAAGCAGATGCTTTATCGCAAAGTGGAGACGCTGGGTGAAGATCGTTTGAAGATGATGATAGAAGCGTCTGTTAATAATTCGGCATCGGTTTTTTTACTGGCTGCGATGGATTGGAAGAAAGAACCGGATTATGTAATCAAAGGGCTGGATAAATTACTGGCCTTAAACCCTGGCTTTGAAGATGCCGCCCAGGTAAAAAAAGAGGTTGTTAACTATGCAGCCCAGCAAAAATTGCTGCAGAAAGGTAGTGTGGCCCCCGGTATAGCTTACGCAAACCCCGGTGGGCAGATTATTAACCTAAGCTCTTTAAAAGGGAAATATGTGCTGGTTGATTTTTGGGCAAGTTGGTGCGGCCCCTGCCGCAAGGCCATCCCGAAGCTGAAGGAATTGTATACTGAATATAAAGATAAAGGGTTTGAGATATTGAGCGTTTCTGTTGATACCGATCATTCTGCCTGGAAGAGGGCCATGTCTGAAGAAGCCATGCCTTGGGCGCAGGTGGTTAGTCCGGATAAGGAAAAAACCCTAAGCGATTTTATGATTCAGGGTATCCCCACTTTGTTTTTACTGGATAAGGACGGAAAAATTATAGAGAAATTTACCGGCTATAGCTCCCGGCTGGAGCAATTACTAAAAGAAAAAGTGGGCGGGTAATACCCCTGGCCTATCCGTTTAATTCAAATCCGGTAGGGAAGGCCGTCAAAAAAATCATAATTACGCACCTAACTGCCAGTGCAAAAATATGCCTGTACTGGCAGGTTAGTTTTATTATAGTTCTGTATGATCAATCATTCTAAAATTTTTCTTGTTCTCATTTTAATTTTTCTTTTACCGAATGTATATGCGCAGGAATTTAAAAGCGATCAGCTTGAAAAAACAATTAAGGCTGGTATAAAAAAAGCCTACCCGGCCAGCGTAAAAATTATGGGTTTTGATACCGTTAAGCATATCCAGAATAGCGCACAGTTTAGCGGAGTAGTGGTGAGCGCAGATGGGCATATTCTCACGGCGGCCCATGCCATTCAGCCTTATAAGATATACAAAGTGCTATTCCCCGACGGCCGGAACTGTTGGGCAGTGGGTTTAGGCAGAATAGCTTTAACGGGTACTGCAACACTGCCGGATGCCGCGATGATTAAAATTATCACGAAGGGAAATTGGCCATACGTTGATATGGCCTGGTCGGCTGCATTAAAGGTAGATGAGCCATGCCTCAGCATAGCTTATCCTCAGGATTTAAACCAGTCTTTGCCATTGGTGCGATTTGGCCGGATTGCTGTTGTGTGCGATGATCTGGGCTTTGTACAATCTACCTGTGCTATGGAGTTGGGAGATTCTGGCGGTGCCCTATTTGATTACAGCGGAAGGCTTATTGGCATCCACAGCCGTTGCTTTAAAAGCGAGGAAGTGAATTGTGAAGTTCCGGTGGATCTGTACCGGAAATATTGGTCTGCTCTGAATCAGCCTAAAAACTACACCGGGTTGCCTGAAACCCAAGATGAAATAAAAGCCGATCCCATGGCGGCGCATATTTATACCGTGCCTGAGTTAAAAAGTTTGCCGTCCATCTTCACTAAAAAGGCCGCAAGATTTAAGAGTAGTCAGTTTTTAATTACGAGCCGGGTGAAAAATTCGGAGCAGAAAATTTTAGGTACACTGATTATTGCCGACGATCCGAAATTTAAAAAGTCAGGAGCAGGGAGTATGTTGATCAGCAAAAACTCTTGTGTGGGCAACGAGCCCGTGGTATGGCTGCCGAAAGAAGGAGCGGTGAAAGCGCAGGTGGTTTTCAGAAGCGTAACGGATGACCTGGTTTTATTAAAGATAGATCGTAAACTCGATGGCGGGATTGATATCAAAGCAGCGAAGAATGATAGTTTGAAATTTGATCAGGTTGGAACGATACTGCTGTCGCCGCGACCCGATTCCCTGCCGAAGGTAAGCGCGTTAGGTAGTACGGGCTTTCCCTTAACACTTAAGTTTAGCATGGGCTATCTCGGCGCTACTTCATTTATAAAGGAAGGCAAAATTGTAGTTTCGAGGGTACAGCAAGGCTCGCCCGCAGGTATGGGCGGTTTAAAGGCCGATGATACGTTAAACAGCATCAACCATGAGCAGGTAAATAACCTGGTGGAATTGCAACGGGAGCTAAAAAAATATGAGCCGGGCGATGATATCGAAATTGCGGCATCAAGAAACGGAAAAGATACGGTTATGGCGGTAACCTTAGGCCTCAGGCCGGTTGCGAGCCCCAATCACAACGCTGAGAAATTTACCGGCGGAAAAAGTATCCGGCGCGATGGATTTGCAAAAATATTTGGCCACGATGCCCGCATCACGCCCGAAGAATGCGGTGGGCCGGTGATAGATGTTCAGGGTAATTTTTATGGTATCAACATCGCCAGGTTTAGCCGTGTGGTTACCTTGGCAGTACCGGTAAGTCAGCTTCGGCAGTTTTTACTAAAGGCTTTGGGTGATCAGCGGAGTTAAGTTTAACCGGGAAGGTTTTGTTGTGGGGCGAAACGCCTCCTCTTAAGAGGAGGCGGTGTACTCCTATTCTTGTAAACAAAATCCCATCGGGGTTAAAGTTCGGTAGCAATATTGGCGAAATGCATTTTGCGAGCCGGTAGGGACGCTCATCAAAAACTATAACTATATTTGCTATAAGTCCAAATAAATGTTATGATTAGAAACTAATATACTGTACTTACGATTGTAGAAATACTGCTCTAAATTACCACTTTATAGTATTCAACTAACGCAATCAAAGATTATAAGTGCATCCCTAAAACAGGTATTAACTGTGTCTTTTACGTTAGTTAGGGTGTGGTAAGCCTTCAGCAGTAAAAGATTAAGTAACATCCTTTATTTATTTAGCTCAAAATTACCACATGCAGCTTACGATTAACCAAAAGAGATTTCTTATTATTTGGGTTTTCTTTCACTCATTTGCTTTGTTTGTAAATCTTGCAGATATAGAATGTAGAATTAACTCTTCTTTTTCTAATTCTGATGTTGTTAGCCTCTCTGAAAAATCTAACAATAAACTTGATTCTATTAAATCTGATTCGTTAGATGATTTAATTAAGAAATCTTTGTATAGAGTTGCTAAACTAAAAGAAAATGATTCTACAGAAACTCCTTATAAAGGAAATTATGATTCTCCTCTTAAAAAAGGAGCATCAGGTGGTACAGATATAATTTACCAAAAAGCAAATTCAAATATTGAATATTCTACGTGTTTATTTACAAGTGGAAGTAATCAGCCTGATTTTTGGCCTTTCACTTCTTATACTTCTATTGGCTATGGAACTACTACAACTCATTATTTTTACGGTATATTTAATGGCTATGGATTTTCTGAATATGTATTCTATATTTTTTTAGGATTAGCAATTGTATTTGTTCCTAAACTTTGGAATTAATACAATTGAATAGTATAGGAGTGGCATTATTTTAATCATAAAATAAATTTATAATTATTGTTGTTACCACACGTTTTATCATCTATCTCTAACGTGGTTGGATTGGAAAATGCGGCTGTAGGGACGGGCTCACTGCTCTGCGAACGCTTAGCAGTTGTTAGGTTGCACAGCCAGCAAATCATTTGCACATCTGCACACCACCTCATTCGCACATTAAAATCACTCTGTTTTTAAGTTCTTTTTAAAGATCTCTTCTTTTTGGGCAGGGGTTAATTTGTAGTTGTATTCGTAGAGGGAGGTCTCCCAGTCGCCATAGTTGGCATTGGGGATGATGATGAACAATTTGCCAAATAAGGCAGCTTGCTCCTGGGTGTTTTTAAGGCGCTCATCAACTGTTTTTTTATCAAAAAGGCTCGAAAAATCGGCTAAATTATCGCCCAGCAATAAAATGATCTCGTGAGTTTTGGCTACTTCCTGGCGGCGCAGTTCTTTGCTTGAGGTAGTTTGGCGCATCATCAAATGCTCATTGTCGGCATTGGGGAAACCGTACAACTGCAGATTTTTTAAGGTTGCCGCCCGCTCGCTCTCTTCGCGGTTGGTGATGTAGTATACCGTAATACCTTTAGATGCCGCGTATTTTAAAAACGAGGGAGCACCGGGTACGGTATCGGCAATGGATTTGCTGGTCCAGTTTAGCCAGGCTTTGGTTTCGTAATCTTTCCCTAATAAGCCCTGGTGTACCGAGTTGGGGCTATTGTCTAACAATGTTTCATCAATGTCGGTCACGATGGCTAAAGGTTTACCGTAAGTTTTCAGCAGAGATTGATCGGCACGTAATTGCGCGATGTTATAGGCCTGGAAACACAAAGCGCGGTATTCGGCCGCTTTTTGCTGCCATAAGCTGCTCCATAATTTACCATCGGCAATAAAGTTTGCGGTTGATGGTGTTTGTTGCGCTTTTGCTATGCTGGTTAGGGTAAGGAATGCGGCAGATGCGATAACAATCGTTTTTTTGAACATCGATATTGTGGTTTTTAATTTAAAGATAGTTGAAAAGTAGCAGAATCAAAAAAACAGTATCTGGAGCTCAGTCCAAACGCATTAAAAATTATTGGTGCAAAAAGGGAAACCTGCTGACAAGGGGGCGCCTACGGAGCCAAAACTTCTTTTTTTGTCTATAAACAGGAAGCTCCTGCCGGAGCTCTTTAACGATTTGTTACTTGCCAAGTCGGTGTCCCCACCGACTTTAGTACGGTTTTTAACCTGCCTTGGCTCCGTAGGTGGCCCCCCTTACTTTTTTAATGCGTTTGCTCTGATCTGAAACTGTATAAACTCATCCGCTATATATCCATCAATGT
Source organism: Mucilaginibacter paludis DSM 18603 (assembly GCF_000166195.2). NCBI lineage: Bacteria > Pseudomonadati > Bacteroidota > Sphingobacteriia > Sphingobacteriales > Sphingobacteriaceae > Mucilaginibacter > Mucilaginibacter paludis. The sequence goes on from NZ_CM001403.1 coordinate 4,727,823, forward strand.
TTGCCAGTTTTTCCACATTCACTGTCAGCCCAATTTTTTTTCATAACAATAAAACCTGAGGCCAGGCCTAAAGGCTAATGATATTTCGCCGGCATATACATAGCCCAATTTGGGGAAAAGTTTTTGTGTTGCCTGGTTATTGCTGTTGGTATCGATACGTAAAAAATTGATGCCCCGTGCTAAAGCTTCCTGCTCGGCCTGGTTGAGCAGCTCGGCGGCTATGCCCAAACCCCGGTATTGAGGGTTAACCGCCAGCCGGTGCGTAACAATAGCGGTTTCGGTAATATCCCAGCCAACGGTGGCATATTCCTCATCCTGATCGGTTGTTATGGCGGCTACCCCGGCTATAGCATTTTCTATTTCTGCTACCCATAACTGGTTGAGCTGAATATCCTGCTCAAATACAGCCGGGTTGGGGTAATTGCTGTCCCACTGAAAATTGCCTGCCGCAATCATGGCCGGTACCACATCATCAATGAGTTGCATAATGGCGGGTACATCGGATAAAGTGCCTTTGCGGATGAGCATGTTTTATAATGTAAGTTGTTTATAGCAGGTATGTGCCCATACAAAACACAAAAACTCCTATCGCTTTAATACATCATCATCAGGAGCCCATTTTTGCTGCCATTTGGAGTAATTGTTCAACACCTTTTGCGGCGCATAAGTATACCAGCCGTATCCATCGCGGCGTTCCCGGGCTACTTCGGCTAACGAATATACCAGCACGCTGGTGCGGTTACAAAATAAAGGCCTATGTGTTTTCAATTCATAGTAGCGTGTCCAGATCGGGGGAGCTGTAGAATCGGTTACCGCTACACGGTCGGTTGTAGAAACCCTGAACGGGGTGACGAGGCGTGGAGCCGGAATAGTTTTAACACGGATATTATAGATTTTTGATTGCTGAAACCAGGCCACAGCATTCTGGATAGCGTTGATAATTGGTTTGGAGGGTTTGTCAATGCCCATTAAAAAAAGTACTATGCCCGAGCTCTCGCCATTGCAAATGCTGGGCGGTTCAAATTTACGTGCCCAGGCCGGCGTTAGCTTAACCTCGTCGTATTGCTGGCACCAGGCGGTAGGTTTTCCATTGTCGTTTATCTGGGTTTTTAAAATACAGTCTAAGCCTTTGTTATAGGCGGCTATCAGCTTTGCGCGGTGTTGGCCATCTATGAAAGCATACTGCGGTTGGTTGTTCTTAATGTCATATAAAAGTTCAATAATACCTTCAAAAACGCCATCGTTATAGGTAATACACCTGCTGTAATTGTTTTCGAGCGGGTAATATTGCGGCCAGCCACCATTTTTATATTGCGAGGCCAATATAAAATCCAGCCCCTTGAGGGCCGCTTCCTTGTATTTTTCTATATGGGTTTCGGTATATACGTTGGCTAAGCAAATAATCTGGGTATAGGTTGAATTATTATCGTAAGTAGTATTTAAAACGTTTTTACCGGCAATTAAACTGTCTTTTTGTGCCTGGGTAAGTATGGCGAATACATCGTAGTTTTTGGGCCATCCACCATTGTTTTTTTGGTACAGTAAAATATTATCAGCCACATTAATAATGTCTGTTGGCTTATAACGCGGCCTGCCTGGAAGCGGGTTAATCATGTTTGCCTTATCAAATATGCCATACCAGTGCCTTGAATTATCGCCAAAGGCCTCCGCGTCAATTTTATAATGATAACGGGTTTGTGCTTCAGCTGTACAGCCAAGCAGTATACTAATAGCTAATAACTTAAAAAATAAGTTTTTCATGAGCCTCCGGGTTTATTAATTGGTGGCACAATTTAGATTAAAATTTTACTGGTAAGCCGATTGTAATTAATAAAATACATTCACCTGCAATTCGTAATAATTAAGTTACCGAATGTTTTATACGGTCACCTTTATGCTTTTAACGCATTAATAATAAAACCATTAAACTTAATAACCATGAAAAAACAACAATTAGTGTGTATGGGATTGCTATGCTCAATTTTTTGGGTGGCATGCAGCGGAAGAAAATCGCATTCCGAAGTTTCGGCTGCCGATACGATATCAAATAACTACAATGCGGATACAATAAAGCAACCCAAAATGGTGAAAACCGCGGATATGCGTTTTAAAGTGAAAAATGTTGAACGCGTAAGCGAGGATATTTCGGCGTTGACTGTAAAATACAAAGGCATGGTGATGCACCATAGTATGCAGTCATCTATCAACCGCAGCCAGGATGTATTATTAAATACCGATTCCGTATTACGCATCTCATCATACAATACAAGTGCGGACATGACGCTCCGGATACCATCTGCCCAGGTTGAAGAATTTATGAACCAGGTAGGGAAGATGGCTGTGTATGTCAATAACCGGAATATGGACATCCAGGATAAAACGCTGGATTACCTTTCGGCCCAGATGAAATTATCAAGCCGCAGCCAGATCATTGATCAACAAAAAAAAGGTGTGATAAAAATTAAAAACCCGGCTGCTGTTTTAGATCTGAAAGATGAAATGATTGACCAGCAGATCAACAATAAGCGGATTGATGATGCCGTTAAATATAGTACGCTGGGCCTCAACTTTTATCAGAGTAATACCATAGCCCGAGAAACTATAGTAAATGATGATCCCGCGAACTTTAAGTTGCCCTTTTTTACCAGGTTTGGGCAGGCTTTGGCCAATGGCTGGCTGATATTTACAGATACCCTGATTGGCTTGGCTAATTTATGGATGTTTATTTTGGCCGCCATAGCGGGATGGTTAATTTACAGGTATTTGCGCCGGAAGAACGCCGTAGTACCTGCATAGGCAATGTTAATTAAGTCCAGCTTGTTAAATAATTAAAAAGTTTAGGCGAGGGTTACTTATTTTCGGTAAACATTCCTATTTTTGGCACAACAAAAAACAACATCAGCATGAATACAAGAGAGAACGCAAATGCGCCAGCACATTACTTAATATTAACTGTTGCCATCATTATAGGCATAGTTGGTGTATTCCTTCGGTTTTTGGGCGATTCGTTTGCTATCAACGCCATATCAAATATCATCCTGGTTATCGGTGTGATCATCGCACTCAGAACCGTATTCGCTATCATGAAGTAGTCAAAATATTTAAACAGATATAAAAAAAGGCGCTTAGTTTTAAACTAATGCGCCTTTTTTATATCCCAGCTTTTTAAACGGGGATTTTTAAGCTTTCTTCTTTTTGTTCTTTTTATAGGTTTGCACAATGGCTTTAAGCCTTTCGTTCCCTTCAATAGCTTTCAGCCCCTCTTCATAACCTATCATATAAATCTCTTCGGCCGCGTTGGTATCAAATATACCGTAGCCGCCCAGTCCATGCGGTTCAATAACTACATCGCATAAGGCCTTGTGGGCATTCAGGTTAGCGTTAACGGCAATCATGGCAGCCCTTTCAATCAGGTTGCCGAACGAGCGGATCTCGGTAACAACCGGGAGGTGATTGCATGATGAGCCGATAATAAAATCGCAATTGCCAACCAGCGGCTCAACCGGAAAATTATTGAGTACACCGCCGTCCACATACATGTGGTCGTTAATAACGATGGGCTTAAAAATTCCGGGCAGGCAGCACGAGGCCAAAACAGCGAGGTCCAGCTCCCCTTCGGTAAAGTAAACCAACTTACCCTCGCCCAGGTCTACTGCCGAAATGGTAACGCGAGTGTTTAGTTTTTGAATGGAGTTGTGAGCGATATACTTCCCAAATAAAAACCGCACGTTTAAGATAGAAACCAATCCAGCGCTACCGATTGACGGACGCAGTAAAGGCAGAAACTTGGTTTCTTTAATAATCTTTAAAGCTTCGCGCGGAGCGTAGCCTCCTGCACAAAAGGCCGCGGCTATAGCCCCGGCACTGGTGCCCGAGATATGCGAAAACTGGATGCCATTATCAGTTAAGGCCTGTATCACCCCTAAGTGCGAAATGCCTCTTACCCCGCCGCCTGATAAGGCCAGCCCTATGCTCTGGGGTTTATTGTGGTCGGTATTTGGATTCATCGAGTATTTGTTGTGCATTAGTATCCGCCATTAATTGTGCCAATGTAATTTGCGGGTGTTTATCCATGTATTGTTTAACAATTTGCCAGCCCGTCCAAACGGCTAACTTTGGCGCGGACTCGTTCTTTTCGCCCAGGCCCGGCGTAAAGGGCGCTTCGTTCAGGTACTTTTGTATTTTAAGGTAATCGCTTTCGTAAAGCAGGTTTTCCTCTAAAATAAAGGCCCATATTTGCGGTTTAAAATCCTGACACCACTTCAATTGCTTGCTGGTATAGCCAATTTTGGTAGAATCGGCCACATCGGGCAACACTTGGTCCATCAGGTACATAATTTTACCGTTATAGATCATTTTTGACAGCAGGGTTTTATCTTCGTCCTTTTCGCTAAACATATCCTCGCGCACAAAACCTTCAACCACACGTGGCGGAATATTATCGGGCGTAAAGCGCCGGGATACATAATGCGGAAAGTTTTCGATCAGCGCCGGATAAAATTTAGAATCGGTGCCTAAAAACAGGTCGAGCCCAATGGCGAAGTAATGGTTGCCGAGAGAAGTTTGAGCCTGGAAGCCCGAAAAATAAGCATAAACTTGTGGTATTTGCTTTTTGGGGAAGTAATATTTAATTCGCCTGAAGGCATCCGTTAATTGCTCGTTCTGTTTGTTGAGGTTGGGATAAATAGAATCCACCTCGTGTTTCAGATCCGTGTAGGATTGCGTGGCAAAAACTTTCCTGAGTGTTGCAAAATAGGCTGTATCGCTAATACTGCCCGCTTGTAATATCCTTTCAATAAAATCCTGGTAAAATACGCCGTACTTTTTTTTCAAAACTTCGGCCTGGGCGGCCATGGGTTTGGTGCGCATTTCATCAAAATCATGGTCAAAGCGCGAAATGGTGATAGTGACGGGGATATTGCTTACATCAACTTTTTTATCTCTTCCGCAGGCTGCACATAGCAAGGCTATAGAAAAAAAAAGGTAAATTTGCTTTAAGGGTTTATTGTGCATCAATGCATTCATAGCCTGCAAAAATAAATTTAAAAATTACATTAACGGAAGTCTATTTCTGTTACTATATGTTATAATGATGATTAATATAGCTTTAGCCCAGCTTAATTACCACGTTGGCAACTTTGAATCGAATACAAAAAAGATAATTGGTACTATTGAAACAGCGCGCAGGCAAGGCGCGGATTTGGTGGTGTTTTCCGAATTATGCGTATGCGGATACCCGGCGCGCGATTTTTTTGAATTTACCGAATTTATTGGCCTTTGCGAAGAAGCTGCCCAACAAATAGCCGCCGTATGTACTGATATAGCCTGTATTATTGGCTTACCTACGCCTAATTTGAAGGAGCAGGGGAAAGACCTTTTCAATTCGGCCTATTTTATCGAAAACGGAAAGGTAAAGGCTGTTGTAAATAAGGCGCTGTTGCCTAATTATGATGTTTTTGACGAGTACCGTTATTTTGAACCCGAAACGGATTTTAACTGTATCGATTTTAAAGGACACCGCATAGCGTTAACCATTTGCGAGGATTTGTGGAATACCATTGAGAACCCCCTGTACATTACCCGGCCTATGGATAAGCTGATAGAGCAGCAGCCCGATGTGATGATCAACATAGCGGCCTCGCCCTTTGCCTATAACCACGATAAGGAGCGGATTGATATTTTAAGCAATAACTCCAAACAATATCACCTGCCCTTATTTTACGTAAACCAGGTAGGCGCTCAAACCGAACTTATTTTTGATGGTGGATCGTTAGTTTTTGATGATAAGGGCGATATGCTTGACGAGTTGCCTTATTTTAAAGAACACATTGCCTATTATCAATTGGATAAGGCTGGCGATAAAGCCGTGATCAGCTTTAACCATACCCCAACCGTCAAGCCCGAATACACCGGCGATATTGAGCAAATTCATCAGGGCTTATTGTTGGGTATCCGCGATTATTTTTATAAGTCAGGATTTACCCGCGCCATATTGGGTTTATCAGGCGGTATTGATTCGGCTGTGGTATGCGCGCTGGCGGCAGAAGCCTTAGGGCCTGATAATGTAATGGCGGTATTATTGCCATCGCGTTTTTCGTCCGATCATTCCGTTACCGATGCCGATGACCTGGTGACCAACCTGGGCTGCAAAAGCGAAACCATCGCCATCAAAAACATTACCGAAGCCTTTGAAACCGCCCTGCACCCGCAGTTTCAAAACCTTCCGTTTAATATTGCCGAAGAAAATATCCAGTCGCGCAGCCGCGCCGTGCTGTTAATGGCCATGTGCAATAAATTTGGCTATATATTGCTCAACACATCCAACAAAAGCGAAGCAGCCGTAGGGTATGGAACGCTGTATGGCGATATGTGCGGCGGTATTTCTGTTCTGGGCGACGTTTACAAAACGCAGGTTTATCAATTGGCCAATTATATTAATCGCGAGCGCGAGATCATCCCCATTAATTCGATAGTCAAACCACCATCGGCCGAGTTAAGGCCCGGACAAAAGGATTCCGACTCATTGCCGGATTACGATATCCTGGATACTATTTTGCTGGAGTATATCGAAAACCGTAAATCGTCCAAAGAGATTATCAGCATGGGATACGATGAGCAGGTGGTGAGGCGCATTATTAAGCTGGTGAACACGGCTGAGCATAAGCGCTACCAAACCCCGCCTATCCTGAGGGTATCGCCCAAGGCCTTTGGTATGGGCCGTAGGATGCCTATTGTAGGTAAATATTTATCGTAGTTTAAGCATACTCAATAAACCGCCTGGCTACTGATGGTGATATCTTTATTACTGATACTGTCTTTTTTAACCTCTACCGGGTTGATATTCCCTTTACCGTCGAAACTATTGGCATAAAGCAGGCTGTTATCGTCCACAAAAACCGAATACTTGCCAGGGGGCAGGGCTATGGCGTAATTACCTTCGCTATCGCTCTGTGTTTTAGCCACCAGCTTGGTTTGGATATGATCAAAATAGCTGCCGCTGGCCCGGGCCTGTTCACGGGCAGTTAACCGGTATATCCAAATAGTTCTGCTAACGGCTTGTCCCGGTCCCGCTTTTTTGCCTGGCGAAGGCATGTAGTTACCCTGCTTTAGGTAAACTTTGCCGCTAATCCCCTGTTTAACTAACCCGGACTGATTTGTGTACGTATAAGCAAAAATTATACTATATAGCAATAACATTTTTTTCATACCTTTCACACTAACGTTATCATCTGGTAGTTATTCTATTAGTGATAGATAATACAATAGTTTTATATATGAATAAATTTTACTCCGGGATAGTTTTATTCTTTTTATTTGTTTTTTGCGCCAACGCGGTAACAGGCCAGCAATTGCCTGTTGACGCCGTTAAGAAAAAGGAACTGGCCGATTTTTCATCCAGTTCAAATACGCTTTATAGTACCAATCATAAAAAAGCGATTGATCTGGCTCTTCAAAAAGGCTGGTTCACCAAACAGGTAAGGCGCGATGGCAGGATAGTAGTGCTGCAAGGAGTTGACGCTCTTGGTTTCCCTATTTATTTAACCACGTACAATAACATTATAGCTGCGGCTACAACCCAAACCAATGCGGTGCAGCCCGGCGGCCTATTGGGGCTTAATTTATCCGGATCGAGCACGGCGCTAAACAATAAATTAGCCATTTGGGATGGTGGTGCTATTTATACCTCTCATCAGGAGTTTGCGGGCAAAACCATTACCACTAAAGACGGTACAACGAGCATCAGCGACCATAGTACCCACGTCGCAGGCACCATGATAGCCAAAGGGGTATATGCTCCGGCTAAGGGGATGTCGTTCGGAGCTACAACCCTGCAATCATACGATTTTAATAACGATGCTACCGAAATGGCCGCTGCCGCTTCTAACCTTTTAATATCTAACCATTCTTACGGTTACTTAGCGGGCTGGTATCAAAACGGCGATCAAAACAACCGTTGGGAGTGGTACGGCCTTCCCGGCGATAATGAAGATTATAAATTCGGTTTTTACGATTCAAATACGCAGGCTTATGATAAAATAGCTTTTAATGCGCCTTACTACCTTATTGTTCAGGCAGCGGGTAATAACCGGGGGGAAACAGGGCCTGCGGTTGGCGGCTCCTATTATGGCTATGCCAGTAGAACAAGCTCAACCATTGTTCTGCAAGGGCCAAGGCCGGCTAATATCAGCAGTAACGATGGGTATGATATTATTTCTACAACGGCTACCGCTAAAAATATCCTAACCGTAGGAGCGGTTAACCCCTTGCCTAACGGTCCCTCTACCTCTTCAGATGTGCAGATTGCCTATTTTAGCAGTTGGGGCCCAACAGACGATGGCCGCGTGAAGCCTGATATTTGCGGGGATGGTGTTAACGTGCTATCAACCGGCGTAACGGCCAAAGACGCCTACATCACGCTTTCGGGCACATCCATGGCAACCCCCAATGTAAGCGGTTCGTTGTATTTGTTGCAGGAATACTATATGCAAAAAAACGGAAGCTTTATGCTTTCATCTACTTTAAAGGGCCTGGTATGCCATACCGCGTTTGATGCCGGTAACCCCGGCCCCGATTATATTTATGGATGGGGCTTGCTGGATATGTCAAAAGCGGCCCAGGCCATTACCGATAACGGCACAAAAAGCCTTGTTAGCGAAAAAACGCTGGCCCAGGGGCAAACACAAACTTATAATGTGATCTCGTCGGGCAGTGGCCCGCTCAGAGCTACCATTGCCTGGACAGATCCGGCGGGAACCGTAACATCAACCGGCGTAATTAATAACCGCACCCCAAAATTGGTTAACGATCTGGATATCCGGGTGAGCACCGGCAGTACTACCTTTAGTCCTTGGGTGCTTGATTACAGTAACCCATCTGCCAATGCCACCACCGGCGACAACATACGCGATAACGTGGAACAGGTTTATATTGCCAATACAGTTCCTGGAACAAGTTATACCATTACCGTAACACACAAGGGCACGCTAACCAATGGTTCGCAGCCTTACTCGTTAATTGTTACCGGCGTTGGCGGCTCAATTTACTGTACCTCCAATCCCACATCAAGCGCCGATTCGCGTATCAATAACGTCAGCCTGGCCGAGGTGAACAATACCCCCGCCGCAGGCTGCACCACCTATTCAAATTACACCAACCTTACCGCCACGTTGGAGCAAGGTAAAACATACCCGCTCAGTGTAAGCGTGGGCACTTGTGGGGCTAACTTTAATAAGATAGCCAAGGTTTATATCGACTGGAATGCCAATGGCAGCTTTACCGATGCGGGCGACCTGGTAGCTACCTCGGGCGTAATAAACGGCACAGGTACTTTTACCGCTAATGTTACCGTGCCTGCAAGTGTTGTGCCGGGTACATTCAGCTTAATGCGCGTGGTATTAACCGAAACAACCGACCCCACCGCGGTTAACCCTTGCGGTACTTACGGCAAGGGCGAAACGCAGGATTATAAAGTTACCTTTATCAGGGCGGGTATTGATGCCGGTATAACCGCGATCAATAATCCTGCCGCCAACGGAACCTGCCCTAACACCAGCAGTACAGTTTCCGTCAGGATAAAAAATTACGGCACAAGCACATTAACCAGCATTCCGGTAAATGTAACGCTTACATCTGCCACGGGTGTGGTTACCACGTTAAATGAAACCTACACCGGTACGCTGGCGTCGCTGGCCGAAACGGATTTTACCTTATCGGGTACTTTTTCAGCTTCGGCAGGGCTAACCTATACTGTAACCGCGGCTACCGCGGTGGCTGCCGATTTAATTACCTCAAACAACCAAACAACGGCTACCGCGGTAATCAATAATTCGCCGGTGGTTACCAGCGCTTATGCTTCTTATTGTACCGATGCAAAAACCTATAGTCTGAACGCCACCGGCGACGGGCAGATTTTCTGGTACAAAAACATCGGCGATGCCATACCCTTTACCTACGGTTCAGGCGTAATTACATCGCAGGCGCCTACCAACAATAATTACTACGCCGGTTTGAACGATTTTAGCGGTACCGTTGGCCCGGCTACCAAAAACGTATATTCGGGTGGCGGTTATAATCAATTTACGCCGTCGGTTTATTTTACTACCCAGGTGCCGGTTCTTATTCAAAGCGCCCGTTTATATGTTGGCAATTCGGGTAAGGTTACCTTTACAGCAAGTACAACAGGCGGGCAGGTGGTATCAAGCGTTACCATTGATGTGGTTGCCACTCGGGCTAACCCTGGCGCCGGCGCGCTGGCCGACGATCCTACCGATCAGGGTAAGGTGTATAATTTAAACCTGTCGCTGCCTGCCGCGGGCACCTATAACATAACAGCCACCTATCCGGATAACGCCACACTATTCCGTAATTTGGCCACCATTAGCGGGTATCCGTTCACCATCGGGAACATCTTCAGCATCTCGGGTAATAGCGCTACTTCAACAACCAACGCGGCTGATACCAGCTATTACAGAAATTACTATTACTATTTCTACAATATGCGTGTACAGAGTTTGGGCTGCCCGTCAGCAGCAAGAACCGCCGTTCCGTTACTTAAACCTGCAATTACGCTGAATGGGGTAAACCTGGTATCAAACTTTAGCCAGAACAACCAGTGGTATCTGAACGGCAATATCATAACCGGTGCTACCGGGTCAACCTATAAACCGTTACAAAGCGGTATTTACCGGGTAGATGTAACTTCAAGCACGGGCTGTATCTCAAAATCAGACGATTTTAGTTTTGTTTTGCCGGCCAGGGATAATAGCGATGGGTCTGAGATAGCATTAGCGGTATTTCCTGTTCCGAGCAGTGGCAAGGTTAATTTGGCTTTTAACGCCTTGAAAAACGAGGAACTGTCTATCCTGATCTTTAATATGATAGGGCAGCGGGTGTATAAGGATGTAAGGCAATTATCAAGCGGCGCTTACAACACCATTCTTAACCTGACTGAAATGTCGAGCGGGGCTTACTATATGCGCCTGGTTATCGGCGATAAAACCTATACCCGTAAAATTTCGATCGTTAAATAAATAGCAGGGCAATTTATTGCCCTGCCCAATGTTTAATTAAAAAATGTATTTCACACCAATACCGGGTGCAAGGTCAAAAAACGGGCCGCCGGCAAGTTCAAGCCTGGGGTTCAGGTCGAGGCTTACGGCAATGGGTGCTTTGGGTATCACATATTCCAGGCCAACTACGCCATCGGCGCCTATCAGAATCTGGTTATTCGGCACATCATGGTTGCTGCTGCCAAAACGTTGGTAAGCGTCGCCTATCGAACCAACATGCGCCCCGCCTCCAAAATAAAATTTCAGTTCGGCCACATCAAAAGCAGTTTGATTGATTTCGTACAGGCCGGTAATTACTACGCCGCCTTTGCGGAAACCGAATATCCCTTCCAGGGCGGCATCCGGTTTTACAAAATACTTTCCGGAAATCCCGTTTTCATACCCGCCGAATTTAAGCCCGGCGGCAAATTGGTAAGTTTGAGCATCTGATTTTTTTCCTGAAAATAAAAATCCACTGAGGGTGAGTGCAAATAGTAATAGCTTTTTCATATTAGCGTTTAAGTTAAAAAAGGCAGACAATTAATTTTAGCGCCATGGTGGTTTAACGCATTGTGTGGCGTATAAGTATGATGCTGCTTTTTTTTAGCAAAAATAAACCAATAGCATTACCATCATAACATTTGTACTTAAAGCAGTTTTGGTATATATCAAACAAACATAAATAGCTATCTTTGATGTAAGCCATAAAGGCTAAGCCAATTCTGCAAAACCTATTTTATAAATACTAATAACACTAACATGGCCATTACACGGGTTTTTGATTTATTGCCGTATAATTTAGATAAGTTTCCGATGGCCGATATGCTGGCTTTTAAAGAGAACGGCACCTGGGCTAAATATGCTACTCAAAATGTCACCGATACGGTTAACCTGGTGAGTTATGGTTTGCTTGCATTGGGAGTAATTAAGGAGGATAAGGTGGCTATCATGTCGCCAAACCGGCCTGAATGGAATTTTTGCGATTTTGGCATTATGCAGATCGGGGCTACGCAGGTGCCTATGTATCCAACCTTGAGCGATGCCGACATTGAGTTTATTTTAAAGGATGCCGGGGTAAAGGTGATCTTTGTTGCCGATAAAGAGATCTACTCCAAAATAAATAGCATTAAAGATAAGGTATCGCCCGACCTGGTTATCTACACTTACGAAAAGGTACCTGGCGCTAAGCATTGGAGCGAAGTATTGGAATTAGGTAAAGCCAATACCCAGCTGGATTTACAGCAATACCGGGACAATATTCAACCCGATGACCTGCTGACATTGATTTACACATCAGGCACCACCGGAACTCCGAAGGGTGTAATGCTGACGCATGGCAACCTGGTAAGTAACGTACTGGAATCATCCAAGCTCTATCCTGCGGAAATAAAACGGGCATTAAGCTTTTTGCCGATGTCGCATATATTTGAGCGGATGGTAATCTATATGTATGTGTACCTGGGTATTTCCATCTACTACGCCCAAAGTATGGACACCATTGTTGCCGATATGCAGGAAGTGAAACCGCACTGCTTTACCACTGTACCACGCTTACTAGAGAAGGTTTACGATAGGATAGTAGCAAAAGGTGCTGAACTTACCGGCGTTAAGAAAACGATTTTTAACTGGTCGCTTCAACTGGGCCTGAAATATGAACTGGATGAAAAAAATGGCTGGTTGTATGAGCTTAAGCTTAAAATTGCCCGCAAGCTGGTATTCAGCAAATGGAAGGAAGCTTTAGGTGGCGACATTATAGCCATTGTATCGGGAGGCGCGGCATTGCAGCCCCGGTTGGCCAGGGTATTTTGGGCGGCTGGAATTTTGGTGCTGGAAGGTTATGGCTTAACCGAAACTTCGCCGGTGATGGCGGTAAACTTCCCGGCTTCGGGTGGTACTAAATTTGGAACCGTAGGGCCTGTTTTGGAGGGTGTAAGCGTAAAGATTGCCGAAGATGGGGAGATTTTGGTAAAAGGGCCAAACGTGATGAAGGGTTATTACAAGCGCGAGGATGCTACTAAAGAAGCCATTGACGTTGATGGTTATTTCCATACGGGTGATATTGGCGAGTTTGTGGATAACAGATACCTGCGCATAACAGATCGTAAAAAAGAGATATTTAAAACAGCTGGGGGTAAATACATTGCACCGCAAACGCTTGAGAATAAGTTTAAAGAATCGCCTTTAATAGAGCAGATTATTGTTATTGGCGAGAACGAACGGTTCCCTGCCGCATTGATATTGCCTGCTTTTGACGCGCTGAAGGATTGGTGTGCTAAAAAAGGCATCCCTTATACCACAAGGGAAGAGGTGATAACCAACCAGCAGGTAATTGATAAATTTAAGCGTGAGATCGACCGCTATAACGCCGGCTTCGGGCATTGGGAACAAGTGAAAAAGTTTGAACTGATAGCCGACGAATGGTCGATCAATACCGGTGAAATGACGCCCAAGTTGAGTTTAAAACGTAAGGTGATTTTAAAGAAATATGATAAATTAGTGCAGAAAATTTACCAAAGCGCGTAGTCTCATGTTTAACATTCCTTATAGTAACTATAAATATGGTTTTATCCTGCTGTTAATAGCGGGATTTTTTTTGCCTGCCGGATGTGTGCAAGGGCGGTTAAGTAAGAATAATAGTGAGCAATACCACAATGGCATGGTGGTTTGCGCTTATCCGGATGCCGCATTGGTTGGCCTGAATATTTTAAAAAAGGGTGGCAATGCCGTTGATGCCGCCGTAGCTGTGCAGTTTGCATTGGCAGTAACTTATCCTGAGGCCGGTAATATCGGGGGTGGGGGCTTTATGGTTTACCGGTCGGCAAAGGGCGAAACCAATACGCTCGACTTTCGTGAGAAGGCGCCGCAGGCCGCAAGTACCAATATGTACCTGGATTCTGCCGGCAATGTAATTGCAGGCATGAGTTTGGCCACGCACCAGGCATCGGGCGTACCAGGATCTGTGGATGGTATGGTAGAAGCACATCGCAAATACGGGAAATTGAAATGGAGTGATTTGGTTGAACCGGCGATTAACCTGGCGCGCAACGGTTTTAAGCTTACCACTGGTGCCGCAAGGGCGCTTAATTATGTTCGGGCCGACTTTGAAAGGTTAAATCCGGATAAAAATTATTTGATTAAGGAGGTGCCTTATAAAGAAGGCGACATTTTGATCCAGGAGGATTTGGCTAAAACGCTGGAACAGATCAGGGATAAGGGCCGCTCCGGTTTTTATGATGGTGTGGTGGGAGACCAGATGCTTAACGAAATGAAAGCAGGTAAGGGATTGATCAGCAAAGCCGACCTGCAAAATTATCATTCCGTTTGGCGTAAGCCTGTTATTGGTGATTATAAGGGTTACAAAATTATCACCATGCCACCTCCATCAAGCGGAGGGATCGCTTTATTGCAGTTGCTAAAATCTGTTGAGGGTTACCCCTTAAAAAAATGGGGCTATCATCGCGATTCAACCATCCAGCTGATGGTAGAGGCGGAACGCCGGGTGTATGCCGATCGATCCAAATATTTAGGAGACCCCGACTTTTATAAAGTGCCGGTAGATAGTTTGTTAAAATCAGCCTATATTACTTCCCGTCTTAAAAGCTTGAACTGGGCCATGGCTACGCCAAGTTCAGCTGTGGCGCCGGGCGCGTTTGCGGGGTATGAGAGCGACCAGACTACACATTACTCTATTGTTGATCATGATGGCAACGCGGTATCGGTCACCACCACTTTAAACGGGGGCTTTGGCTCTAAAATATTTGTAAAAGGAGCCGGATTTTTACTGAATAACGAGATGGACGATTTTAGCGCCAAGCCAGGCGTACCTAATATGTTTGGTTTAATAGGTGGCAAAGCCAATTCCATTGAACCCGGCAAGCGGATGCTATCATCCATGACGCCAACCATCATCGAAAAAGACGGTAAGCTTTTTATGGTGGTAGGTACGCCGGGAGGCTCAACCATTATCACCTCGGTTTTTCAGACTATCTTAAATGTGCTTGAGTTTAACCAGGATATGCAACAAGCCGTGGCTTCAAAACGGTTTCACCACCAATGGCTGCCCGATGAGGTATACAGTGAAAAAGACGCCATTGACAGTCTGACCCAAATTAAGCTGCAGCAAAAAGGATATAAAATAACAGAGGGAGGGAAAATAGGCCGCGTTGATGCCATTTTATTAACTCCCTGGGGATATTACGAAGGCGGAGCCGATCCGCGCGGGGATGATACGAAGCTGGGGTGGTAGGGTGAGGCGATACATAGAAATCTTGAGCATGGGCTTATACCAGAAGTAGAATTATCACGCGTAAAAGATCTCTCCGTTGTCGGGATGACATAGTTGAGAGTACCGTCCTTTAAAAAAGCTATTGTTATTCTACTATTACGAATTTTTTCCTGTTAACCCGAATGTTTTTTTGAACGAATTTAACCTCCGTTGTCATCTCGACGGAGGAGAGATCTTCTTCGCGGGCTAAGCTATTGGTGTTTATATGTCCGTATAGCCCCTTGTTAACAAATGATGATATAATTACGCAAAAAAGGCCGCTCCTTTTGTGAAGTGAACCCCAAAAGTTAGACAAAAACTTTTGGGGTTTATTATTTATGTCAAAGCACACATTTGAAGAGAAACTTGATGTAGTTTCTCAAGTAAGAAAGGGAAAGCCGATTCTACGGATATCCCGCGAACGCCATATCCGTGAAGGCATGATATTGGAATGGGTTCGGAAATATGATCTTTATGGCGAAAGTGGGCTGCTCAAACAACCTAACGTCAAGCCCACGCCTGATTTCAAAGAAGAAGTTGTAAGGCTTGTCATAGAAAAAAAAGTACCTTTAAATCAGGTTGTTCTGGAATATAGATTAAGCAAGACTGCTTTAGAGCGCTGGGTAAGATCAGTACGGGTTGAGGGATATGCAGTACTATACCAGCAAAAGAATCCTGGACGACCACCTAAATGCATGGGAAGATCAAAGAAGCTTGAACCTGAAACAGAAGTAGAGAAGCTCCAGGCGGAAAATAGCCGTTTGCGGGCGGAGAACGCACTATTAAAAAAAGTCACGGCCTTAGTCAAGGAAAAAGAAGCCCGCGAACGCATGAGTGGGCAAAAGCCATCGAAGAACTAAGGCCCGAACATGATGTTTCAATTCTATTGGATTGCAAACAGATGGCTCGTTCTGTATTTTATTATCATCGCAAGCGCCTAAATGATGATAAATACAAGCATGAAAAAGAAGAGATCGCAAGTATATACCACTTGCATAAAGGCAGATATGGTTATCGGCGGGTCACCGCCGAAATGAAGAACCGGGGTTATAGCATAAATCACAAGACTGTCCAAAAATTGATGGGAACATTAGGCCTAAAATGCAATATCAGGAAAGTAAGTTATCGCTCATACAAAGGTGAGGTTGGTAAAATTGCCCCTAATGTACTTGAAAGGGATTTTGAGGCAAATCTGCCTAATCAGAAATGGGCTACGGATGTCACTCAGATGAACATTAAAGGGGAGAAGATCTATTTATCTCCTATAATTGACATGTTCAACGGGGAAGTCATTTCTTATAGTATTTCAAAATCTCCAAATATGCAGATGATAGATGAAATGTTATATGAGGCTTTTGATAAAGTGAAAGATATAAGGGGACTTATTTTTCACTCTGACCAAGGGTGGCAATATCAACATTATGGATATAGAAAGGCTTTGGAAAAACATGGAATTATTCAAAGCATGTCCAGAAAGGGAAACTGCTTGGATAATGCCTTGGCCGAAAGCTTCTTTGGGATCTTAAAGACAGAATTACTGTACAAACAGAGCTTTGAAACTGCGGAAGAATTTATAACTTCGTTAAAAGAATACATTCATTACTATAACAATGAAAGAATAAAAAACAGGTTAAATGGAAAGAGCCCGGTGGAATACCGAGCTCTCGTACAAAAAACTTAATTTTGTAAACTGTCCAACTTTTTGGGGTCACACCATTGGAACAGCCTTTTCTTACAATCTATTCAAAAAAATTAAATCAAACTAACGCTTCTGTTCACAAATTCGGTTAGTTCGGGGCCGGTTAGCATGCCTTGCGAAAGCAGTGCTAAATCAAAAGCCTGTTTAGCTAATTGAGTTTGTTCTTCTTCACTTTCGGCTTGTGCTATACGGCTGATGAGTTTGTGGTTCCCGTTGATAGATACTTTATAGTTATCAGGCATCGAGCCATAGAAACTCATACCGCCGCCCATGGCTGCCATATCTTTCATGCGGCGCATAAACTCGTCCATGGTTACAGTTACCGGTAACTCATCAGGGTTTAAGCTTTCAATCTCCACCTTAAAGTTGGCTTTGGCTACGGCTTTATCAAATATGGTTTTAATTTTGGCTGATTGCTCTTCGGTTAAAACATGGGCCGGAGCATCTTCCTTTTTAATCAGCTTATCAATTACATCGGCATCTACGCGTTTTACCGAAGTTTTTTCGAGCTTTTGCTCTAACTGTGCCACAAAGTGATTGTCGATGGGCGAATTCATCAGTAACACATCATAATCCTTTTTATTGGCCGATTGGATAAAAGTATCCTGTTTGGCCGGATCGTTGGTGTACAGATAAACAGTAGTACCGTCTTTATCAGTTTGGTTAGGCGTAACCTTGGCTTTGTATTCTTCTAAAGTAAAGAACTCTTGTTTAGTATTGGTCAGCAAGGCAAAGTCTTTGGCTTTATCGTAAAACTTGTCTTCGCTTATCATGCCGTATTTTACAAATAGGCCAATATCGCTCCATTTCTCTTCGAACGATTTGCGGTCGCTTTTAAATAACTCGGCTAATTTGTCAGCAACCTTTTTGGTAATATAGTTGTTGATCTTCTTAACGTTGCCGTCAGCCTGTAAAAAGCTGCGGGAAACGTTTAACGGAATATCCGGCGAATCGATCACACCGTGAAGCAACATCAAAAATTCGGGAACAATATCTTTTACTTCATCGGTAATAAATACCTGGCGAGAGTAAAGCTTGATTTTGTTTTTCTGGATCTCAAAATCGTTCTTCACTTTCGGGAAGTACAATACCCCAGTCAGGTTGAACGGATAATCAACATTCAGGTGGATCCAGAATAAAGGATCTTCAGAGAAAGGATAAAGCTCTTTGTAAAAATCCAGGTAATCCTGGTCAATTAATTCAGATGGAGCTTTGGTCCAGATTGGGTTGGTATTGTTGATGATGTTGTCAGTTTCAACCTCGGTATATTTAGGTTTACCTTCTTCGTCTTCACCATCCTGTTCGCGGTCGGTTTGAGTACCAAACTTAATAGGTACGGGTAAAAATTTGCAGTATTTATCAAGGATGCCTTGAATCCTGTTCTTATCTAAAAATTCTTCACCATCAGCATTAATATGCATAATGATGTCGGTACCCCTGGTGGTGCGGCTGCCTTCGGTAATTTCAAACTCGGTGCTGCCATCGCAAACCCAACGGGCAGGCTCGGCACCATCCTGGTAAGATAAAGTTTGAATTTCTACCTGGTCGGCCACCATAAAGGCGGAGTAAAATCCAAGGCCAAAACGGCCGATGATTTCATTGGCATCTTTAGCGTCCTTGAATTTTTCCATGAACTCAGTAGCGCCCGAAAAAGCGATCTGGTTAATGTATTTTTTAATTTCTTCGGCAGTCATACCCAAGCCGTTGTCGGATATGGTAATGGTTTTTGCTGCTTCGTCAAAAGCAACTTCCACTTTTAGGTCGCCCAATTCGCCATTGTATTGGCCTAAAGAGGCTAAGCGTTTGATCTTTTGGGTAGCATCAACCGCGTTTGATACCAGCTCGCGCAGGAATATCTCATGATCAGAGTATAAAAACTTTTTGATAATGGGGAAAATGTTCTCGGTATGTATCGAGATCGTTCCTTTTTCTTGCATAATCTATATCTATTTTGATTTTTAATTTTTGTACTGCAAAGCTATTAACAAGCCATGTTCCAAACCCGGGTATTTGTCAAATTGGCAGGTTGAAAAAGTGCAATTGTTTATATCAGCCCTTTCATGTGAATTTCATCTCGCCCCACGTAATTTGTATCACTATTTGATTTTTACAGCTAATACCACCTTATCTAAAAGATGCATAAACAATTACCAAAACATTTTAAGTATGAAAACTATATTGTTATTGGGCATATTGCTTTGTTGTTTATACTGTGTGGTGGCCAATCCCACGCGCAAAGTTTAGGCGATCCGGTTGTTAAAATTACTTTCGGGTCGGGTACGGCTTCGCGGGCGGGAGCGCTCTCTGCAGACTCCGGTTCCACAAGCTATACTTACAGTGGCAGCGGTCAGGTATTTGAAGATTATTATACCATTACCAACCAGGTTACCGCGGCAACACATGGAGGCTTTGTTACCAGTTATGATCATGATTATGAAACTACAGGCAATACCAACGGGTACATGATGGTGATTAACGGTAATGTAACCGCAGGAACGGTTTACACACGTAAGGTGAGCAACCTATGTGGTAATACGCAATATCAGTTTAGTGTTTGGGTGAAAAATGTATTGTCAACCAGTGGAATACTCCCCAATATGGTTTTCCATATTTATGCTGCTGATGGTACCACCGACCTTGCCACTCCGGTATCTACAGGTGATGTACCAACAGGGAATGTATGGCATAACTATACGGCCAACTTTACATTGCCTGCCGGGTCGGAAAATGTGGTGATTAAACTGGTAAGTAACGCCAACGGAACTGTAGGTAACGATTTTGCAGTGGACGATATTTCTTTTAGCCCTTATGGCTCCACTATTTCAACAATTTTTGTAGGCTCAACTGATGATACAGAAACTACCTGCGCAGGATCCGCACAAACCTATACCATTAAGGCTACCAGTACGCTGGCCAGCGGCTATGTACAAAAACTGCAGACTTATATAAATGGCAGTTGGGTAGATCTGAGTGCGGCCAGTACAAATGATACCTACACCATTACCACACCCACTGCGGCTGGCACTTATCAATACCGCCTGGTTTCGGCTTTATCAGATAATATTACTTCGGCTAATTGCGTGGTGGCATCAAACCAGCTAACTTTAACGGTGCAGGCGTCGGCTATGCCGCTTATTGGTGTGGCCGATACCATCTGTTTGGGCAATTCCACCGCTTTTACTGATAGTACCGTTGTTACCGGAACAACGGTAAAAAGCTGGTTATGGGATTTTGGCGACGGTACGCCATCGTCATCCATACAAAATCCCTCGCACACTTATACCACAGCGGGCAATAAAACAGTTAAGTTGACCCTTACCAATGCCAATGGCTGTGTTTCGTCAACGGCATCCAAAACCATTTATATCAGTACGCCACCGGTTGCTCAATTTACTATACCCTCAACAGGTTGTATAAATCAACCGGTAACCATCACCGATCAGTCTACCGCCGTGGATGGTACTATTACATCATGGTTATGGGATTACGGCGATGGAACGACAGGCGATGCCTTAGTGCATACTTATACAAGCACGGGCTCTTATACGGTAACGCTGATGGTAAAAGGCAGTAAGGGCGGGTGCTCGAGTAGCACTTTCAGACGCATTACCATTAATCCGCTCCCGGTGGTGAATTTTAGTTTGCCTTCGGTTTGCCAAAGCGATTTCTATTCCAACTTTACGGATAATACTACCATTGCCGATAACTCGGGTAATTTTACCTACTTGTGGAACTTTGGCGATAAGAACGCCAACACCACTTATCCAAACACCTCCACTTCTAAAAATCCGCAGCATCATTATTCTGATACAGGCCGGTACGTGGTGAGCCTTACCGTTACTTCAATAAATGGTTGTTCCGTTACAGCTACCAAAACATTAACCGTAAATGGGGCAACACGGAAAGCAGATTTTGATGTATTAGATTCTCTCAACTTGTGCAGTAACCGGGAAGTGATGATTGCTAATCGTTCCACAGTTGATTTTGGCAGCCTCACTAAAGTGAAAGTTTATTTCGATTATGGTGGCGATACTACTTTGCAGGTAACCGATAACAGCCCATATTATGGCAAATTATACCGGCATACTTACCCGGAGTTCCATTCGCCAGCCACCAAAACTTATAAAATATATATAGAGGCTCATTCTGGTGGAAGCGGAAGTTGTGAGAAAGATACATTAAAAGTAATTATGCTCCGTGCTACGCCGTCGGTAAGCTTTCCGGCTATCAGCGCTATTTGCCAGGATGCCGGTACAGTTCAATTAGCGGTTAACCCGGTGGCCACAGCTCTCCCTGCTACGGGAGTATATGCCGGAACGGGTGTGAGCGCGACCGGTGTGTTTGATCCTTCGGTCTCGGGTGTGGGTGCCTTTCCTATTCAATATATTTATACCTCAACCAACGGTTGTGCAGATACGGTTACTCAGAAGATTACAGTAAACGCAACGCCTAAGGTATACGCGGGTGCCGATATGACGGTGCTGGAAGGCGGAAGCGCTACAATGAAAGCCACATCGAGTGATAGCGTAATTTATTCCTGGTCGCCAGCTACTTATCTCAGCAATACTACTATAAAAAATCCGGTTGTTACACCCAAATCAGATATTACTTATACTTTAACCGTAACCAGTAATAAAGGCTGTACGGCATCGAGCATGGTAAAAGTAACGGTGTTAAAAACGCCGGTGATACCCAATACATTTACGCCTAATGGCGATAGTAGGAACGATACCTGGGTTATATTATACCTGGATTCGTACCCGGGCTGCACGGTGGACATATATAACCGGAACGGGCAAAAAGTGTATTCGTCCATCGGTTATCCTACCGCCTGGGACGGCCGGTATAACGGGGCTGATTTACCGGTTGGCGTGTATTATTATGTAATTAATCCCAAGCATGGGCGGTCAACCTTGGCAGGGTCGGTCACGATTATCAGGTAGCGGAAAGCTATCCCGAATGTTTGTTTGTATCGGCGGAAGCTAACACAGGAAATCAATATCTGGTACAAGTATATTAACGAAGGCCCGGTGTTTCCAGGTAAAGCTCTTCTACCTTTTTTCGGGCCCAATCGGTTTTACGCAGAAATTTTAAGCTCGATTTGATGCTCGGATTTTGGTTGAAACTGTTGATATTGATCTGTTGCCCTAAACGTTCCCATCCGTAATATTCAACCAGTTGAGTGACGATCATTTCGAGCGTTTTACCGTGCAATGGGTTGTTGATTTGTTCGGTTGGCATAATGCAAAGGTAGAAAATATGTGGTGAAATTTTCTTCTTTGAGCATCCGGAATGATTGACCGGTTAACTAACATCCTCAATATGCTGTTTCCTGAACTTAAAGGTTCTCTATATCTTCAATGGGCAATTTGGTAAACTTTGAAATTTGTGATATAGGCAGCCCATCTTTTTTCATCTCACGGGCAATATCCTTTTTTTCTTCTGAGGCTTTCAGTCGCTCTTCTTCGCGGGCCTTTGCGTCGGCTTCCTTTACGGCATAGTCCAGCACATTTTTATTGTCCCATTTATATTTTAAACTGCTATCGTACATCGTCTTTTCCTTATCTGGTTCATTAATGAATTTTTTGATTTAAATAGAGGTAACATTTTATAATAGTTGAATCAGGATAGCTAACGATGTTTTATAAATCACTTCAATGCTTACTTTCAACGATAAGGGGTATCTTGTTCCTAATACATGCATCAAATCAAATCTGCAAGAATTCAAAAATGAGTTTGTTGATAAAATTATAAGTGATCAACGAGTTGCTCTTTATAATAATATAGAGCATTTTAAAATAACAGGATTATTGCCTGGAACCTGTTCACTCAGGAAAATCAGGGTATAATTTAATCAAGCTTTTACTGATCATTAATCGCCCCGATCAACGCCTTCAAAACCATTTTCAACGCCTGCAAAACCTCCTCATCAATAACTTCACCGTCACTGTTTACTTTAGTGCGTATAAAAGGGATCAGCAATTTAGCATCGTCTGCAACTTTAGCCGATATAGCGCCAAGGGTTAGCAACAAAGCCGCATGGGCATTTTGGCCCACGCTCGATGCCGTAATTAAAGCCACTGGTTTATCCACAAACTCGCCCGAAGATACCGTCCAGTCCAGGGCATTTTTCAAACTGCCGGGTACGCCAAAGGCATATTCTGGTGTACAGATCAACACGGCGTCGGCAGCTTTTAACAGAGTACGTAATTCGAAAACAGGGGCAGGCGGTGTATCGTTATCCAGGTCAGGGTTAAAATGCGGTAGCGTTGCCAGTCCGTTGTACTGGTTGATGGTTACACCGGGGGGCGCAAAGGCAGTAACCTGCCTGATGATGGCAGCGTTGGAAGAGTTGGGCCTGAGGCTGCCGGATATAGCAAGGATATTGATATTACTCATGTTGGGTATATTGGTGTTTTTCAGACCATTTAATAGTCGGTGGAAGTTCACTATTACTAAATTCGATATGGATTACCCGCCTGGGTTGCTGGTTGGTGCTGCGGTTGGAGGTATGCAATAGTAGTGGCCGCATAATCATGATTCCTCCTTTTTTTACGTTGCAAATGGTTTCGGTTTCCGTTTGCCAGTTGATGGTTTCGGGGCGGTAAATCCCTTTTAAGTTTGATCCGGGAACCACCTTCAGCGCGCCATTATTTTGATCGGTATCGTCCAGGTGAATGCGGATGGTGAAACTGTTTTCCAATACCTTAACCGGGGGCTGTACAGCAAACTGATTTTGCTTTACCGTCCAGGGACCGTATCCGTCAATTTCAGTTTTTTGATCTACCGAAATGGTTAAGTCCTGATGATAAGCCACAAACCAGTTGGATTGCGCAGGTTTATCAAAATAAATAGACTTGGTTACAAAAAAGCCACTGCCAAATAATTGCTGAATAACACCGGTTAGCCGATGATTAAAAATTAACCCTTCGGCATCAGGTACTTCTTTCAAGAATTGCCTGATGGCGAATAAGTCTTTGGTTTTGCGGAAGGTAGCTCCATTTACCGGTGTTGCATTAATGGTATTAAGCAGTTGATCTACCTCGGCGTCTGTGTAAACATCGTCAATAATTGTAAAACCAAGCTCGTCTAATTCCTGGGTTATTTTTCTTCCATCAGTCATAAAAAAACTGCTTCTTTTATTGGCTAATATATTATCTTGCATTGTATTTTTACCCAAATGCCAAAAAATAACCTTACACAATCACAATGAAAAAATTATCCATCCTATCGGCGTTATTAGCGCCATTGTTTTTTTTATCTCTAAAAGCCGAGGGGCAGGCTGGCGTTCCTGCAAGCTTTAGGGGTGATTTTAATCGTATGCAAAGTAACGCGGCCATGAACATGAATATGAACCGCATGATGAACCAACGCTGGTATTTTGGTATGAACTACATGGTTAATAAAAAATACAAGTTTAAAGTGATGATGAAGGATAGCTCGGTAAAGGAAGTTAAGTCGAAAATATACGCAGACACCACAACCCACAAAAGTTACCTTATGTATACCGATAAAGCTTTACCTGACACCGATCCTAACAGATATAAAGAGATCAGAATTTATTGTGATAAAACTTTAAATATTTCGCGCAGCGGCGGTGGAGCCACATATACAGTTATGGCAACGGATAGCTGTTGGTTATTTAAGGTGATATGGGGTAAGGTGAACGCGTATTCCAATCTGTCTGAAACTGATGATATCGACAGTTATTATCTGCGCGCCTTCCAGGTATTTGGGGGATCTATTCAAAAATTAGATTCCGCTTCTTTAGCACCGGTAATTAAAGAGAATCCTAAAGCAGTTAAAGCTTTAAAGAAAAAAGATTATTATAAAGCGATTCTTCAATACAATACCGTGGATTAGTTTTTGTTGTATCTATGTTTTCCCGGTGAGCCTATTTTGCCTAAGCGCCCTTGCTATGTTATGCTTCTGTTTTACTTAACATTGCCGGTGTTTTGCGTTTGGATTGCAGTGAGCCCGGCCGCCTTTTCTGCGGAAACGCTCCAATTTGCATCGATATTAATAACCATTAAACCAAAAACTGGCTTGCCCAATAATTATAGGTAAATTTGCAGCCTATTTGATATATTATGAAGTTTAAGTTAGGCGATTTTGTGCGGTTTGTTGATGAGAAGCTGGAAGGCTACGTTACCCGCATTATTGACGAAGATATGATTGGCGTAACCGGTGATGACGACTTTGAGATCCCAGTTTTAGCCAGCAAGGTAACCACGGTTCATGGCCATAAATCGACGGCGGTGGAGAGCCAGGCCTTTGATGAAGTGCGGTCTGCAGATGGTTCGTTTGATACCCGCGGTGTTTTTTTAGCTGTTTCCAGCGATCAGCGGATTGCTTCGGTAGTACATTTTTACCTGGTGAACGAAACATCGTTCCAGCTACTGGCATCACTCACTACCGAAAAGCTGCATAAGTTTAAAGGGGAATTTGCAGGTATTATAGCGCCAAAATCTGCCGTTAAAATATTTTCGGCACCATTGCAGGATATTCAGCTTTGGCCCACCTTTAATTTCCAGATTTTGTTTTATACTACCCAAAACATTGCGCTAAGCAGCCCTTTAATTGTGAAGGAAAACTTTAAGGCGAAAGATTTTTCGGGGACTAAAAAAGTGGTGCCGCTAATTAAGCAACAAGCCTGGCTGATCAGGCTGGATGAACCCGAGCTGGTAATTGATGCTGAAAAGATTAAGGAGAGCTTTTTTAAGCCTGCCGAAGAAAAGCAGGAGATTGAAAAACCGGTGAACGAGATTGACCTGCACATAGAAAAGCTGCGCGACGATTACCAGTTTTTAAGCAGTGCCGAAATGCTCAACATCCAACTGACTGCTTTCCGCAAGGCGCTCGATGCGGCCGTTGTACACAAGTTGCCATCAATCACCTTTATTCATGGCGTAGGCAACGGTACACTTAAAAACGAATTACATAAAATAGTAGGCAAGCACCCGCATGTACAAACCTTTATGGATGCCCGTAAAGAAAAATTTGGCTATGGCGCTACCAAAGTGCTTTTGAAATAGATGGCTAAAGGAAATTATGTTCAGTTTGTACCACCGCTGCAAAACGGCGGTGGTAATTGAATAAAGGGTGCCGGTTTTATAGGCTGTAACAATATGGATGTTTAGCAACACAGTTCATTGCCGTTGAAATTAATTTTATACCTTCTGTTACCAAAGTCGATAAGTTGAATATGATCCTCATGGAGTATAAATTCCGTTTCGCCATTTATATTTACAAAAATGTCGGCACCGCCAAAATTCCACTTAATATTACCGTTGCTGTCAATACGTGTTATTTCGGTTTCACCATGAATCACATAATCATCTTCCAGTTTAAATATTTGGAAGCATGTTGCCGTGTCGGCCTGTACAAGCCATCGTAATTCAAGAGTCTCAATTCTTAGGGAAAAAATGCTATCACAACAGCAAATTAAAAGGTTTTCGTCATCAACGAGGGTTGAGTTTTTATTGATGCCCGTTGCTCCGCCATGTCCAATTATTAAGCAGCTATTGATTTCTATATCATTCTGAAAAACTTTTATTCCATGCTTTGAAGTAGGGTATTCATACGCATCCTTGCTGAAATAACATCTTCGATAGGAATGATTGCGATCTGTTGACTTGACTGAAAAAGTTGGATCGTTAAAAATTTTTACAATGTAGTTTTGAAACCGATGCGCTATCATTTCTGGTATTGTTTAAAATAGTTTCATCATTTGTTGTCATTGTATCATGCAATACAATGATCGCCATATCATTTGCACATTCATAATCCGCACATTGATCACATTCCCATATTCATATACCCAATAAAAGCATGTGCTATGTAAATTAAAATAACGATGCCAATGGGCAGGGCTATAAAATAGCTTAACTCACTAAAAAACCATTTGCTTTTCCGGCTTGTTAAACGGTAGGCAAACACCATATTAAAGCATAGGTAGGGCAGGGATATTAACAAAGAATAATAGGTTATCGTTCCTACAGTTTCCGAATCGCCTTTAATAAGAAAATGATAGGTTAAATAGGCAACCATCATCCAGAGCGCGATATAAAGAGTATAGATAAAGGTAGCTATACGGTGTTTTTTAATTTGTGCTAAAATAATACGCCTCAACATAACTATCTAACATTTTTTAAACTTGCCGCATCTTACAGCACCTAAGTTTACATTCTTGTTATAACACCAATACCTGCTGAAATATTGTACCAAAATTGATAACGAGAAATTTTGTTTGCGAGCCGCAAGGTACGATTTATTATTTATGGCATAAAAATGGCTATATAAAATTAAAATCGGTGTTATGCAAACCAGTTTGTCGTCTGTGCTTATCAATACAACCTTAATCATTTTGTTGATCTGGTTAATTGTGCTCGTTTTTTCGCTGGTATCCCTTTCGCGGCGAAGGGATATTTTTACGCCGGTAAAGGTTTTTTGGGCCGCTATTATACTTTTTGCGCCCGTGGCGGGTTTGGTGGTTTATCTTGTTTACGGCCCTAAAAAACGGGTTTAGTGCTTTTGGAGCATTTTTTAATACCATATACCATTTTGGTTCTAATAATAAAATCTTCAATTTTTTGTTTCTAATGCCAAATATTATACCTACGTTTATTTAATTAATAGACGAGTTAGATTATTGATATCAATTGATTTTTTGATTTGATGAACGCAAAATTTCCTGGTATGCAACTCGTCCTAATTATTACTATTTTGATAAGCCGTTGCATGGCTCAGGCCAAACTCTGTTTATTATAACCTGGTTTAACTGATAAATGAAGAATACTATCCAAACCGTTTTTGCTGCAACCGGAAGTTATATTCCTGATATGATTGTTAAAAACTCTGATTTTTTAAATCATAGTTTTTTTGAAAAAAACGGCACCCCGATTTTAAAAGACAATGCCACCGTGATAGAGAAATTCCGGGAGATAGCCGGAATTGAAGAGCGCAGATATGCGCGCCCGGAACAGCGCGCATCCGACCTTGGTTTCCTGGCCGCGAAAGACGCGCTGGAAAGCTCGGGCATTGATGCCGAAACGTTGGATTACATTATTGTTGCCCACAATTTTGGCGATGTTACTTATGAAACTAACCGCTCGGATATGGTACCAACGCTGGCATCGCGTATTAAACATATGCTCGGTATCAAAAATGCCGACTGTGTAGCTTATGATTTACCATTTGGTTGCCCGGGCTGGGTACAGGGGGTAATACAGGCCGATTATTTTATTCGCTCGGGTGATGCTAAGCGTTGTATGGTAATTGGTACCGAGACGCTATCGCGGGTTGTTGATCCGCATGATCGTGATACTATGCTTTACAGTGATGGGGGCGGGGCGGTTATTTTAGAGGCTTCATCAGAGGAAACCGTGGGAATCCTGTCGCACAAAACCCAAACGCATTCCCTTGAGCACGCCATGCTGCTTACTATGCACAACCCGGTTTATGATTGCGGAGGCGAAGAGAATGACATTTTTTTAACGATGAATGGCCGTAAGCTATATGAGTTTGCTTTAAGTAATGTGCCCTTGGTTGTTAAGGCTGCGTTGGATAAAGCAGGTGTTCACCTTTCTGAAATTAAAAAGGTGCTTATCCACCAGGCTAACGATAAAATGGATAACGCCATTTTACAGCGGCTTTTTAAATTGTACGATATCGAAAGTTTTGATTCGGCAGAGGTGATGCCTATGATCATATCATGGCTGGGCAATAGTTCGGTAGCTACCGTGCCTACGCTTTTAGATATCATATTAAAGAACAAAATGCCCGGCCACCATATCGGCAAAGGCGATAAAGTGGTTTTTGCATCGGTAGGAGCCGGTATGAATATCAACGCCATTGTGTATCAATTTTAGGCTGTACCATAATTATAAATTATAAATTAGTGTATATCAATTAATAGTGGTACCTTGCGTACTTATTAATACATTAAAATATATTACAATGCAAAGTGGAACAGTAAAATTCTTCAATGAAACTAAAGGTTTTGGATTCATCGTACCAAGTAACGGCGATAGCGAAATCTTTGTTCATTCATCTGGCCTGATTGACCAAATTCGTGAAAACGATAGCGTTAACTACGAAGTAGAACGCGGTAAAAAAGGCTTCAATGCGGTAAACGTGAAAGTTGTTTAATTACAATACCATCATAAAAATCGTTGAGCATCCACCAAAAGTGGATGCTTTTTTTTGTTTGTACAGGTAAAGGCTATTCCGCTATTATTTTAACCATACAGGTTACATCGTTATCCCTGTACCATTCGATACAGTATGCCGCAGGATCAATTCTTTGGTCTGTTAATATCTTGCTAAAAGTAAATCCTATTTTTTCTACTTGCGCTTGCCAATTGGTAATCGTTTCGCTTAAATAGTCTCCTTTTTCAAGCACAAAGGTATAGCAGCCGTACCGCTTACCCTCGTTAGGGTATTTTTCCAGGGCACCGGCCTTGTAAGCTATGGTGTTTTTATCAGGTTTTGAAATACCGAAGAGTGTGTGCTGTTCCTTATCCTCCATTAATGCATACAATTGATCAAATGCCTTCATAATCCCTTCGGGAAATGATTCTGCCTGAACATAAAATATGTTTACCGTTTCTGTTTGTTGATGTATTTCCATAGCTGCCTTATCAATTGATGACAAATTTATGTGGAAGAATTAACAATAATGAAGGGTGTAAAGGCCAAGATATAGGGCTGCTTAAGACAATATCTTTGCGGATGCGTTAATAGCGCTAAGCTAAAGGCAGGCTGAACCAAAAAGTTGAACCCTCGCCTTCTTTACTGGTAGCACCAATTTCGCCGCCATGCTGTTCAAGGATTTGCGCGCAGATAAACAGGCCCAGGCCTAAACCTTGGAATGATTTTTTTGCACCATCGGCCCTGAAAAATCTTTCAAAAACCTGGTTTAGTTCTGAGGGCGATATACCGATACCATGGTCAAGTACCGAAAATATAACCCGGTCGTTTTCAATCCGGGTACTCACCTGCACAGCATCTGCGTTGGGCGAATATTTAATCGCGTTAGATATCATATTGCTAATTACCTGCGCCAGCCGTTCCCTATCTGCCGGTATAGTTGGTAAGGGGGCCAGTTGCAAAATAATCCGGTGAACTTTAGTAGTTTGTTGAATGGCATCAGCAATTTCTGTGACCAGTAAATTCAGGTCAATATCCCGGATATGCAAATTTAATTTTTTCTCTTGTAGTGTGGTTACGTCCAGTAAATTGGTAATCATTTGCACTACCCTGGTTACCTGGTGTTCTATCTTGTTAATGATATTGAGGGAAGTTTCATCCTCGCTGTTTTTAAAACGGTGTTGTAATACCTGTGTATACGCTTTCAAGCTTGTGAGCGGTGTTTTTAACTCGTGTGATGCAATTCCTATAAAATCCTCCTTCAATTTTTCATTCAATACCCGTTCTGTTACTTCGGTAAAATTGGCTATCACAGCATTAATCGGCCGCTCATCCAGTAAATTGGTCATCTTGCTTTCTATCCAGATCCAGTTACCGTTTTTGTGTTTCATGCGGTGTATAATGGTGAGGGTTTTGTTGGGATGAGATGCAAACCTGAAAAATTGCTCCCTTACCTTTGATGCTTCATCCTCGTGCAGCAGTTGCCACGTTGGCAAATGGATAAATTCCTCATCTGTATAACCGATGATGTTTTGAACCGAGGGGCTGCTGTAGATGATTTTTCCGTCAACATTCATGGTAACTATGCCTTCCGAACTTTTTTCAACCAGCGTTTTAAAACGGGCATCGTTTTCATCAATTTGACTTACAGCATCTGTTAATGCACTGCTTAAACCAATAACCAGTGTACACTCCAGCAAAAAGCCGATAGTTTGAAGTATTGCTTCCCTGGTTATTGGGAAATAATCAGGTGGATGCATGAAAAGCAAATTAACAATAACTGCCGATAGCAGGCTCACCACAATTGCCGGCTTTGCGCCAAAGCGTTTTGCTGTAATAATTACTATTCCCAAATACAACAAAAAGGGCGTTTTATACCCGATATAATCGGCAAGGGTGATTTTGGTTAACGTGGCTACCAAGGTTAACAGTACCGGTACCCCGTACCTGATGTAAAACGGAACATTTTTTAAACTAACTCCACTAAGAAAAGTCTTTTTAAAGCCAGGCATAAATTTGACCTATGTTATTCATTTAGCGGTTAGTTTCTGTATTTTTCAAATAAAGTATGAATGTAAACTTTTTCCGCATAAAAAAATATAATTTAAGCTTGAATTAATATGCCGTCTTAACTTCCGGTTTAATAACCACCTTCAAGCAAATCTGCCTATATTTACCGCTTTCATTTGCACTTTTATGAACAATATTAACCCTGCTAATACGTCCCAATGGCTTAAAACATTAATAGGGATAGTGGTTTTATTGAACTTTAGCGGTCTGTTTGTTACCATTATGGCGCCCGATGGAGCTTTATATGCAACTATTGCCAAATCAATGGTGTTGCGTAACAACTATATCGATCTGTTTGCCGAAGGGCACGACTGGCTGGATAAGCCGCACTTCCCCTTTTGGATGGCTGCCTTGTCGTTCAAGTGCTTTGATTTTACAACCTGGGCGTATAAATTACCAGCTATTTTGTTTTTAATGTTAGGCGCGGTTTACACCTATCTGTTTGCTAAAAAGTTGTACAATCAGGAAGTTGCTTTATGGGCGGTATTAATTTTGCTCACCGCCGAACATATCGTTATTTCCAATACCGACGTACGCGCCGAACCTTACCTTACAGGCCTGATAATTGCCGCAGTTTACCATTTTTACCGTGCGCACACGCAAAAACAAATGTCGCAGCTTGTTATTGCGTGTTTATTTGCTGCTTGCGCCGTTATGACAAAGGGCCTGTTCGCCCTTATTCCCATAGTGGGAGCTCTTGGCGGCGAAATGATTATCAAAAGACAATGGAAACAATTGTTCAGCTGGCGATGGTTGGTAGCCGCAATATTTATTTTGCTGTTTATTTTGCCTGAACTTTATTGCTTGTACAGCCAGTTTGATCTTCATCCCGAAAAAACAGTATTCGGGCAGCACAATGTATCTGGCATCAGGTTCTTTTTTTGGGATAGCCAATTCGGCCGTTTTTTTAATACCGGTCCAATTAAAGGCCATGGCGATCCCTTCTTTTTTGTACATACCACTTTATGGGCATTTTTGCCTTGGTCGTTGTTGCTGTTTGCGGGTATATTCCAGTTCATCAAAACCAATAGACGGCAAGTGCAATCTGCCGAATGGTATTGCATCTGCGGGTTTGGGCTTACTTTCCTGGTATTTTCGGCTTCTAAGTTTCAATTACCGTTTTATACCAACATCATTTTTCCGTTCTATGCCATTATTACCGCAGCTTATTTGTACAGCGTTACAAACGGTAAAAGCTTGCGGGCTATTCAAATTGTACAAAATGTTATTGTTGCATTAATGGTGCTATTGCTTATCGTGCTTCAATATTATTTCAGGCCCGATAGTTTTAGCTGGTTAACCGGAGTGTTATTAATTGCTTTACTGGCTTTAATGATCTTTTTGCCGGGTAGCGTAGCGGCTGTAGGATATCAGAAAATAGCTATCCGCACGGTATTGGCCGCCGTTATTGTTAATACGTACCTCAACCTGGCATTTTATCCCTCATTACTAAAATACCAGTCGGGTAGCGAAGCGGCCGTTTGGATCAATGATCATAATCCATCTAATTTGCCGGTGGTGCAATGTATCCATGTAAATGATTATGGCTATCCACTTGAATTTTATCTGGACAGGCCACTTTATACTATAGATGAAAAAGGGGTAGGTAAATTGCCATCGAGGCCATTTTTAATGTACGCCTATCCGGATAACATTCAATTTTTAAAAACCAAAGGATGGCAGATTGAACCTGTAAAATCGTTTGACCGGTACTGGATAACGCGTTTAAAGCCTGCTTTTTTGGATGCAAAAACCCGTAAAGGTACTTTGGAGCAGGTTGATTTGGTAGTGGTGCGATAAATGAAAAAGCGAATTATGCCTCCTAACCAGCAGCTTTAGCTTTTCATCTTTTTCAATAAAGCCTCAATTACTTTGGCAAAATGCGCATGCTCCAGTTGCTGCCCTTTAAATTTGATCATTTCAATATCGTCGTCGGGCTCAATTTTAAACCTGGATTGGTGTATCACCTCGCCATCATCAAAATGCTCATTCACAAAATGGATCGTAATGCCCGATTCCTCTTCGCCAGCGGCAAGTATCGCTTTGTGTACCCTATCGCCATACATTCCTTTACCGCCGTATTTTGGCAGTAGCGAGGGATGGATATTAATAATTTTGTTAGGAAATGCCTTTAATAAGGATGGTGGTATTAACCATAAGAAGCCGGCAAGTACAATTAAGTCAATCTGTAAGTTTTTCAACAGCCTGATCACATCTTCTGTTTCATAAAACTCATGCCTGTCAAACGTATGTGATGGGATCTCAAAGTTGTCGGCTCGTTGTAAAACGTAAGCCTCTGGGTTGTTGGTTAAAACAATAACAACTTCGGCACTATCACTGTGTTTAAAGTGCTCCATAATTTTTTGAGCATTTGACCCAGAACCGGAGGCAAAAATAGCGATGCGTTTTTTCAAGAAATATTTTATTTAAGATACTTTTTCAAATATAAAATTCTGAAGCTGTTGTAAGGTACGCAAATTCATCTTTTAATTATTTGTTGGATGAATAAAACCATATCTTGTAATTACCCTGCGTGTTTTTGATGTGTAATAGGAGCTAACATCGCCGGTTTGCACCACAAACGAATACTGGCCCAGGTTGATGATCTGCGCGTAAGCAAAAGCCTTAGCATTTGTTACAATGGCTCCGTTCAATGTGTCTTTTACCGTTAAATTAGTTTGCAGTACCAAATCATCAGATACCAACTGCCAAGTGCCGGTGTTGATTTGGGGAATGCAATGATAGTTTTCGTAGGTACAGGTATTATCGCTGTTAAACTGGAACTTTTGAATGCTGTCGCAGGCCGTATTTAAAGTATCGGTTTTTTTCAGTGTATCGCCTACAAATGTTTGGCGTTGTACCGATGCCAGTTGCCATTTTTCGCCAACTAAAAAATAATGAACAGTATCAGAGTTGTCCTTCTTGCACGAGTTAATCAGCAAGGCAATGCAGGCCAGGCCAATACATGCTAAAAATGAAAACTTATATTTGATAAATAAATACACACATCAAAATTAAGAAAACCTGTGGTAATAACGGGGAGCTTAACCAAATATTTCATTCAGGCGTTTGATGTGCGCCGGATGCATTAGTTATAATAAAAAGTTTTAGCGCAGGGCATAAATGAAAGGCCGCTTGTGTGCTAAATCGTGGGATAAATAAGCAAAAAAGCCCCTCTGTTTTGCAGAGGGACTTTATTTTTATAGTTGTTGTTCCTTTGCCGGGTTACGGTAGTAAACTTTGTTTTCTAAAAACTCCTGCACAGCAACTAAAGTTGCTTTAGGCATTCTTTCGTAATGCTTTGATATTTCAATTTGTTCACGGTTTTCAAATACCTCTTCAAGGTTGTCATTTGATGAAGCAAATTCCGAAAGTTTTTGGTGTAATTCTTCCTTTACGTTATTGGAAATTTGGTTAGCCCTTTTTGACATAATTACGATCGATTCGTAAATATTATCAGTTTGTACATCCAACTCACGTAAATCGCGGGTTATCGTACTGCTTGCCACAGTTGGCTTAATTACATTCGTCATTTTATTGGGATTTTACTTTTTTACTAAACTTGTGTCTCTTTGCGCCTGAGGTAGAGATCTGTTTTTCTCTTCCTGTATTTTTTTATAAAGCCTTTCGTTGGTTGCGGCTTCTGCTAATATACGTTTACTTTCCAGTATACCTTGTTGCGAGTTCTTTTTTAATAGCTCGGCATCTTTTAAATACTTGCTGTTAGGATATTTCTCTACAAATTGGTCGTGAAACGCAATCGCCGATTCATAACGCTCCTGTTGCTTAATTTCGTAGCTGTTTTTAGCGTACAAATATTGTGCCTTGATGGTTAAAAACTCCATTTCTTCAGCATATTTAATGTCAGGATAGTCACGTAATGAATTTCCAAACGCAATAACTGCCGATTGATAGTCGCCTATAGTTAAATATAACTTCGCGTTAGCATACGATTTTTCTTCCAGCTTGTCGCGTAGATTTTGAATCAGTTTGCCTGCCTCCGGTGCGCGGTCGCTTTTGGGGTAAAGGTTAATAAACAGCTGCATCGCGTCAATCGCTTTCTGTGTGTTTTCCTGATCCAGCGAAAAATTAGGCGAATCCAGGTAATAACAATAAGCCGACATAAAACGGCACTCCTCTGTACGGCTGCTGTTAGGGTAACTGTCAGCAAATGTTTTAAAGTGATACCTTGCCGAGGTATAGTCCTTCAGCTTATAGTTGGTATAGGCATAATAGTAGTATAAATCTTCAGCTTCTGTAGTACCTCTGTAGCGCTGTACCAGGTCCTCAAACAGGTCGAGCGCCCGGGTATAGTCTTTTTTGTTGTAGTATTTAATACCCTCATGGTATTTTTTGGCATTGTCGTTACTGGCTTTAAGCCGTTCAAATTTGCTTTTACAGCCCGCCAGGGCAATAACAAGCACTAATAGTAAACTCCCGGTAAGGGCCCGTTGTTTTTTAAACATCCTGCAAAGATATATCAATAATGTAAATCAGTCAATTATTTTATTTCGGTGCAATATAAAGCTGTTATTTTACATTACCTTTTTCAGTTTTACTTTTTAACATATTTTAACCATCTGCCTTTATACTATATATAAGGTGTGTGCAGTTCTGTAACAAATCCATTTAACATCCGGGCTGTAAGTTGCTCATCATCGTACTAATTAATATGAGGTAATTAGTATTTCAAAGAGCTTGATTAATTTGGGGGTTAAGTATTGGGCGTTCCCGCCTCCGGACGGGCCGCGCTCTCCGCTGCAATTCCTCGCTCCGCTCCGGGATTTCCGCTACTATCGCTAACGCGAAACAGTTCATCAAATTACAAATATCCAATAACCGGCATGCCTCTGGTGCTTAGTTGGTATAACGGGTGGCCGGTTTTGCAGCTTTCGCGCAATTAATAGCCCTTAATATTATTGGTCCAAGGTAATTATGCCTTCAATCAGTCATTAAAAATCTGGCGGTGGGTACATATATATAGTGTCTATGATAAAAACGAGGCCGATGCGAGCTTGTTTATCCAGTTATAACCCAATACCGGTGTTGTATCAGCAGTATTTGGCTAAGTGGGGCAACGCTTAAGTGGCAATCAGCAGGGGTTAATAAGACATTGCTACGCGGCTTGATAATTATACTTGATGATTATCAGGGTATTAGGATAAATAAGTAAAAATAAACGCGAAGCAGGTTGCTTAAGTAGAAAAAGCTCGTACCTTTGCAACCCGCAAACGAAGAAGCGGGAAGTTCTTAAAAAGGTGAATACGAGTAAATTAAGGCATAATTTAGCCTGAATTGAAAAAGGGTTTTGATGGAGAGAGTGAGAAAAGAAGAAGATAAGATCAAAACGGGTAATCAAAAAATACTTTCAAATAAAATTTCAGAAAGTTAAAAAGATTACTACCTTTGTAACCCGCAAACGAGGCTGAATCCGAAAAGAAAAAGCTAAGAAAAGAGGGAAAAGCGAAAGAAAAAAATAAAACATTTTTCTTTGAAAGAATAAAAGGTTTGCTACCTTTGCAGTCCCAAAAGAAAGGGGCAAAAAATCCTGAAAAGGAAAAGGTTCCTGGAGCGATTCCAGGACTAACAAAACAAGAAGATTTGAGCCGGGCAACCGGTGAAAAATATAAAAGGAAAAGCGTGAGGCGGATCCGATCAAGTTCTTTAAAAAGAAGTAACATGTAGCGTAGCGGGGAGAATCACCTAAGGGAGATTCGAACCGTGAGAAGAAGAGAGTATCTGTATAAAGATATATAACACAGATTCTACAAATAATAAAGTAGGGTCAGAGATTTAAAAACTTAAAATTTACAATGGAGAGTTTGATCCTGGCTCAGGATGAACGCTAGCGGCAGGCCTAATACATGCAAGTCGGACGGGATAGGAGAGCTTGCTTTCCTTGAGAGTGGCGCACGGGTGCGTAACACGTATGTAACCTACCTTATCCAGGGGGATAGCCTCTCGAAAGAGAGATTAAGACCGCATAACATTATTGAACAGCAT
Organism: Mucilaginibacter paludis DSM 18603; assembly: GCF_000166195.2. Classification (NCBI taxonomy): domain Bacteria; kingdom Pseudomonadati; phylum Bacteroidota; class Sphingobacteriia; order Sphingobacteriales; family Sphingobacteriaceae; genus Mucilaginibacter; species Mucilaginibacter paludis. The sequence goes on from NZ_CM001403.1 coordinate 4,765,057, forward strand.
TGTTTAATAATCAAATATTTATAGGGATAAGATGGGCATGCGGGACATTAGCTAGTTGGTGCGGGTAACGGCCCACCAAGGCGACGATGTCTAGGGGATCTGAGAGGATGACCCCCCACACTGGTACTGAGACACGGACCAGACTCCTACGGGAGGCAGCAGTAAGGAATATTGGTCAATGGGCGGAAGCCTGAACCAGCCATGCCGCGTGCAGGAAGACGGCCCTACGGGTTGTAAACTGCTTTTGCAGGGGAATAAACCCTGGTATGTATACCAGGTTGAATGTACTCTGAGAATAAGGATCGGCTAACTCCGTGCCAGCAGCCGCGGTAATACGGAGGATCCAAGCGTTATCCGGATTTATTGGGTTTAAAGGGTGCGTAGGCGGCTTTTTAAGTCAGGGGTGAAAGACGGTAGCTTAACTATCGCAGTGCCTTTGATACTGAAGAGCTTGAATGAACTAGAGGTAGGCGGAATGTGACAAGTAGCGGTGAAATGCATAGATATGTCACAGAACACCAATTGCGAAGGCAGCTTACTATGGTTCGATTGACGCTGAGGCACGAAAGCGTGGGGATCAAACAGGATTAGATACCCTGGTAGTCCACGCCCTAAACGATGAACACTCGATGTTAGCGATATACAGTTAGCGTCTAAGCGAAAGCGTTAAGTGTTCCACCTGGGGAGTACGCCCGCAAGGGTGAAACTCAAAGGAATTGACGGGGGCCCGCACAAGCGGAGGAGCATGTGGTTTAATTCGATGATACGCGAGGAACCTTACCCGGGCTTGAAAGTTAGTGAATGATTCAGAGACGGATCAGTCCTTCGGGACACGAAACTAGGTGCTGCATGGCTGTCGTCAGCTCGTGCCGTGAGGTGTTGGGTTAAGTCCCGCAACGAGCGCAACCCCTATGTTTAGTTGCCAGCACGTCAAGGTGGGGACTCTAAACAGACTGCCTACGCAAGTAGAGAGGAAGGAGGGGACGACGTCAAGTCATCATGGCCCTTACGTCCGGGGCTACACACGTGCTACAATGGTCAGTACAGAGGGCCGCTACCTGGCAACAGGATGCCAATCTCCAAAAGCTGATCACAGTTCGGATCGGGGTCTGCAACTCGACCCCGTGAAGTTGGATTCGCTAGTAATCGCGTATCAGCAATGACGCGGTGAATACGTTCCCGGGCCTTGTACACACCGCCCGTCAAGCCATGGAAGCTGGAAGTACCTGAAGTGCGTAACCGCAAGGAGCGTCCTAGGGTAAAGTCGGTAACTGGGGCTAAGTCGTAACAAGGTAGCCGTACCGGAAGGTGCGGCTGGAATACCTCCTTTCTGGAGCAGATACACAAGCTCGACGATCACCACAAAAGACCGCTACGCACATGTTTCTTTCTTTTTATAAAAAAACACCCAAAAGACAAGCCAATCAGTGGCTGTAACTAATAATAGGTACAGGAAACAAGAGTTGGCAGTTCAAGAAAGTCTGAAGTCATCAGTCGCAAGTCAGAAGTTAGCAGTTAGCAAAACAGCTAACGGAGAACAAGCCGACTCAAGACTAATTACTCAGGACTGCAGACTAAAAAGTCCGGTAGCTCAGTTTGGTTAGAGCACTACACTGATAATGTAGGGGTCAGCAGTTCAAATCTGCTCCGGACTACAAGGTGAAGCAAGAAGCAGGAAGTAAGAGGCAAGAAGCAAGAACAAAAAGCTTCGGGCCAGAAACTTCAAGCTTAAAAGCTGTCTTAAGGGGGATTAGCTCAGCTGGCTAGAGCACCTGCCTTGCACGCAGGGGGTCAACGGTTCGAATCCGTTATTCTCCACGATACCCACCAGTTTACCTAACAAGGTAAGGATATTGAAAAAGGCGATCCGCAACGGAAGACCGGGGTAAAAGTTCTTTGACATATTGGAAGAAGTAAATTAAAGAGAAAACAACAGTAGAGACGTTGTCAGGCTTTAGAAGTACGGAAATAGTAAATAAAGAGGAAAGGGGTTTAAATCTCAATACTCAATACGCACTACTCCATACTAATAAACAGGCAACCATCAAAAAAGCATACATACCGAGCAAAAGGCGGTATAGTAGAAGAAAGTAAGAAAGGGTACACGGGGGATGCCTTGGCTCTCAGAGGCGATGAAGGACGTGATAAGCTGCGATAAGCCGCGGGGATTAGCAAATATGAATTAATCCGCGGATTTCCGAATGGGGAAACCTATCCATTTGAAGAATGGATGCATAATATGCGCAAACCTGCTGAACTGAAACATCTAAGTAAGCAGAGGAAGAGAAAACAATAGTGATTTCCTGAGTAGTGGCGAGCGAAAGGGAAGAAGCCCAAACCAGGTATGTTACGGCATACCTGGGGTTATAGGACCACAACATGAATAACTGAATGAAACTGAACAGGGTGGGAAACCTGGCCATAGAGCATGAGAGCTGCGTAAGTGTAAGTTAGGTTAGGATAGTGGAATCCTGAGTACCGCGAGGTCGGAGACGCCTTGTGGGAATTTGCCGGCACCATCCGGTAAGGCTAAATACTCCTGAGAGACCGATAGTGAACCAGTACCGTGAGGGAAAGGTGAAAAGAACCCCGAACAGGGGAGTGAAATAGAACCTGAAACCGTGTACTTACAAGCGGTCGGAGCAGCGCAAGCTGTGACGGCGTGCCTTTTGCATAATGAGCCTACGAGTTACTCCTCTCTGGCAAGGTTAAGTGGTTCAGCCACGCAGCCGAAGCGAAAGCGAGTCTGAATAGGGCGTGCAGTCAGAGGGGGTAGACGCGAAACCTTGTGATCTACCCATGGACAGGTTGAAGGTGCCGTAACAGGTACTGGAGGACCGAACCGATAAACGTTGAAAAGTTTCCGGATGATCTGTGGGTAGGGGTGAAAGGCTAATCAAACTGGGAAATAGCTCGTACTCCCCGAAATGTTTTTAGGAACAGCCTGGCGGTTGAGTTATATAGAGGTAGAGCTACTAATTGGGTGCGGGGGAGTCAAATCCTACCAAATCCAGATAAACTCCGAATGCTATATAATATACGCTGGAGTGAGGCTCTGGGTGCTAAGGTCCAGGGCCGAGAGGGAAAGAACCCAGACCATCAGCTAAGGTCCCTAAATTACCACTAAGTTGAACTAACGAGGTCCGATTGCACAGACAGCTAGGATGTTGGCTTGGAAGCAGCCATTCATTTAAAGAGTGCGTAACAGCTCACTAGTCGAGCGATCGGGCATGGATAATAAACGGGCATCAAGTGGTATACCGAAGCTATGGATTTGCAGCAATGCATCTGGTAGGGGAGCATTCTAACACCGGTGAAGCAGATACGTAAGTTACTGTGGAGGTTTTAGAAAAGCAAATGTAGGCATAAGTAACGATAAGGCGGGAGAGAAACCCGCCCACCGAAAGACTAAGGTTTCCTGATCAACGCTAATCGGATCAGGGTTAGTCGGGGCCTAAGGTGAAGCCGAAGGGCGTAGCCGATGGATAACAGGTTAATAATCCTGTACTTTTTGTAACTGCGATGCGGTGACGGAGTAGTGAAACTGCCGCGATCTGACGGAATAGATCGTTAAAAGGCGTAGGTATAGAGCATGTAGGTAAGTCCGCAAGCTTTGCTGAAACCCAATAGTACTGCGAGCCTTCGGGTAAGCAGATAGAGCAGGTAACCAGACTTCCAAGAAAACCCGCTAAGCTTCAGGTTATAAAAACCCGTACCGTAAACCGACACAGGTAGTCGAGGAGAGAATCCTAAGGTGCTCGAGTGAATCATGGCTAAGGAACTCGGCAAAATGGCCCTGTAACTTCGGGAGAAGGGGCGCTGGCAGTAATGTCAGCCGCAGTGAAAAGGCCCAGGCGACTGTTTAACAAAAACACATGGCTTTGCAAAATCGAAAGATGAAGTATAAGGCCTGACACCTGCCCGGTGCTGGAAGGTTAAAAGGGGATGTTAGTCGCAAGGCGAAGCATTGAATTGAAGCCCCAGTAAACGGCGGCCGTAACTATAACGGTCCTAAGGTAGCGAAATTCCTTGTCGGGTAAGTTCCGACCTGCACGAATGGTGTAACGATCTGGGCGCTGTCTCAGCCATGAGCTCGGTGAAATTGTGGTATCGGTGAAGACGCCGGTTACCCGCAACGGGACGGAAAGACCCCATGCACCTTCACTATAGCTTAACATTGATATCGGGTACAGGATGTGTAGGATAGGTGGGAGACTGTGATCTGGCTTCGCTAGGAGTCAGTTAGTCAACGTTGAAATACCACCCTTTCTGTATTTGGTGTCTAACTCGATAATGTCGAGGACATTGTTTGGCGGGTAGTTTGACTGGGGTGGTCGCCTCCAAAAAGGTAACGGAGGCTTTCAAAGGTAAGCTCAGTACGCTTGGTAACCGTACGTGGAGTGCAATAGCATAAGCTTGCTTGACAGTGAGACAGACAAGTCGAGCTGGGTCGAAAGACGGATATAGTGATCCGGTGGTTCTGCATGGAAGGGCCATCGCTCAAAGGATAAAAGGTACGCTGGGGATAACAGGCTGATCTCCCCCAAGAGCTCATATCGACGGGGAGGTTTGGCACCTCGATGTCGGCTCGTCACATCCTGGGGCTGGAGAAGGTCCCAAGGGTTGAGCTGTTCGCTCATTAAAGTGGCACGCGAGCTGGGTTCAGAACGTCGCGAGACAGTTCGGTCCCTATCTGTTGTGGGCGTTGGAAGTTTGAGTGGGGCTGACCTTAGTACGAGAGGACCGGGTTGGACGAACCTCTAGTGAATCTGTTATGGCGCCAGCTGTACTGCAGAGTAGCTACGTTCGGAATAGATAAGCGCTGAAAGCATCTAAGTGCGAAACTAGCCACAAGATGAGACTTCCATAGAGGGTCGTAGCAGACTACTACGTTGATAGGTTACCGGTGTAAAGGTGGTGACATCATAGCCAAGTAATACTAATAACCCGAAGCTTTCTCATAGCAGGTAATAACGGTGAGCAGAGGAAAGAAGCAAGAAAAAAGAAACAAGACTTCGGTCGTGCTTCCTGACTCTTAACTCCTGATTCTGTTCACTCAACACAAAGCTGTTGTTTTCTCTGGAACTTACTTCTTTCAATAATATGTCATTGTTTACAGGAGATGTGAGCTGATAGCTATGAGATCTGAGACGAAAGTCGAGGAAAGGTAGATCAATCAGGTAACATCATTCTTAAAACAAATAAAATATCAGATGACGGTATCAAGCAGAAAAGAGTCTCAAATCTCAGATCTCAATACTGAAATCTACAAGAAATTCAGGTGCCTATATCGGCGGTGTCTACCTCTTCCCATTCCGAACAGAGAAGTCAAGCCCGCCAGAGCCGATGGTACTGCGGTAAAACGTGGGAGAGTAGGTCGGTGCCCAATCTTAAATTAACCTCGCTAACTTTGTTAGTGGGGTTTTTTTATGTAATATGCTTTTTCTCTTCTCTTGCTTCTCGCAGCTAAACTCATGCTTCTAACTTCTTGCTTCCGCCTCTAACCTCTCGCTTCTATCCTCCCGCTTCTCCTCAGCAATTCTATCGCGTAAGCAACATCCTCATTCTTTTTAATATAGAAGCTGATCCAACCCGACCTGGTGAAAACATGATGCTGGTTTACCATGCCCTCATTCATCAGCTGGCATTTAATTTCCCTGGTGAACAGGATGTCCAGGAGGCCGTTGCTATGGATATGGCCTATCTCTTTGCCATTATAGTTAAACTGGATTCCTCCATACCTGTGCATACAGCTGCTGGTGCCGTGCCAGCTTAAAACTTCCGCTTCAATATCGTCTAACTGGTCTGCAAGATTTGGATTGGTAACCATCGTCCATAGTTTCAGCAGGCTGTCAAATACGTGCGGTAGCAGCGGTACTTTTTTCATCGGTCCTGAATATTTTACAACAAATTTAAACATGGTATTATTTTGCTTCGCTTAGTTGTTTGATGTGCTCCATTACACGCAGATGTACATTGCGTGTAATGCTCTGGGCCCATACATCGTAATACCAAACCGGGAAAACGTAAAGTTTATACCAACTGTTGCCAATTAAGGTAGTAGTGCCATTCCCATTGTCGTGCAATAAAAATTGGCCCCGCAGAATATCAATATGACCCATAATCTCCGGATCGCGTGGCTGGTTTACAATATCAAAAGTTAAATCTTTACCGGGGTTATAGGTAACAATCTTTTCGCCAAAAACATAGCCGTTGCTAAATATACACTTACGGCCCGCTCCCTGATAGTAACCGGTTACAGTAGTAGCCATGGGGCTCGGCATGCCGATTTGGAACAACCAATAATTGTTTTTTTGCCTGATCGGCTCAAACGCCACCACATTTTTCCAGATTTTGTCTGGCGTGGCATTTACAATCAAACTGTCGGATACCATGTTGCTATATTCATGTTTGGATCTGGAATCAGCAATAAAGATGAAGGTCAGTAGCGTGATGATACTGATATTTAAATTTTGGTTCCTCCTTTTAAACATCTCCTTACCCAAAAACGCGCCTGTTATCACAAACCCGAAGATGAGTGGCGAAACGATAATCAGGCAGATCATGCCTTCGCCCAGAAAAACAGTGCTGAGCACAATAGCATAAAAACTGTTGACACAGGAATACCAGGATAAGGTTTTGCCCCTTAAATCCAGGTTGCGCCAATAATAGGCGCTTAAAATCCCCATTAAGAGCGGGATGATAATAAATTCTGAGTAAGCCAGTACCGTAGCACCACTATGATCATTAAAGAATAGTTTGCTCAAACCAATTAGCGTAAATGCCATCGCGTTCGGAACAATAAATCCCATTTGTTTAGCTGATAAAAACCGGTTATCCATAAGGTTTTGTTTAGAATTATTTTATAATAAATTAAAATTTCAGAAAGAATTGAAATATATAGATAAATCAAAATCTATTTAAAGATTTTGAATAGAGATCCCCAAAACCAGCTTTCTTCAGCTTTCAACATGGTCTCGAAGGTTTTGTCTACATTCTTCGCCAGTTTATTAATATCTGTTACCGATTTATTGAAGGTTTTAAAGGCCGGATCCTTTTCATCTCCTTCAACTTGAGTTAGTTCGTCAAGCAATTTGAGCACTGGCTCTAATTCCCTTTTGCGGCGCTCTTTGGCTACCTGCCTGGCAATATTCCAGGTGTTTTTATCCGCATAAAAATATTCCTTGCGTTCGCCTGCCTTATGATGTTTTTCAACCAATCCCCAGCCTATCAGATCGCGTAGGGTCATGTTGGCATTGCCCCTGGATATACTGAGGCTTTCCATAATTTCTTCGGTTGTTAAGGGATCGGGGGTAATTAATAACAAAGCATGAACCTGTGCCATGGTACGGTTAATGCCCCACTCCGAACCTAACTTGCCCCATGCTTCAATAAATTTTAGTTTTGCTTCTGCCAATTCCATATACAAATGTAATTATATATTTTAACTTTCAAAAAATACTGAAAGTTTATTGTGTATCCTGTTTTTAGAATGTACGGTTTCCATCCCGAATTATTATAAATTTGGCCTTTGTTTTCGTCCCTGCTTTTTGAATAGAGCTGGAGAGAAGTATTAAATTAAAACTATGGATGATCAGCTGCCTCAACTCCGCACCGTTAATGTGATACGGTACGTAACACCACTGCGCGAAGGGGGCTCTTTGCCTGCCATTGCCGAGGCCGACGACGAGTTTTTATATGTACTCAAATTCCGCGGCGCAGGCCAGGGCGTTAAAGCGCTTATTGCGGAATTGATTGGTGGCGAAATTGCCCGGGCTTTAGGTTTAAAGATTCCCGAGATTGTATTTGCCAACCTGGATGCCGCTTTCGGTCGCACCGAACCTGATGAGGAAATTCAGGATTTGCTCAAAGCCAGCGTAGGGCTCAACCTGGCTATTCATTTTCTTTCGGGCGCTATTACTTTTGATCCGGCGGTTACCACCCTGGATGCCAAATTGGCTTCGCAAATTGTGTGGCTGGACTGCTTGCTCACCAATGTTGACCGCACACCGCGCAACACCAATATGCTGATCTGGCATAAGGAGCTGTGGCTGATTGATCATGGTGCCGCCTTATACTTCCATCATTCCTGGCAAAACTGGGAAGAGCAGGCCAAACGCCCCTTTGTACAGGTAAAGGATCATGTATTATTACCTTTAGCCAGCGAATTGGAAACCGTTGATCGGGAGTTTAAGGCAATCCTTACCCCGGAGTTGATAAAAGGGATTGTTGGGATAGTTCCAGAAGAGTGGCTTATTAAAGATTCAGAATCAGAAACGGCGGAAGAACTGCGCGAAATATATATTCAATTTTTGTTGACGAGAATGGCATCGTCGGATATTTTTATAAAAGAAGCACAACATGCAAGAGAGTCACGTATTTGAGTACGCCACCATTCGCGTTGTGCCGAGGATGGAACGTGAAGAGTTTTTAAATGTTGGGGTGGTATTGTACTGCCCTAAGCAAAAGTTTCTGCAAGCCATGATTTTGATTGACGAGGATAAGCTGGCTGCGTTTTCGTCCAAACTGGATATTGAGCAACTGGAGAAAAACCTGTGTGCCTTTGAACAGATATGCAATGGCGACAAAGAAGGCGGCCCAATTGCGACATTAGATATAGCATCCCGTTTCCGCTGGCTTACCGCCACCCGGAGCACTATCGTACAAGCATCCAAAGTTCACCCCGGCCTATGTAACGATGCACTTAAAACATTGAATCGGTTGTTTAATCAATTGGTGGTTTAAGTGGTTGATAATAAAGGAACTGAATAGTGAAAAGTCATGGGAATGTGCGACTCCCCTCTCGAGAGCATAGCCGTCAATTTAAGTAGCTGTACTCATATATTGTTGATTTTCAGTTATTTAATTTTTAGGCGCGGTTTGCCCGCATGGGCAAACCTATGTATTTTTACTCTCATATTTTTCGTTTTTTAAGGCGGGGAGGTTTAGATGACCCCGCCTTTCTTATTTTTGTTTAACTATCTAAATATAGTATTTAAATATCTAATAATCAAATACTTATTACAATTTCTTCTATTTTTAACCTATGTTTTCTGTGCTCTTTTGAAAGGTGCTTTAAGTTTAATTTCTCCAACAGAGCTAACCACTTTGAGCATATCCCTAAAAGCTGCGCTCGCAATTCTTCTTTCGTAGAAGCGATTAGTCGATGCACCTTTAAAACACTAATTTGACCTATCTTACCGATAGCCATGCATATTTTCCAACTCAAAACTGCCCAGATCAACTTACTGTATAATATACTGGTTATACGATCCGAACTTCCTTTGGGGAACGTGTGTATCTTTAAAAACGACTTCCATGCTTTAAAAACCAATTCTATCTGCCATCGCAGGTGATATAACTTTTGGATCAATTCAGCGCTATATTTTTCGCTCACCAGGTTGGTAACAATAAAGTTAAACCCTGCCCGCTCTTTGAATCCCTTACTGGTGGTACTGCCTTTCTTTTTATTGTACTTTTCAGTATTGGCTATCCGCCTTGCCTTGAGCTCTTCACTTACCGGTTCTATTATTATCCTTACCGGCATCTTATCAGCTCCGATATATACCTGTTGATCAAATACGCCGGTTATGCCTTGTAGTTTCGACAACTCTAACTTTTGGTATTGGTCGTCCTTTAATAGATAAATCGTTGTTTTCGGACATAATTTATTAATAAAGAAAGCTTTGACTTTGTTAATATTGTTCATATAACTCAAGTGAGTGTAACCCAGATCTCTCATATATAATACCCCCGGCTGAATTGATGCCTTGTCCAGATGACTCTCACCCTGGTCATTTGCGTTGGCCGGAGTTACTTTGATATCGCTTTTACCACTTTTGATTTCAAATTCAAATTGTACAGATGCTCCCGCTTTCATCCCACTTCCTTTTGTTCCGGGGAATGTCTCTGCAATAACTTCCGGCAACGCGAAACGGGTAGAATCTTTGATACGGATCTCCAAGCCCTGTGTTTGCTCTTGCGGTAACTCAACTGCTATTAATTGCTCAAAAACGGCTTGTACAAACTTTGTCATATTGCTGTGATGTCTTTGATGCAATGCCTGCTTCGAAATATCAAGCCCATCCCTCCGCATTAACTGCATACTCATGCCGTTAAACGATTGATCTCCATCAAATAACGCCATATCCAATAGTTCCTTGCCTCCCACTTTTCGTTTGCGTTGTATAGCCTCTGTTTTACGGGCCAGGCCATCTAACACCGTTGGTTCAAATAGTTCCGAACTCATTCGCTCGAATAATGACTGCAATTTTGCAGTTCCGATTCTTGCTCTAAAAAAATTTTATCCCTTTTTTTTCTAAAGTTGACGGCTATGCTCTCGAGAGGGGCGGAGGGGTGTGTCCTTTCTTCGTGCGTCGAACACACCTGCTATGCACTAATCAATATAACCTCCAAACTATACTTTCCCCAGTTCAAAAGGCAACTTACGATACCGCTTCCCTGTAGCGGCAAAAATAGCATTCCCCACAGCCGGTGCAATCGGCGGCAGTCCGGGTTCGCCCAATCCTGTCGGTGCATCTTCAGATGGTACGAATTTCACAATCACCTCCAACGGCGCATCCTTCATCCTTAAAAATTTATAGGTATGAAAATTCTTCTGCATTACAGCACCCTGGTCAAAAGTGATTTTGCTGAACAGGGCGTGGCTCAAACCATCAATAATGGCGCCTTCAACCTGGTTTTCGGCACCGCTCAAGTTCACCACCCTGCCGCAGTTGATTGCCGAAAATACTTTGGTTACCCTTAACCCATCCTTGGTTTTAGTTACCTCTGCAACATGCGCCGCATAACTATTGAAAGAGAAGTAGGAGGCGAAGCCGTAGTATACATTGGGCTTGGTATTTTTACCCCAGTTGCTCATTTGGCTCACCAGGTTAATTACACTTTTAAATTTTTCGATGTTGTATTTTACCGTGCCAACGGGGCTATTTTTGGCTTTATCTAAAAGTTCCAGTCGCAAAGCAATCGGATCTTTTTTCATCTCGTGGGCCAGTTCATCCAAAAAGGTTTCGTCGGCAAAAGCGGCCACATTGCTGGTGGGAGCACGCCACGGACCCATTTGTATATCTGTTTTAACGCTATGGTTATCATGACGGAAATGCGTGATGGCCGCCGCCGGGAAGCCATCCGGTACCGAAGCCCGGCCGTTTAAAGCCGCCGAAGTAACATGCCAGGCGCTGATGGTATTATCGGCTCCAATAACTGCCTTGTATTTATACATCGCCGGGGCGCGATAAAAGTCGCCTTGTATATCATCTTCCCTCGTCCAGAACATTTGCACCGGGCATTTGGCCGCTGCGGAAATTAAAGCTGCTTCTACACCATTATCGGGCCTTAACTTGCGGCCAAAACCACCGCCCTGGCGTGGCATACCCAAAGTAACATTAGCTTCCGGAATATTTAGTGCTTTGGCTACTTCGGCGCACATATTGGCCGGCACCTGAGTAGGGCCATACAATTCGGCTTTGCCATCCCGTACATCGGCAAAAAAATTAATGGGCTCCATGGGGGCATGCGATAAAGCGGGGCACTCATAAATGGCCTCTACTACTTTAGCGCCGCTACCCAAAATGGCTTCAACATCACCGTCGTTGCGGGATGGGGCTTCACTTTTTTGGGCTATCATGTCCTTAAAAGCAATGTCGTGGTCGGTACTGCTTTCCAGTTTGCCGGTATCTTCCCAGATCACCTTCAGCACGTCGCGTCCTTTTTTTGCGGCCCAGGTTGATGTTGCCAGCACAGCTACTACGCCATGGGCCTGCACAACGTTTTTTACTCCCGTTACTTTACGGGTTTCGGTATCATCAAAAGATTTTAATGTTTTACCGAAAGCGGGTGGGCGGGATACCATCGCGAAAAGCATGCCCTCGCGGCGGGTATCCATACCATAAAGCGGTTGCCCGGTAATGATCTTTTTATTGTCGATATTATGTACCCTTGTACCAATGATCTTAAAATCTTTAGGGTCTTTTAATTTAACATCGGTGGGTACGGGCAGCGTTGCGGCTTTTGCAGCTAACTCGCCATAACCTAATTTCTTTCCACTGGGCTTGTGCACCACAAAGCCGTCTTCGGCATAGCATTCACCTTCGGGTACCGCCCATTGGCCGGCTGCCGCGCTAATCAGCATCACCCGGGCGGTTGCACCGGCCTGCCTGATGGGCATAAACCTGCTGCGGATGGCACCGCTTCCACCTGCTACCTGTGAGCCGTATTTTTTATCCAGGGGAGCCATTTCAACATACACGGAATCCCATTTAACGTTGAGCTCTTCGGCCAAAATCATGGGCAAAGCGGTTTTAACACCCTGGCCAATTTCTGGGTTGGGCGCCATCAGGGTAACCAAACCCTTATGATTAATGGTGATATAAGCGTTTGGTGCAAATACAGCTTCCAGGTCGTTATGTTCGATGTTTTCAGCTTGGCTTAGCAGATTAAAGCCGAGCATCATACCCCCACCGGCTATGGTTGTAATCTTTAAAAAGTGTCGTCGTGATACGGCTGCTGCTATCATTGGTGTGTTGCTCCTTTCTTAGCGGCCAGATGAACCGCCTTGCGGATGCGGTAATGTGTGCCGCAACGGCAAATATTGGTCATGGAGGCGTCAATATCGTTATCGGTAGGGTTTGGCGTACGTTTTAATAATGCCGCTGCGGCCATAATCTGGCCCGACTGGCAATAACCGCATTGGGCAACATCCATTTCTTCCCAGGCTTGCTGCACCGGGTGGGTACCGTTGGCACTTAAACCTTCGATAGTTACAATCTTATTAGTGCCTACTGCTGCGATAGGAAACGAGCACGACCGGATGGCGGCACCTTCCAGGTGTACTGTACAGGCACCGCATTGGGCAATACCGCATCCAAATTTGGTGCCTACTAAATTCAAATGATCGCGCAATACCCAAAGCAATGGTGTATCAGCGTCGGCCTCAACAGAAACTAACTTGCTGTTAACAGAAATTTTATAGTTAGGCATACCGGTTTGGTTTATACTCAAATTTATCAGTAATATAATACTTTATCAAGGATAAAAAGCTAATAGCTAAAATATTACAAATGACTATGTGCAGATGAGTAAATGTGCGGATGTGCAAATGGAAATATGTAGATGTGCAAATCACGTTCGCTCATTTGCACATTTATCATTTTACTATAAGTAGCTTTGAAATATTGCCAATGCATTAACAATTTTCCATTTCAGAATTTGACAATGCGATGAATACTATCAACCGTTTAACTATGTACATTTGCTTAACGGTGTTAAATGATTTAATATCGTGAATAAGTGAAATGGCAAGTAAAGACAGGATACAACGTTTGAAAGATGAAACACGGGTTAATATCCTGGATGCTTCACTTCAAATTGTTAAGGAAGAGGGATGGCAAGCTTTAAGTATGCGGAAAATTGCAGATGTGATTGAGTATACTGCGCCTATTATATACGAATATTTTGCTAACAAAGACGCGATATTGCTGGAGCTTACACGCAAAGGATATTTGATTTTATCAAAGGATTTGCAAGAGGCAAAAAGCAAACATCGTTTACCGGCTAAACAGTTGGAAGCCATGTGGCTCGCCTACTGGAATTTTGCTTTTGCTAATAAAGAACTATACCAGGTGATGTTTGGCGTACAAATGAATTGTTGTTGCGACCTGGTCAAAAATCTTCCGGAATCGAAATTGCCGTCAACTTTATTCAGTGAGGTGATACTCGAGTTGATGAATATCGAAAATCCGGATGCCGATGCTGTATGTACCAAATATTACACTTTCTGGTCTATTGTACACGGGTTAATTTCCATTAATATTTTAAACGGAGGTTATTCTGAAGAGATCAATCGCCAGGTGTTGAAGGATGCCATAGGCGGGATCATCCGGTCCATGCAGGACTAACTTTTTTTAACAAAATAAAAACATCGTTAAAACATTTAACAGCGTTAAGCTAAAAGTTTTTAAAACCAATCTTTAATATCATGCAAATTACAGTCAAACTTTATGGAATTTTAATAACGATGTTAAATAATTTAACGCCGTTAATTGAGTCTTCAAACCTTTTTCGTTAGCGTAAATAATCAACAACACAACAATAGTTCAGCAGCCTGCAAGGCAATTATCCTATCATCATTCAAAATTAATTATTATGAAAACTATCTTTTTAGCGGTTATCGCACTATCACTATACAGTTGCTCAACAAAACCACAAACTCAAACCGCACCTCCACCACCTTCGTTGCCGGTAGCTACCGTTTTAGCCGGGAATGATACTACTTACCAGGAATATCCGGCTTCTATTGAAGGTGCCATCAATGTGGAGATCCGTCCGCAGGTGAGCGGCTCTTTAGATAAGGTGTTTGTTGACGAAGGTGCTTACGTTAACGCCGGAGAGGCGCTGTTTAAAATTAACGATCAGCCTTACCGCGCACAATTGAACAACGCCTTGGCCGGGCAACATGCTGCCGAAAGCGCACTGATCAATTCGCAACTTGAAATTCAAAAATTAACGCCGCTGGTGCAAAACAAAGTGGTATCTGAGTATCAGTTAAAAACAGCCAGGGCTGCTTACCAAATTGCCAAAGCCAATATAGAGCAGGCTAAGGCCAATGTTGCAACCGCCCAGATCAATGTGGGATATACTACCATTAAAGCGCCGGTAAGCGGCTATATAGGCCGACTGGTAAAAAAACAAGGAAGTTTAGTTACCCCAGCAGATATTGAAGCGCTTACCTTGTTGTCTGACGTTCATACGGTTCACGTTTACTTCTCGTTAGCCGAAAAGGATTTTGTGAGCTTTAAAGAGCAATATCCAGGCGAAACGTTAACAGATAAACTAAAACACCTGCCCGCAGTGGGGCTTTTGCTTGCCGATAATAGCCAATATGCCAAACAAGGTAAGATTGATATGATTGACGGTCAGTTTGATAAAAATACAGGTGCCATTACTTTAAGGGCGACTTTCCCTAATACTCAAGGCTTATTACGCTCGGGCAATACAGGCAAAATCAGGTTGAGCCTTAACCACCGCGATGCCTTGATCGTGCCTGAATCGGCAACTATTGAAATGCAGGATAAAATATTTGTGTTTACGGTTGGCGACAGCAGCAAAGTTAAAAAGCAGCCCATATACATTGTTGGTAAAACACACGGCCACTACCTTGTTAAGGATAACGAGGGGATTAAGGCAGGCGACCAGATTGTGTTAGAGGGCATAGATAAACTACAAGAAGGTATGGTGATCCAGCCTCAAAAAGCAGCCGATAAGGTAGCCGCTGTGGTAAAAAAATAATACATACACTTAAACTTTAAAGTCATGTTTCAGAAATTTATAGAAAGACCGGTACTCTCAACTGTTATCTCCATATTACTGGTGATAGTTGGTATACTTGGTTTAACAAAATTACCCTTAGAGCGCTTCCCTGATATTGCCCCTCCGGCAGTGTTGGTATCTGCAGTTTATCCAGGCGCCAATGCCGAGACTATTTTACGTTCCGTTACGCCTTCGTTGGAAGAAGCGATTAACGGGGTGGAAAATATGACCTATATGACATCTACCGCCAGTAATGACGGTACTTTAGCCATCACCGTTTACTTTAAACAGGGTACCAACCCCGATCAGGCAGCGGTAAACGTTCAAAATCGTGTGTCTCAGGCTTCGAGCCAATTGCCTGCTGAGGTGTTACAATATGGTATAACTACCACCAAACAGCAAAACAGCTTTATTGGTGCCATGGCGCTCTACTCTGAGGATCCTAAAAAGTACGATCAAACTTTTGTGGCCAACTATGCGCAGATCAATATCATTCCCGAAATTAAACGTATTCCGGGTGTAGGTTCTGCCAGTATATTTGGCGGTATTAAAGATTACTCCATGCGTGTTTGGCTTAATCCGGGCCAAATGGCAGCTCATAAAGTAACCCCTGCCGAAGTAATGGCGGCTATTCAGGACAAAAACCTGGAGGCTGCGCCAGGTAAATTTGGCGAGCGCAGTAACGAAGCATTTGAATATGTAATTAAATACAAAGGTAAGCTTACCAAACCCGAAGAATATCAGAATATAGCTATCCGTGCTAACGCCGACGGTTCTGTATTGCATTTAAAGGATGTAGCCCGTGTAGAGTTGGGTGCTTATTCTTATAACAGCGTAAGTAACCTGAACGGCCACGATGGTATCATTATCGGTATCATACAGTTGTCGGGTTCAAACGCCAATGAAATCCAGATCGCTATTGATAAGCTGATGGAAAAAGCATCGAAGGATTTTCCTGTCGGTATCAAATACAATCAGTTCTATCGTACAAAAACCGACCTCGACGAGTCAATCAACCAGGTGGAGCATACACTGGTAGAGGCCTTTATACTGGTATTTATAGTTGTATTTATATTTCTGCAAGATTTCAGGTCTACCCTTATCCCCGCTATCGCCGTTCCGGTGGCTATTATAGGTACATTCTTCTTCATGAACCTGTTTGGTTTCTCGGTTAACCTTTTAACGTTGTTTGCATTGGTATTGGCTATAGGTATTGTGGTAGATGATGCCATTGTAGTTGTAGAGGCGGTTCATGCCAAAATGGAGCATAATCCGGGCCTAAGCCCTAAAGCAGCTACTACCCAGGCCATGCACGAGATTACGGGAGCCATCATTTCTATTACGCTGGTTATGGCGGCGGTGTTTTTACCGGTGAGTTTCATGACCGGTTCAACAGGCATATTTTACAGACAGTTTGCGCTAACCATGGCCATAGCCATTATTATTTCGGCTGTTAACGCGTTAACTTTAAGTCCAGCTCTGGCCGCTTTATTTTTAAAAAATAAACATACCGAACATGGGCACGAGGCGCCTAAGCAAAGTTTTGTAGAGAAATTTTACGCGGGCTTTAATGGTGGGTTCAACTACATGACTAACCGTTATGTTGGAGGTTTGAAAGTACTTGTCCGTAACAAATGGATCAGTATGGCTGGCCTCGCTTTAATCATTGTTGTAACGGTTTACATGGTAAGCAGAACCAAAACAGGTTTTATTCCTACCGAGGATCAGGGTTTTGTGGCTATAGCTGTTAGTACGCCATCAGGTACATCGTTGGCCGGAACTAACAAAACCTTTAAGCTGGCCGAAGATCAGTTGAAAACGTTGCCATCAGCTCGATTTGTTACCGCGCTGTCTGGCTTTAACTTTCTTACACAATCCAGCAGCCCATCAGCCGGTGTAATCTTCCTGCTATTGAAACCTACCGAAGAGCGGGGCGAGGTTAAAAATATAGATGCTATACAAAATATAGTTAGAGGGAAATTAGGAGCCATACCGGGCGGTACTTTCTTTGTATTTAGTTTTCCAACAGTTCCCGGCTTTAGCAACGTAGAAGCTCTGGATGTGATGTTGCAGGATAAAACCAACGGCAGGCTCGATAAATTTAGCGGTGTGGCCAATAACTTTATTGCCAAGCTGATGCAGAAACCGGCAATTGCCTATGCCTTTACTTCTTATAAGGCAGATTATCCTCAGTTACAATTAGAAGTTGATGATGAAAAGGCTAACCAGTTGGGCGTAAGTGTGAAAGATATTCTATCTACAATGCAGGCTTACTTTGGTACTGCCCAGGCCTCGGATTTTAACCGCTTTGGTAAATACTATCGTGTAGTTGTTCAGGCTGATATTGCCGACAGGACAGACCCTTCAACAATTGACAGGGTGTTTGTTAAAAACAAATCAGGCGAGAACGTACCGGTGAATACCCTGGTTAAGTTAACCCGTGTTTATGGTTCAGAAACCGCTTCGCGTTATAACTTGTTTAACTCTATTGAGGTAAATGCTATCCCAAAACCTGGTTATAGCTCTGGTGATGCCATTAAGGCGATAGAAGAAACAGCGAAAGAGCAATTGCCTGTGGGGTTTGCCTATGAGTTTGCCGGCCAAACACGCGAGGAGATTTCCTCGGGTGGCCAGTCAGCTGTCATATTTATGCTTTGTTTGATATTTGTATATTTCTTATTGTCGGCACAGTATGAAAGTTACATCCTGCCATTGGCTGTAATACTTTCCATACCTACAGGTTTATTTGGTGTGTTTGCAGTATTGGGTTTAACCGGTATAGAAAATAACATTTATGTACAAGTAGCCCTAATTATGCTCATCGGTTTGCTGGCTAAAAATGCCATCCTGATTGTGGAGTTTGCCGTGCAGCGGCGTAAAGCCGGCCAACCATTGGTGGCCGCGGCTATTGAGGCTGCCAAATTACGTTTGCGCCCAATTATCATGACATCGCTGGCTTTTGTTTTCGGTTTATTCCCCATGAGTATTGCCACCGGGCCATCAGCACAAGGTAACCACTCCATCAGTATTGGAGCAGCAGGCGGTATGGTATCAGGTGTGGTATTGGGTTTATTTATTATCCCAGTATTGTTTGTGATTTTCCAGGGCCTACAGGAGCGCATAACCGGAATCCCTGTGCCTGTATTGCTAAACGGTAAATCACATGAGCATCATGACGGAAGTCCTGTCAAGGTAGCCGAAAACGAATATTCCGCTTAATTAAATCAACGATACGGATACCGATCCTGCTGCAAGGCAGGATCAGTATTTCTAAAATATAAATCAAAATGAAAAATTACGTAAACAGGCTGGCTTTGATAGTTCTTTTTCTGAGCGCCTGTAAAGTTTCAAAAGATATCCAAACACCCCAGGCGCAACTACCTGAACATTTCAGGAATGCGGCTGTGACAAGCGATACCAGCAGCGTAGCAGATGTAGCATGGAAAAGCTTTTTTACCGATGCCACACTTCAGAAACTGATTGACAGTGCTATCGCGAAAAATTATGATATGCAGATTGCCGTTAAAAATATCGAGGCATCTCAACTTTTATTTAAGCAGGTTAAATGGAACTATGTGCCGGTAGTTGCACTGAATGTTACCGGTAGCACAAGCCGTCCGTCGGACAATAGTTTAACCGGCTTGAGTTTAAGCCAATACAATTTAGGTACAAAACACATTGAGGATTATTCAGCCAATTTATCGCTGTCATGGGAGGCCGACATCTGGGGCAAGATCCGTAATCAGCAAAAAAGTGCGCTGGCTGCTTACCTGCAAACCGTTGAAGCCCGTAAAGCTGTACAAACAACGCTTGTTGCCAGTGTGTCGCAAGGTTATTATAACCTGTTAATGCTGGATGCACAGTTGGCCATAGCGCAAAAAAATGTATTGTTGAATGATAGCACCCTGCGCATTATCAGGTTGCAATATGATGCCGGTCAGGTTACCTCGCTTGCTATTGAACAGGCCCAGGCCCAGCAAATGGCAGCGGCTAAACTTATCCCTGCTTTTGAGCAGAACATCAGCATCCAGGAGAACGCCTTACGTATTTTAACCGGCGAATTGCCAGGTAAAATTGAACGCAATTCTATCCTGGATCAAATCGCTATACCTAATAACTTATCCGCAGGCATACCCTCGGCCCTGGTAAGCCGCAGGCCCGATGTCAAAAATTATGAGCTTGCTTTAATTATAGCTAATGCAAACGTTGGCATTAACAAAGCAGCTATGTACCCGGCCTTGCGGATTACTGCAAGTGGTGGCGTTAATTCATTCCAGGCCAGTAACTGGTTCAATATCCCGGCATCTTTGTTTGGTATAGTTGCGGGTAGTGTGGTACAGCCCTTAGTTCAGCATAAAGAATTGAACACCCAATACCGGGTAGCTCAAGTGGAAAGGGAGAAAACCATTATCCAGTTCAGGCAGTCGGTACTAAATGCCGTTGGTGAAGTATCCGATGCTTTAGTTAAAATTGAAAAGCTAAAAACACAGCAGGATATAGCTGCTAACCGCGTAAATACCTTGCAACAAGCCAATACCAATGCCAATATGCTGTTTAAAAATGGCATGGCCAATTACCTGGAAGTAATTACTGCCCAAAGCAATATATTGCAAAGCGAGCTTGACCTGGTATCTATCAAAAGAGACGAGCTTAGCGCCGTATCCGAGTTATACAGGTCCTTAGGCGGCGGATGGCAATAATATTTCGGCGCTCAGATCATTTGATCTGATGATGGTCTTTTTCAAGCCTGCATTTCGAAAGAAAGGTGGTTTGGGAAAGACCTTTTTTTGTTGACCTAATTACGCCAGGCCGGAGATCCGGATGGTTTTACTTGGATGACGGTCTGTTTTTTCTGTTCAGAAACCATGATATTAACTCTGGTTTCGAGTTGATGTTCAGCTTTTTGTATATATTTTTCAGATGTTGGTTAATGGTAAAATAAGTAACATTTAATTTATCGGCCGCAATTTTATTGGCAAATCCGCCACTTAATAATTCAACCAGTTCCAACTCTCTTTTGGTAAGCTCGGTTATCTGCTGTTCAACAACTTCTTTTGGTTGGATTAAATGACTGATGGTGGCTGGCGAAAATGACATTCCCCCGTTATCTATCTGAAGCAGCGACTCGCATATATAGGCCATGCTACTGGTTTTTAATAAATACCCTACCGCACCATTTTGTACCGCGAGTGTTGTTAATTTGCTATCTTCCATAGCCGACAGGATAACGATCTTGCTCTGAGGAAAATGATCTGCTAATAGTTTGATGCCGTCAATTCCTGAACCTGAAGGCAGGTTAACATCTAAAAGGATAATCCGGGGCTGGTTTTTTTTAAATGATATCGCATCCGCGATATCAGAAACAGAAAATACCACATCAAACGATTGTGTTCTTTTAAAGTATCTGGAGTAAAGGTCGCGTATGGTTTTGTTATCCTCAATTAAACCAATTTCCTTCATTGCATCTCTCTATCTATAAAAAACAATTTTCCATCCTGCCTAAAAATAGTTTAAATGTAAGCTATTAATCAGAATTTCTGTTGGTTTGCTAAGATGCGAATTAATTGTTGAAATTCATTTTTGACGATCACTCGAATAGATTATTAATGTGTATTGTTGGTCTATTTAAATAGTAATTTAATAAATTAGCCATTAAGTTAAGGTATGTCTTTTAAGGTGATGTTTTTAAACCCATAGGGGATATCTGCCGTATAATGGTGTGTTTTATTACTCATTTTAGTAATTGTATTAACAATAATAATTCACTCATTTTACAAATGCTTTAACGTTGACCTTATTGCGGAATGTGAAATGATTTTATACCTGTAATTAAATATTGAAAATGTTTCCGACATACTTATATATTAAGTTTGAGCGCTGTATAGATTGAAATAAAAGACACTATGACTAAAAATTACCTATTCAAAATAATTTTATTATTTGTTGTTTTAAGCGGAGTTTTTACACGGGCCTCTGCGCAATACGCGATAGGGGGTACAGCCGATAGCCTGGCAAAAGCTGTTTATTGGCTAACCTGGGATCCTGCCAAGATGTTAAGCGCCCCCGCTGGTGCCGATGCCACTCATATTATCAATGGTACCTACGTATGGCAGTTTTCGCCAACGGTGCGCATCACTGCAATAATCAGCAACGAAACCCTCTCGGGGCCTAACCCGGCTATGATTGCTTACACCCCCGGTTTATATGCGAGGGATGGTTTGAATATTATGTATTCAAGCAATAATTTGCCCGAATTTGGCGGCTCCTTAGGCGTGCCAAATTGCGGGATGGCTACAACCAACGGTGGTACGGTAACTTTTGATATTGATGTAAAGGTAGCCATCAACATTAACGGCGTATATACGGATGTGGTTTACCCGGGTATGGTGATTGCCGATGCCGAATCAATAGATTCAGGCCCTACCAGCGGTGCAGGACCCAGCGAATATATATCCGGCACAGCTCCTAATGCTATTAAATGGCAGTTGTTAAACAAAAGGAGGGCCGGAAATGCCGGTGATGACCATTATAAAATGGATATATCAAATTCGGGAACTGCATTTAAGTTGTATGTTGATTTGGCCCCTGGCAATTTTGGGGTACAGGCGGTTATGTTTGCACACGGTGCCCGCGAATTAAAAAACGTATCCATGAAGGGTACAGGGGTTACAGCCCTGGCTGTGGGTTTTGTTTTGCCGTTTGATTTGGGCGATGCACCAACAAGTTATGGTATAGCCGGAAATTACATTGATAAGTTTGTAATAGTAGATAACTTTCCGTCAGACGGTACCTATGCCGTTATCAATAGCACTACAACCCCACTTTCGCCAAAACCCACTGTATTTATTGGAAGTAATAATGTTGACCCCGATGGTAACGGGATATTTGGAACTGCTGCTACTGGTGACGATTTGTCGGGAGCCAATGATGAGAGCAGCATAACTCCTTCTGCTTTGCCGGATATTAAGGTAAACCAGCAAAACGATGTTGTGATATCTTTCCCGGTTACTAATACCAAAAGTGTGCCGGCAACTATATACGGTTGGCTGGATTTTAACCGCGACGGATTTTTTTCGCCGGATGAGTTAATGACGGCTACCGTTCCGGCTGCTTCTACGCAAACGGTTACGTTGTTGTATACCAATGCTTCGTTTATCAACAAAATAAAGTCGGGGCCCTTATATGCCCGCTTCCGCATCACTACCGCTACTTTAGCCGACGATCCGTCTACAACTATTGATGAAAGAAGTACGGGCTTTGCCAGTGATGGCGAAACTGAAGATTATAAATTGAAAGATATTTTAGGCCTCAGTATTTCGGGTTCTGTTTTCCATGATAGCGATGGCGCGGTTGGAGGGATTTCCGGCACGCCTTTACAATCGGTTTCCTCACAGCCTTTATACGCGTACCTGGTAGATAACACCAATACCATTGTTAATAAAGTAGCTGTAGCAGCCGATGGTACTTATGTGTTGCCAAACAACAACAATGGTACTTATACGCTGGCTATTTCGGTTAACAACGTTGCCATTGGCGGCACGCTTAGTGCGGTTACAACGGCTAACCTGCCATCAGGCTGGGCGCCGTCAGGCGAAACCTACGGCATCAATAACGCAGCCAATACAGGTATAGAAGCAGGCACACCTAATTTACAGATCCAGGTGATCACTTCAGGAAAAAGCCAGGACATAACCGGCGTTAATTTCGGAATTGAGCAAACGCCTGCAGCCGGAAACGACACTGGCAGCACTATCATCGGTCAGCCGGTTACGGTTGATGTAACGGCCAATGATACCGACCCGGATGGTACCATTAATAAAACCACCGTACAACTGGTAGATCCGTCGGATAATGCCAAAAAAGCTTCGGTAACTATTCCGGGGCAGGGAACTTACACTGTAAATAGCACTACGGGAGTGGTAACCTTTACCCCCACAGCTACTTTTTCAGGAAAAGCTACCCCCATATCGTACGTAATTAATGATAACTTCGGCGCTACGAGCCCCCCGGCATTGCTGTCTATCATTGTTAAGCCGTTTGGCGTAAACGATAAGGATGTTACCCCAATTAATACACCGGTTGCCACACCGGTAAAAACCAATGATGGCAATAGCGCTACCGGCACAACGGTAGCCGTTGTAACCGGGCCAACACATGGTACTGTTGCTGTTACCGATGCCAGCACCGGCTTGGTTACTTATACGCCCGCAAGCGGTTATGTAGGTACAGACAGCTACACCTATACCTTAACCACAGCAGACGGTATCGTGTCCGACCCGATAACCGTAACCTTAACCGTTAAGCCGGTTGGCGTAAACGATGCTGTAACTACTCCCGTTAATACGCCGGTAACCACTACGGTAACCAGCAATGATGGCCCGAGCGGAGTTGGCGCCACGGTAACCGCGGGTACACCACCGGCTCACGGTACCATTGTGGTGAACGCCGACGGTACCATTACTTATACACCAGCCACAGGTTATACCGGCACCGATACCTATACTTATACCATTACCAAAAATGGGGTAGTATCCGATCCGATCACCGTAACGGTAGCAATTAATAAACCGCCAACCGCTACAAACGATTCGGCCATTACCACTACCAACACGCCTGTAAGCATTGATATCCTGCAGAACGATGTGGCGGGTACCTCTGACATTGATCCAACTACGGTTACCATCACCCAACAACCCGCCCATGGTACCCTATCGGTAGATCCTGCTACAGGTAAGGTACTCTATACCCCGGCAACTGATTACAGCGGTACCGATGTGTTTTTGTATACCGTTAAAGATAAAAATGGCAATGTATCCAATGTAGCCACCGTTAACGTGATCATTAATGATAAACCCGTTATTGGTGTGGCAAAATCGTTAGTATCGGCAAACCGGGTTTCAAATGGTTCGTACGATGTTACCTATTTAGTAACCGTTGGTAATTATGGTAATTCGGCCTTAAATAGTTTGAGCGTTACCGACGATTTGACCCAAACCTTTCGCGGCGAAAATATTAAAGTTAAAAGCATCAAAGCATTAGGAAGCCTGGTTGTAAACAGCAGTTATGATGGTAGTGCCAATATCGAAATGCTGCAGCCATCAAGCTCATTGGCCAAAGGGCAGGTAGAGCAGCTGCAAGTTGTTGTTAACGTGACTTTGGTAATTGGCAATACTACTTATTTTAACACCGCCGTGGGCCGCGCCACATCACCACTTGGTATTGTTACAACAGATCAATCAACCGATGGTGTAAAACCAGATCCAAACAAAACGGGCGATGTAAGCCCTAACACGCCTACGCCTGTTAAATTGGAGAAAGCCGATCAGCTGATTCCGGGTGGATTTTCGCCTAACGGAGATGGCGTTAATGATAAGTTTGTAATTGAAGGCGCCGGATCGCGAAAAATGAACCTGGAAATATACAACCGCTGGGGTAACCGCGTATACCGGAACGGCGACTATAAAAACGACTGGGACGGAAAATGTACTGAGGGTTTACATATCGGGTCGGATGTACCGGTAGGTACCTATTACTACATTTTGAAATTTGACGACAACAGCCGATATGCCGGCTTTATTACCATAACAAGATAATTATGAAAAGTATTAAATTAATATTAATTGTATTATTAATAGCGTTTACGGGCAAGTCTGTTTGGGCTCAGCAAGACGCCATGTATTCGCAATACATGTTTAATACGCTTGCAATTAACCCTGCTTATGCCGGCAGCCGTGATATTACCTCGGCCACGGCCCTGTACCGCGATCAGTGGGTGGGGATAGAGGGCGCGCCAAAAACCGCCACCTTTACCATTGATTTTCCTATCGAGGCCAAAAAAATAGGCTTGGGTTTCCAGGTTTTTAACGATAGGTTAGGTATCACCAATACTACCGGTGGTTTTGTAAGTTATGCCTATCGCCTGCGTTTAAATAAAGGTACCCTGGCTTTTGGTTTGCAGGGAGGTGCCAGCCAGTACCGGGCCGATTTTACATCGGTCACCTTAAACTCGGGCGGCTCCGGCGACTTAGCCTTTGCTAATAATATCAACAAAACGCTGCTTAATTTTGGCACGGGTATCTATTACAACACCGATAGATTTTACCTTGGGCTATCGGCCCCTCAATTATTGAACAACAAGCTGAATGATTTAAGTGTACAAGGCAATAACGCTTTTGCAGGCCAGGCCATCCACTTGTTTTTGGCAAGCGGTTATGTATTTCCCCTCAACGAGGATCTTAACCTTAAACCGTCTGTTTTAATAAAAGGGGTTAAGGGCGCGCCGCTGGAAGCGGATTTTAACGGCACCTTATGGCTTAAGGACGTTATAGCGCTGGGATTGCAATACCGCACCGAAGCGGATATTTCGGCTATGGTAGAAGTACAGGTTTCGCACCAGATCCGGATAGGGTATGCCTATGACCGTAGTACTACGCCGCTTGTTCAATATAACTCCGGCAGTCACGAAATTATGCTTCGTTATGAATTCGGCTCCTCACAGGGAAAAATATTATCTCCACGTTATTTTTAGAAATGGTTATGCTAAAAAAAATATACTTCACCTTAGCTTTATTGATGTTTGCGCGGGTTTTATTATTTGCACAGGATGATAGCAAAACAAACAGCTTATTTAAAGCCGGCGAAAGTGACTATAACTCGTTTAAATATGCGCCGGCTATTGTGGCATTTGAAACCTTGCTGAAAGCGAATCCGCAAAACAAAGAAGCGCAGGCTATGCTGGCCGATAGCTACAGGCAGGTTAAAGATTATGATAAAGCGGTTTTTTGGTACGGAAAACTAACCACAGGCACCAGGGTACGGCCAGAATGGGCCTTGCGCTACGCCGAAGTATTGGCCAATAAAAAACAGTATGAAAGCTCTGAGCTATGGTACGAAAAGTATCTCAATCTTGTGAATAAGAACAAGATGGCGTCTTCATTTATTAAATTTTACCCCAACATCGGCTCTTTACTTGAGGAAAATGAGGAATGGAAGGTTTATTATACAAACATTAGTACGGCATCGTCAGAATATTCGCCCATGTATTATAAGGAAGGGCTTGTATTTGCCAGCAACCGTAAAGGGGGGCCGGGTTTTAACAGGAAGATTTTTCAATGGGATCAGTCGCCTTTTTCTGACCTGTACTATGTAAAAAATCTTTCGGATATCAAAGCCGTTGATCCGGACAGCCTCATGGATATTTTACGAAGGGGACGAAAGGCTTCGGGAAAAAAGGGCGATAAAGAAAATGAAGGTGGTATTTACACCACCAATAACGACAACAGGATGATAGGGCTGGGCGGTATCAAAACTTTTAAAGATACCCTTGGCGATTACCTCTCGAAAACTGTTAAAGTGCTGCCCGTACCCGGCAAAATCAATACCAAATACCACGAGGGTTCTGCTACGATGTTGCCTGATGGCTCGATGATGTTTACCCGGAACAATTATTTAAAAGGCAAATACGCCGAAAGCGACGATGGTATTAACAAACTCCAGATCTATATTGCTAAAGGTTCGGATTTTAATGACATTCAGGCTTTTACTTATAATAACGATCAATATTCGGTAGGGCACCCAACGGTAAACAGTTTGGGTACATTGTTGATATTTTCATCAGATATGCCAGGGCAGGGCGGCACCGATTTATACTATTGCATCCGTAGCAACGCGAGAAGTGAATGGAGCAGGCCTAAAAACATGGGCCCTGTTATCAACACCGAAGGTAACGAGATGTTTCCTACCCTTTATCAGGATAGTATTTTGTATTTCTCGTCTACCGGCCATCCCGGTTTGGGTGGGTTGGATATTTTTAAGGTAACGCTAAAGGGGCCGCGCCCTATCAATTCGCCGGCTAACTTGGGCGCACCCGTTAACTCTTCGGTTGATGATTTTGGCTTAATCAGGAGTGAGGACGGTGCTTCCGGATTTTTTAGCTCCAACCGGAGGGGTAGCGATGATATTTACGGGTTTACTTATCAGCCTTTCAACCTCGCTTTAAAAGGTTTGGTAGTTGATGCCGATAGCGGACAACCCATCCCTAATAGCTACGTAGCCATCAGATCAAAAAATAACATATCCTTAAAAACGAATGCACAGGGTGGATTCAGCAAATCCCTCAACAAAGAAACAGATTACAGCCTTTCGGCCACCAAGGACGGATACAGCACCGACGAAGGTACGGTAACTACCAAGGGCATTGTATCAGATACTACCTTAACCATTACGTTGCGCATTAGTAAAAAAGCCCAGGATCAGCAATTTGATGGGCCTAAGAAAATTCTTTGCGATTCGCTTCGCGAGCTCTTCTCAATCGGAAAAATATATTACGACCTGGATAAATCATTTATCCGACCCGATGCCGAGGGCGCTTTGAACCATTTAATTAATTTACTGAATAGCTATCCGGGCTTAAAGGTTATTGTAGCCAGCCACTGTGATACGCGCGCCTCTATAGATTATAATATTGGCCTATCTCAGCGCCGGTCGTTATCAGCCAGGGCTTACTTGCTGGCTCATGGCGTAAGCGAGAACAGGATACAGATGGAATACTTCGGCAAAAGCCGGTTAGCCAATAAATGCGCAGATGGTGTACCCTGCACCGAAGCCGACCACCAGCTAAACCGCCGCACCGAATTTGTTTTATTAAAGAATGGCAAAGAGCTACAGGATATGGATTGCGATTGGTTGCAACGTAATTTGAAAAAGAAATAGAGGTTTTTCAGTTTCAATATTTTGGTTATAAAATAAACTGCCCGAAAGAAGATTTTGTGAGGCATGCCAAAGCCGGTCAAGGATAAAGGACATGGGCTGGTATGACGCCCCCCCAACTGGCGCGAGTATGACGGGTTGGGCCAAAGCGTAAAGGCTACTCGTGCCCCGCGTGTAGAGAGCCCGGAATATTACGTACACAGCAGTGCAAGGAAATATTATGGTGTGCCAGGATTAATGGATACCTTGTTGGTTGAACCGGAGGTAATGTAAACCAAAGGCATCATCATGGTCACGAGTAGCCACCCGCGCAGGCGGCCCGTCATACTCGCGCCAGAGGAGGGGGCATCAGATAATTTGGAAACCTATTATTTTGATGAAAGACACCGATAGATACCCATCCCTACCGTATATAGAAAACAATAGTTATAATAAAATGAGATACATGAAATATATAGTAATAACTTTAATAATTTGGGTCAAATTATTTGCGGCCTTTTCTCAAAATTTCCCGCAAAAACAAATTTCAATACCCCTATCCAATCAAAAAGGCGTTCCGTTCGCAATCGGTAATGAAATAAAAGATTATTATATTGACGGATTTGAAATCGATGATAAGGGCGATTTTTACTTTTTGGGTGGCAGTTCTACCATTTGCTTAGCAAAGTTTTCTGGAAGTAAATTAGTATACCAACATTTATTTAGTAAAAATATTACAATAGGTAGTCAACTGTTTTTTAAGAGAGACACACTTTACTCTTATAACTCAGAAATTCCTCATACCACTTCTCTTATAAATCCTTCAAATGGTCAGCTTTTAAAAAAATATAAAAGTAAGGATAAGGAAGATATAAACTCGTTTCGGTTTTTGCCGGATGGCATAGTTGTAGAGTCTTACGGCAAATCTCCAGTTCATTACTATTTATACGATTTGATTGGTGATAAGATTAAAGAGGTTCCAAATAAATACAATCTGCCTTTTATGACGCCTTCGTCTTTATCCCCCTGGGCTACGTCGCAGTTTATTGGTATGTGGAATGATAAATTTGTTTTTTATTCGCGCAGAATTGATAGTAATAATATGAAAGATGGTTTCTTTACTACAGATAGTACAGGAAAGATTTTGCAGCAAAAAGTAATACTTGATTATTTAAACACTTTTGGACAGACATTTGCCGAAAGTCCACCGGAATTTAGAAAAATAAGAAATGGTAATTTGTATGTACTGGGGCGTAAAGGAAAGCTCGCTATGATAACAGAAATCCCGTTGGCGACTTTCTTTAGTCCTCAATAAATAAAGATAGTTTATCGAAATATTTGTTATTTGGCATAAGGCGGCCTGACCATCCAGCTATCCGTAGTGTTCCGCTGTTCGAATGCACCCAACTGGCGCGAGGTGTGCCGTGAATTACAAGCCTGGTATAAAGGTAAGTAAATGTTGTACAAAAGATGGTAGTAGGCCTACCACAGTCGCTGTGCAAGCGGAGGCTGTAAACCTCCCAACTGGCGCGAGTATGACGGGTTTGGCCAAAGCGTAAGGGCTACTCGTGCCCCGCGTGTAGAGAGCCCGGAATATTACGTACACAGCAGTGCAAGGAAATATTATGGTGTGCCAGGATTAATGGATACCTTGTTGGTTGAACCGGAGGTAATGTAAACCAAAGGCATCCTGGTCACGAGTAGGCATTCCGCACGGGCGGCCCGTCATACTCGCGCCAGAGGAGGTGGTAACGGCCCTAATACTAATAGTTTTAACGTGGCTGATGGTGGGCCGTCCAAGAATGTTAAGGTATATGGATATTATAAATGGGATACTATCCCGGATAAGCCCGCACCTGCTCAATCCCACACAGCTACACCAGTATCTAATATACCACTTCCTCCCAATCCGGTAATGCAACAAGATAATACAAGAACAGTTCACCCTTAGTTATTTAAGTTATGCAGACTAAAAAAAATATTGTTAAAATAAGTTCAATGTTCTCAGTAATTACACTTAGTGTTTTTATAATGAGTTGCTCTGGCCAGTCGGCTAATAATAGGTCGGTCGTTGTTAAAGACACCGCCCCAAAAGCAAAAGTTAAGCAATATCCTCATCACGATGAGGGCGATGATGGGCCCACGCCTTCTATCTCAAGTATATTAGATGATGTGCGTAAAAGCTATAAGGATACAGTTAAAGTAGATACTACTTTTTTAATAAATAGAGATAATAAAATGACTGTTAAGCTTCGACATTATTGTACTTATGATAATAAAATAAATTTACCAGCACGGTATCTTAAAATATATAATCTTTCAAAATTCCAGACACATGACTTTATATCAGCATTGGAAGTAACAATTAACTCAAGGGTGGTATTTAAAGGGCTTATTAAAAAGGAAGACTTTGAAAAGTTGCTTGATGATGAACTAAAGAAATATGCTGTACTAATGTCGCCTAATGTAAAGCTGTCTAATAATATCCTGTCAATACAATATAGTTTATCTGTACCGCTATCAGATGTCGGAAAAGTCTTTACAATGAAGATCGATACATCGGGTAATAAACATATAACTGCTGATTAATCTACAACAATACCCCCAACTGGCGCGAGTATGACGGGTTGGGCCAAAGCGTAGAGGCTACTCGTGCCCCGCGTGTAGAGAGCCTGGAATATTACGTACACAGCAGTGCAAGGAAATATTATGGTGTGCCAGGATTAATGGATGCCTTGTTGGTTGAACCGGAGGTAATGTAAACCAAAGGCATCATCATGGTCACGAGTAGCCACCCGCGCAGGCGGCCCGTTATACTCGCGCCAGAGGAGGCTAACAATAATGCTTTTAGCAGATTGTAAAAATAAGCCTGATATGACACCAAGAATTATTAATATTAGTATGTTGAAAAGGCCATCTTATGATACGAGTCGGGAATATACTGGCGTACAAATTTTGAAAACCTATCCGGCTCAGATTGATTGTAACGTTAATTCTAAATATTTTGATTTGTATGTTTGTAAACAACGAACAAACCTTGATACAATCTATATTTTTAATGAATGTGCTCAAGTTTCTGATTTTGCGCTCGACACAACTATCAATATTGAAGTTGTGTTTTATCGAAATGATACGCTTAAAAGTCATCCCGATAAAGTCACCGTATTTGTGCCGAAAACATTGCAGATATCTAAAAATGCTAAATACGCTTTCGTGAAGTTGAAAGGAATTGTTCTTTAAATTGCCCCCAGTTATCCGTAGTGTTCCGCTGTTCGAATATCTCCGACTCGAACCGACTATGCCAGTAGTTTCCAAACTACAGTAAGCTTATTGAATCTTATAACGAACATAGCTGGCCGACGCATTCGGCAACCTGTTCAATATAGGCCTGAATTACAATAACCTAAGGGTATAGTGGTTATGGTACAACATTGTCAAAAGTATTTAGCTAAACGGTTACAAAAAGTTGACATCCATTCCTGATAATGTTAATTTGACTATCATGCTTCAGTTATTCTTCAACCCTATCTGATGATTGGAATAATCTGTTAAATATTCGTTGCTGATAAAAAAATCCAGGCTAAAAATCGTCCTGGTATCACCGGAATTATTGGGGTTTTGTACAGCGGTTAAGTTGCCGGTACTGTTGGTAGTGTATTGATAGGTAAAGCCTTTATTGGTGGTAACTGTAACCACCGAATTAGCCGGTAAACTACCGAGGGCGTTAGCCGTACGATCTTCAATAATAGTGATAGAAGGAGTGCCCGTATCGAATAATACCTGTGCCGAAATACTTTTGCCGTTGTAGGTTATGGTAGCCGGAATATTGGGCGAATAACCACCAGAGCCAAGATTGCTGAGGGGATGAATAATAAAACCTGCGGAACTGAGATCGGCGCCGGTAAGGCCTATGGTCAATAAATCAGCCACATAAGTGCCGTTGCTATTGAAGCCGCTGGTGTTTAACGTAGCCAGTTTAAAGCCGTTGGTAGTGCCCGTTCGCAAGTCGAAATAACTTAACGGACTTGCGATGGCTTTATTGGCATAGCTTACTCCCGGCCCCACTCCAAAAACATCGCTTGAGTGTGCCGCCAGTTGTTTTCCTGTTTCGTCAATAATTTTGTAATACAAAAAGAAGGGGATGCGCTTGGTGGTTATTTTGCCGTTTGCATCGCCAAGGGTTACGGGGGCGTAGGCCAGGTAACCATATTCTTTGGTACTACTGAGCAAATCGCCATAAGAAATTGTAGCTTGTTGGGATGTAACCGTAATGCCGTTAATATTAACAGAGTCTCCCGTAAACTGGATCCCGTTACTGGTAATCATCGAAGCGGGTAAAATATCCGTAGCATCTATTGTCATCCCGGTGGAGCCGGTATCAAATATCCCATAATAGGTTACGGGTTTGTTACCAATTTGCGTAATAGGTATAAAAATTCTTTTGTTGCTGCCGGATGCATATTCATATAAACCGAGTTTTACCAGGCTTGCCGGTTGCTGTTTTTCTTTTTTACACGATGTTGCTATGCTGATGATGAACAGCAGCGAACAGAATAACAAAATTTGATTGGTATGTTTTATAGTCATCCTCCCGGAGTAAATTAAGTTTACGATTAACTGGTATACAAGTATATAACAAAAATACAAGTGGGAGCAATGTAGCGGGCATAATATTTTATCTTTAAAATAGAACATTGAAATATTGCGGGTTACTGATGACAGGTAAGAATGCAAAATTGGGAGAGGATGAAACTTATTTATGACAGGCCAGCTCAAATTTGTGGTATTGATATTATCTTTGGAAAGAAATCAGCTCATGACTTGGGAAAACATTGCGGATACAGTTATTTGTAGCCGGTTAATGTGAGCGTATGAAAGATTGGAGCTAAGTTTATTTAATTAAAATATAGGGCTCTTCAACCTTGAGAAAATATTTACTGATCACGCTGTATGTTCTATCTGGTATGCTCGCTTATGCTCAAACCAGTTTTTATCACCCGTTTAGCATAGGTGCAGGTTATGGTGTTACCGTAGCTTATGCGGGCGAGGAGACGTTAACAAGCAGTAATGCCTTTAATTTCAATATTAATTACCATATCACTCCATTTACCGCAGTTAGTATGGAGGGACAGGTAGGGCAGCTATCCGGTGGAGATGCGATGAACGACACCTTTAGCAAACAATACTTAAACAGTTACAATGCCTTGCTGTTGCATGCCGATGTACAGTTGGGAGAGTTAATGGATTTTTCAAACAGCCAGTTTTTAAATGGGTTAAAAAATGTTTATTTCGGCACAGGCATTGGCATTTTGTACAATAAGATTACCGATATAAATCTTATTGGTATTAATAATTCGATAACGTACTCTACCTACTACGTAAAGAGCAGTAATTTGCTTATCCCCCTAAGAATGGGTTACGAGTTTAAAATATTTAACCGGCGTGATGAACCCCAGGTTAGGTTTGATATCAATTATTCGTTTAATACAGCCTTCGGCGAGGGCTTAGATGGTTACTATAATCCCGCCGGAGCATCAGTTAAGTTTTATAGCTATTTTAGCCTTGGTTTAAAATATGGTTTCGGTAATCCGCACGCTTACCGTAAAGCCGTATACTATTCTGCTTTTTAATTGTTTTCCTTTTTCAGAGCCCTGATCATTTCGGAGTAGCTCATTTTACGATTCATGGCGTTCACGGTATTAACTATACGTTTAACCCTTGTGGCATCTGTTTTAGCGCTTTCTATCCATTTAATAAAATAGTCGCGATGAGAGCGGACGAGACTGTTGAAAAAATCGAAGGCTTCGGTATCATCCTCAAAGCATTCCATCAAATCATCCGGAATTTCTACTTTATAATCATGATCTGCCTCAATTTGTACGTGCAACATCGCGCCTTCTTTTTTATGAATAGCTTTTCGGATATCCGCTTTAAGCGCCATAATAAAATTACCATCCCCCATGGGCATTAAGGCAAGCCCCCTGAATGGATAACCATCAAGCATACCCTTAACCCTGAACGATTTTTTTTGCCCGGGCATCAGTTGTTCGGCAATATCGAAGGGGATATCAATATATCTCCACCCAGTTTTTTCGCCCTGGTCGCCAAACTTTAAAATGATGGTATCGAGTTCAATCATCATACTCAAATTAATAATACATACAAATTACAACATATAAGGCCTAAGGCAAATACGGTATGAAATAAATAAGCCATTCTTTGCAAGTATTTAAGCTAAAGGTGGAAGTGTGTTAAGGCTTTGTTAATTCTTTCAAATTTGTCACATTCTTTGTAACGTAATCTTTTTAGCTGCGTCTTATCTACAAAACAACAACAATTTAAAACTTTAAATACTATGAAAACTTTAAAAACAATTATCTTAGGTTTAGTTATACTAATGTCTTTCGGCGCAGCAAATGCAAAATCAATTAATCCGCCAAAAGAAAAAATTTCTGTAAACTACGCGGTTACTACTTATTTAAATGCTATTGCACATGGCAAAAATAGCGGATTAAGTGAAGTGATGGACAGCAATGTTAAATTTACTATGGTGCGTGGTAAAAGTATGCTGACTTACAATAAAGACCAGGTGCTTGAAATATTTAAGGGATCGGAAAATATCGAGCAAGATTGCGAAACAACTGTTTCTACATCAGAAAGTGCTCCCGACCTGACAGTTGCCAAGGTTGAAATGAAATACAAAGAGTTTACCCGTATTAACTACTTAACCCTGGCCAACACTGTAGATGGCTGGAAAATAACAAGTATCTACTCGGTTTTTAAATAATACTGAAGCTAAGCATTAGTATGCAAAACGAGAGCGATGGCAGACCCATCGCTCTCGTTTTATTTTAAACGCTCCTCAAAAAACAGAAATGGCAAAAAGTTTTGTATGCCGGTTGTTTTCCAGATGGCTCCGTTTTGGCAATATAACAATACCTCGATGGTTTTGGCCTGGCTCTTCTCATACTCTGCCAGCACCTGCAGGCATGAGCCACAGGGTGTTATAGGGGCCAGTATCTGGAAATCGTTGGTATGAGCAGTAACGGCCATACTGATAATAGGATCGTTTGGATAATTTGCCCCCCAATGGAACAGGGCCACACGTTCGGCGCAAAGACCGGAAGGGTACGCCACATTCTCCTGGTTGCTACCGTAAATTATTTTACCACTTTGCAGCCGCAAAGCAGCGCCAACCTTAAATTTTGAATAGGGCGAATGTGAATTATCGAGGGCCTTGATAGCCTCGAGGCACAAGGCCTTATCTACACTGTTTAAATCATCTATTTTTGAGTATTCTTCAAATGAAATCTTTATTTCTTTATTCGTCATAAGCCTTACCTGCCTTCCCGCCAATACGGAAGAATTTATTGATATATAAAAAATCCCCCTGCTAAAAAACAGGGGGATACAATGTAAGTATTTATTTGCTGATTTGCAAATTTTGTGAAATCAAGCACTGGAGAGAAAGAATTTTGCAGTACCTAAACAGCAACGGGTACCGGCACTAATTCCTCAATGGTAGGGTTTATACTCGCATCGTCTTTTTCGATCCGCAGGTTGTTCACAATATGTTGTTGTCTGTCGGGCGTGTTTTTGCCCATAAAATATTCAAGCAAACCTTTAATGTTGGCATCCTTTAAATAAACAGGATCAAGGCGAATGTCTTTACCTATAAATAAGCCAAACTCATCCGGCGATATTTCTCCCAAACCTTTAAAGCGGGTAATCTCGGGTTTGTTTCCCAGTTTTTCTATGGCGTTGCGGCGTTCCTCATCGCTATAGCAATAAATAGTTTCTTTTTTATTGCGCACCCTGAACAAGGGGGTTTGCAATATGGATACGTGCCCTGCTTTAACCAGGTCTGGGAAAAATTGTAAAAAGAAGGTCATGAGCAGTAGCCGGATGTGCATGCCGTCCACATCGGCATCGGTAGCTATCACAATATTATTATAACGTATGCCGTCGATACCATCTTCAATATTCAGTGCATGTTGCAACAGGTTAAACTCTTCGTTTTCGTATACTACTTTTTTGGTTAAACCAAAGCAGTTCAATGGTTTACCTTTTAAGCTAAATACAGCCTGGGTCATTACATCGCGCGATTTGGTGATCGATCCGCTTGCCGAATCACCCTCGGTAATAAACAAAGTGGTATCCTGGCGGCGCTCATGCTGATCGTCGAAATGTATCTTACAATCTCGTAATTTTTTATTGTGCAGGGATGCTTTTTTGGCCCGCTCGTTGGCAAGTTTTTTAATGCCCGCAATATCTTTACGTTCGCGCTCCGATTGCATAATGCGCGCTTTGAGCGCATCGGCGGTGGCAGGGTTACGGTGTAAAAAGTTGTCTAATTCGCGCTTTACAAAGTCGTTTATAAAGGTGCGGACGGTTGGTCCTTCCGGGCCGATATTTTGCGATCCTAATTTTGTTTTTGTTTGCGACTCGAAAACGGGCTCCTGAACTTTTATGGCTATTGCTCCCACAATAGAGGCCCTGATGTCAACAGGTTCAAAATCCTTTTTATCCTTTTCAAAAAATTCTTTGATGGTTTTACCTATAGCTTCACGGAAAGCGGCTTGGTGCGTACCCCCTTGTGTAGTGTGCTGCCCATTAACAAACGAATAATATTCCTCGCCATAAGCCTGGCCATGCGTTAAGGCCAGTTCAATGTCTTCGCCTTTTAAATGGATTATCGGGTAACGTAAAGCATTTGAATCTGTGTTTTTAACCAGCAGATCGTATAGGCCACGTTCCGAAAAAAATTTCTGTCCGTTAAAATTGATGGTTAATCCAGAGTTAAGATAAACATAGTTCCATATCATATTATCCACAAACTCTGGGATAAAACGGTAATGGCGGAAGATGGTATCATCTGGCAGAAAGTTAATGGCTGTCCCGTTTCGTTGGGTAGTTTCTTTCTCGGGCTCTTCCCGTACCAGTTCGCCTTTGGCAAATTCGGCTATCTTGGTGCGCCCGTCCCGATAGGATTGTACCGTAAACGAGTTGGATAGGGCGTTAACAGCCTTGGTACCCACACCATTTAAACCAACCGACTTTTGAAATGCCTTGCTATCATATTTACCACCTGTATTAATTTTCGATACGCAATCAATCACCTTACCCAAAGGGATGCCGCGGCCATAGTCGCGAACGGAAACTTTTTGATCGCTCATGTTGATCTCAATACTCCTGCCCGCGCCCATCACAAACTCATCAATAGAGTTATCTACAATTTCTTTAAGCAATACATAAATACCATCGTCATAAGCAGAGCCATCACCCAGTTTACCAATATACATCCCCGGGCGAAGGCGTATATGTTCCTTCCAGTCTAAGGACCGGATACTATCATTATCGTAATTCACATTTTCGGCCATAGTACAAATATAAACGTGTTAGTGGGGTATTGCATCAATAATAATCCACATTGTGTTAAATTTATAATCAAGGGCCCAAAAATCAGTCGCTAAATTTTAGGCAGCGCTTTAATTTACTGATTGTTTTAAAAAAGTAGGGACCTCTTTCGTTGGTAAGGCAGGCCATAATGATGTTGCCAGTACGTTTTTTATTTAAAGCGATGAGCAGCGCGTATTGATAATGTTTGGTAGCGGGTAAATCAGTAAGGGCAAGTAAATAGGAGCGGCCTTCGTCGGCATTGTATTGGTCTAATATATAAGTTGGTATATTTCTGGCGATGTAATTATTTTCGCTGCTCATTATCGCTGCTTCATCCTCCACGGTTTTAATGTATAAGGAGTCGGGGTTAATTAACTGCCTGACCGCATCGGCCTTGTCCCTTTCGTGCCGCTGCCACTCCGCTTTCACGGAATTTACCTGGAACCATATTTCACAATCAGCATCCGGATTTTCAACCCCGTACTGAAACGGTAACTTCTCATTATTCGGTGGTGTTGTTTCCTTAAATCCTTCGGGCAATGTGAATGTAGCTTTAATATTGGATAATAGCTCTCTAAAACCCGATAACTGCGGGCTTGAAGTTGGTTTTGATTGAGCTACGACCTGTGATGCCATCAAAACAACGTAAAGTAGCATGCCTGTTAGCTTCTTCAATTTTTTAATCAATATCAAATAAGGTATGATATGCTTAAAGGTAAGTTGTTTATGTTAATTTAAAAATAATATTTCAGAAAATAACCTTTGTGTTTTACTCTTGTATTGTTCCTATTGATGTTTTACCCGGCTTTTTATTCTGATACAATACCCAAACATAAAAAGGAATGCCAGCCATCAATAATATAAAACCCCAATATACAGCATTTTGGCCCGAGCCAGCTATGGCCCATAACGAATAGGCAAAAGCTAAAGTGCCTAATGTAATGGCAGATAGCCAGCCGCCAGTGCTGTGATGCTTTTTCTCGATACGGATGATAATATATGATGCAGACGAAAATAAATAAGGAATGAGAACCGAAAGCGTAGATAGGAGCAACAGAAACTTGAATTGCTCCACAAGGCCTTTGGTATAATTCATTGTCATGAAGACGGATACCATGGTGCTACTGATCAGCATCCCCGCATACGGAACACCCTTTTTGTTCTGGCGGGTAAATAAGACAGGGAATAATTGATCCTTCGCGATAGCGAAAGGCACTTGTCCCTGTATCAACGTCCAGCCGTTTAAAGCGCCAAAGGCAGCTATCGCTATCCCGGCGCTTACCCAATAGCGTGCGTCGGCACCAAACATAATGACTGCAGCATCGGCATAGGGCGTGAGCGAATGCTGTAATGTTTTTGCCGGAATGATGCCCATAATGCTGATGCTCCCCAAAACGTATACAAGCGTAGCGATGAGCAGGCCCAGCATGGTAGCCCGGGATATGGTTTTGCCCGGATTGTTTACACTGCCGGCCGGAATGGTAGCACTCTCAATACCCACGAAGGAAAACATGGTCATGGTGGCGGTAGCAGTGATAGCGCCGAATACCGTGGTGCCGCTGCTGTTAAAAGGATGAAAGTTTTTGACCCGGATAAAAAACAAACCACCTAAAGAAATAATTAGCAAGGGAAGCAGTTTTAAAATGGTGATAACGAGTTGCACATTGCCCGAAGCAACTACCCCGAGCGTATTGATCCACGTTAAAAACCAGATGGTGCATAGGCCAGTAAGTACAGCCGCTACAGCGCTATGTGCCAATAATGGGAAGAAGGTGCTCAAGGCGCTTACAAAAGAAATGGTGATAGCCGCATTGGCGCAGGCCACAGCGATCCAATATCCCCAGGCTACTAAAAAGCCTGCAAAATTACCCAGCCCGTGTTGCGTGTAAGCATAAGGTCCGCCGGTGCTTTGTGGCAGTAACACACTGAGGTTACCGAAAACCCTGGCCAGAAAAAACGAACCGATTGCCGAAAATACCCAACCCAATAAACTAACACTACCGAACGAGGCCAGGGCAGCCGGCATTAAAAATACCCCCGCGCCTATCATATTGCCAACAACCAGGGAGGTGCTGGTCCATAAACCTAATTTGTTTTTTGAGGATGTCATTTTTGTTTATAAGGTGATAAGATAGAAAGAAATTCTCATTTGATTTGGCAGAGGTTGTAAATAGGTATGTTTTATCCAAGTGACAGTTAGAATCAAATTTTAATCATAAGCATCACATCGCCTAAACACGATAAATTGTTTAAGGCCCTTAAATTCTCCAATCATATCCCAGCCACTGGCATAATTGGTAATGGTATTTAAAGCGGCTTCCCATGGCTCATTGTTAAAAAGGCATTCCCCAATAATTTCTCCATTAGCTTTTTGGGAAATATAAATTTTTAACCAGTTTATTTTATTTAGAGTTAGTTGGTGTGTGATCTTATCATTTAAAAGATTAAAAAAGATTTCGTTCAACGGAAGTTCACCCCATTGTCCTTGAGTCATTAAATTTCCTAATTTGGGATGCCATAATATTTCATTGCCATTGCCGATCGTCATAAAATCCAACTCCGGATTGTGGCTATCAGAAAAGCCATCAATTATCGTCAGAAATATTGAATTGATATAGTTGTCTAATGCTGCATTGATGCGGTCTTGAAGCGAAGTAGCTATTCCTACAACATATTCTATAATGCCATTTGGAAAATATTTATAATGCGATGCTGATATTATCAATTGTATTAAACTGGGATGTGCGCCCGGAACGTCGACAATCGTTGCGCCAATTTCTAAATCTGAATTCACCATAAGGGCTAAATATTGAGAGTGCCATTCAACTTGGTAGCCTATTTCAGTAAGCTTGGATTTAAAGCTTTCAAGCACATTCAAATTTCTGTCACTTGAGGTTGTGGCGTTTTGCTTTTCAGGCTGATTGATAATTATTTTGCTCTTTTTGAAGAAGTTAAATAAACTCATTTTATTTTGTTTGTACTCAGACAGGCACTACCATAATGATGCCTACGGGTAATGATTATCAACCTTGTTTTTGCGTTAACAATCAGTAGCCATTAATTTAGAACATCGGCCCGCTCAATCGCCGCGGGAAAGGCTTTGTTCTTTTTGTCTTGACACAAAAAGAACCAAAAAAGTCAAGACTGCCCGATCCTTCTGCCCACAGGCCAAGCCCGGCCCGGCGTGCAGTCTGGCCTTTGCCCGCTTTTGCCTGTGCATCAGAGAAGATCACCAAGTTTCAAACGCCATTGCTGCTTTTTACAGATAATCGAATCTATCATTTATAATCAAAAAATGGCATGTGAAATAAACATATCCCATTCGTGTCAAATAAAAAATGGCGTGCCTAATATATAGATACGCCATTCGTGAAATTCGCCTTAATTCGTGAAAATTCGTGTACAAACTTATTTCACAGACACCTTATAAATCGTGGTGCTTTTAAAAGTTTCGCCCGGTTTTAAAATCGTGTTCGGGAAAGCAGGCTGGTTTGGTGAATCAGGGTAATGCTGAGTTTCTAAACAGAAAGCAGTATGTTGATTGATCGGCTTGCCATCGTCGGTTTTTAGTTTACCATCTAAAAAGTTACCGGTATAAAATTGAATGGCTGGTTGTGTAGTTAATACTTCCAACTGGCGGCCACTGCTTGCATCAT
Source organism: Mucilaginibacter paludis DSM 18603 (assembly GCF_000166195.2). NCBI lineage: Bacteria > Pseudomonadati > Bacteroidota > Sphingobacteriia > Sphingobacteriales > Sphingobacteriaceae > Mucilaginibacter > Mucilaginibacter paludis. Next base: position 4,806,126 of record NZ_CM001403.1, read on the forward strand.
AAACTACGGCAGCCTGGTGTAACGTGGTGTCGCTGTTGTTTAGTACAAAGTTATGGTCGTAGCCAACCGGTTTGCCCGGAACTTCATTAATGCGCGCTCCTATTTTCTCAGGCTTGGTAAAATCAAACGGAGTACCTTTTACCGGCTCTAATTTACCTGTCGGGATCAGCGTAGCGTCAACGGGGGTGTAATGGTCGGCATTGATCTGGATGGTTTCATCCAATATGGTTTTAGTATGATCGTCGCTTAAATTAAAATAGCTGTGGTTGGTTAAATTTAAAGGAGTTGCCTTATCTGTCGTAGCTGTGTAGTCTATCTTCAACTCGTCGGCATCGGTTAAAGTATATTTAACGGTTACCTTTAAATTACCGGGATAACCTTCTTCGCCATCCTTGCTTAAGTAAGTTAAGGTTAATGCCGGAATGGTATCGGTAATGGGTTCAGCAGTCCAAATTACTTTATCAAAACCTTTGTTGCCGCCATGCAAATGGTTAGGTCCATCGTTAGTAGCTAAAGTATATTCGGTTCCGTTTAATTTAAATTTACCTTTGGCAATACGGTTTCCATAGCGGCCAATTAGCGCGCCAAAAAACGGCACATCCTTGGTGTAGCTGCTGGCATGGTTAAAGCCTAAAACGATGTTAGATTTTTTGCCGTTTTTATCAGGCGTAATCCACGACGTTACTTTGCCGCCATAATTTGAGATTTTTACTTCTACACCATTTTTGTTGGTCAGTGTATAAAGGTCAACGGCCTGGCTGTCTACTTTATCCCAGGCTTGTTTGGTGATCCCCGCCTTTGGGCTTTCGCTTTCATTTTTTGTTTTTTGCATACAGGATGTGAAAATTGTGCTTACGATGAGTGAACCTACTAATAAGCGATTCAAAATTATTCTTTTTTTCATACAGATATAGGTTTTTAATTAATGCTGATACGATGATACAATTTATTTTAATGTTAACACAACAACCGAGTGCGCCGGAAGTTCTGCAAGCAGGTCATCGCCAGCTTTTTTAGCGCCGGTAAAGCTTGCCAGTTTTAACTTATCAGGGTTCTGAAAAGTATTGATGTCGGTTATTTTTTCTGAATTTAAAATCTGCCCGGTAACCGTCTTCCAGTTTAAACCCTTAAGGCCGGTACGGATGCTGATGTTTTTATGAGCATCCAGGTTCACCAACGAAATATGAATTACTTTGTTGGAATCAATGGAAGCCGACACATTGATAGCCGGTATTTTATCTCCATTGCTTTCAAAATCTGGCGAGTTTAATTGGATATGGAGGTATTTAGCATCCTGATGCACCTTGTATAAATCAAATACATGGTAGGTTGGTGTGAGTAACATTTTTTCTTTGTCGGTTAATATCAGGGCCTGCAAAACATTAACGGTTTGCGCCAGGTTGGCCATTTTCACACGGTCGCAGTGGTTGTTAAAAATGTTTAAGGTGGTGGCCGCTATCAAGGCATCGCGCAAGCTGTTTTGCTGATATAAAAATCCGGGGTTGGTTCCTGGTTCCGGATCGGTCCATATTCCCCATTCGTCAACTACCAAGGCTACCTTTTTGGCGGCATCGTACTTATCCATAATGGCCGAATGTTTGGTTACAAACTCTTCCATCCGGAGGCAGTTTTTCAAGGTTTTAAAATACTCATCATCACTAAAGCTCGTTGCCGAGCCTTTTTTCGACCAACTGCCTGTCGGGATGGTATAATTATGTAACGAGATACCCCACATGCGGGTACCAATATTCTTCATGCAGGTTTCCATCCAGTGGTAATCGCCGTCGCTTGGGCCGGTTGCAATTTTTTTGAGCGGCGCACCAGGATAGTCTTTAGCAAACGAGGCATACCTTCTAAACTGGTCGCTGTAAAATTCGGCGGTCATGTTGCCTCCACAACCCCAGCTCTCGTTGCCTACGCCCCAAAAGTTCACCTTAAAGGGAGCGGGATGGCCGTTTGTTTTTCGTAAAGAGGTAGTTGGGCTTTCGCCATCAAAATTAAGATATTCCACCCATTTCGACATTTCATCCACCGTACCGCTGCCTACATTGCCGGTAATATAGGGCTCGCATTTTAGCAGGCCGCACAATTCTAAAAATTCGTGTGTGCCAAAGCTGTTATCTTCTGTAACGCCGCCCCAGTTGGTATTAACCATTTTAGGGCGCTGGCTGGCTACGCCAATACCGTCGCGCCAATGATATTCGTCGGCAAAGCAACCTCCGGGCCATCTTAAATTGGGAATTTTGATTTTCTTGAGCGCTTCTACAATGTCCAGCCTGATCCTGTCTTGCTTAGCCACAGGCAAATTAGGATCAACCCAAAAACCACCGTAAATACAATGCCCGAGATGTTCGGCAAACTGACCGTAAATGTGGCGGCTGATGGTTAACTTAGAATCATCGGCCGTAATGGCAAGTGTTGCTTGGCTGTATCCCTGGTCAATAAGCACAGCGAGCAGAAAAAAAAGCAGGATAATTTTCTTCATATAAGTGTAAATTGGTTTATAATTGAATTGCACAGATCGCTTTCAATCAATCTAAGGTATGAAGAATTTTAATAAACGTCTGTTTTACATTTATTTTTTTCTTAATTTTAATAAGGCATATCCTGTAAGGCTAACTTAGCAAGTTGGTTTGTTTATTATTCTTTTAATAATTGTTAATTTCGCTGTTACACACCAATTAAATTAATGAAATATTCTCACCAAACACGTATCCTGGTAGCTGTTGATTGTATCATTTTTGGCTTTGACGGCGAAAAATTAAAATTGCTGCTGATACAGCGTGGTATAGAACCCGAAAAAAATAAATGGAGCCTGATGGGCGGCTTTGTTGAACCTGGCGAAAGCCTGAGTTTAGCGGCCAACAACATATTAAAAAAACTAACCGGTTTAGAGGGTGTTTACCTGGAGCAACTACAGGCCTTTGGCGAGGTTAACCGCGACCCTATTGAACGGACAGTAAGTATTACCTATTTTGCCCTCATCGATATTCACAAATACGAGAAGCAATTGAGCCAGGAGTATCATGCCGAATGGTTTGAAATGAACAAAATACCTGAGCTGATATTTGACCATAACGAGATGGTTGAAATGGCGAAGAAGAGATTGAGGTATAAGGCCGCCCTGCACCCCATATTATTTGAATTGCTGCCCGAAAAATTTACCATACCCCAACTGCAAAGTTTATACGAAGGTATTTACGATAGCGTATTTGATAAGCGAAACTTTAGTCGCAAGATACTCTCAACCGGATTATTGATTAAGCAGGCCGATAAAGATAAATTAAGCTCAAAAAAAGGTGCGTTTTATTATGTGTTGGATAAGAGGAAATATAACGCCAATTTCCACGCGTTTTTAAACCTGATACCCAACCCAGACCATTTGCAGTTTGTGTAGGTTGTGATTTTGCTTTAGAGTTATTTTCCCCATGAATTCGTTACCAGCTATACCAAGTTCGGCAAGCTGCTGACCAACTTCTGCTAACCGTTGTTTGGTACATTGCGCCTTACACTTTGCCGCCATTCCTCTCTTGGTTATACTGTTCTTAAGGTCTTTACTTAACCTGATTGATTTTAATAAATCAATCTTTTGTAAATACTTATTTATCTATCTGTTAAGGATCTTGTTTGTCGATTTTGATTAATGTAAACTAAACTTTCTTCAGTAATTCGAGTTCACAAAAATAAATTATTCCATAAAAATTTTAGTTTCTCAAAAATTAAGTGTTAATTAGACACGAAAACCAATTTTACCAGTTTTACAAGTATGAATAATGACCAATTTGTTATCGGTGTTGATTACGGTAGCGACTCCGTACGTTCTGTTATAGTTGATGCAGCTAATGGTCGCGAACTGGCCGCGTCTGTTTTTTATTACCCGCGCTGGCAAAAAGGAATGTATTGCGATGCGCCGCAAAACCAGTTCAGGCAACATCCGTTGGATTACGTTGAAGGATTAGAGCAAACCATTAAAGATTGTATAAAAAAAGCAGGCACATCTGTAGCTGCCAATATCAAAGCCATCTCGGTTGATACTACCGGCTCAACGCCTGTTGCGGTTGATGAGAGCGGTACGCCCCTGGCTTTGTTACCCGGTTTTGAAAATAACCCACACGCCATGTTTGTGTTGTGGAAAGACCATACCGGTATAAAAGAAGCTGCCGAAATTAACGAGCACGCTACCAAATTCGATGTTAACTACCTGCAATATGTAGGCGGAATTTATTCGTCCGAATGGTTTTGGGCCAAGTTGCTCCGTACTTTGCGTACAGATGAACAAGTAAGAAAAGCCTGCTATAGCTGGGTTGAGCATTGTGATTGGATACCGTTTTTATTAACCGGCGGTACAAAGGTTGCCGATATGAAACGCGGCCGTTGTTCTGCCGGGCATAAAGCGCTTTGGTCGGCCGATTTTGGCGGTTTGCCACCCGATGAGTTTTTTAGCTCTTTAGATCCTTTGTTAAAAGGGATCACTTCACGATTATTTAAAAACACCTATACTTCGGACGAGGTTGCCGGCACTTTAAGCAAAGAGTGGGCTGACCGTTTAGGCCTTTCAACCGACGTAGTAATAGGTGTTGGCGCGTTTGATGCCCACATGGGTGCAGTAGGCGGGCAGATAGAACCTTACCACCTAAGTAAGGTAATGGGAACTTCAACCTGTGATATTTTGGTTGTACCTAATGCCGATATCCAGGGCAAATTGGTAAAAGGGATTTGCGGACAGGTGGATGGATCGGTTATCCCCGGCATGCTGGGTTTAGAAGCCGGCCAATCGGCCTTTGGCGATACTTACGCCTGGTTCCGCAACCTGCTGGAGTGGCCATTGCAAAACTTGCTGGCTACATCAACATTAATTGACGCGCAAACGGCTGCTGCCTTGAAGGATGAAATGGCTGGTAAAATTATCCCCGAGCTAAGCCGCCAGGCCGCCTTATTGCCCATTGAAGAATACAGCGAACTGGCTATCGACTGGTTTAACGGCCGCCGCACACCCGATGCCAACCAGGAGCTGAAAGGCGCTATAACCGGATTGGGCTTAGGCAGCGATGCGCCACGCGTTTTTAAAGCATTAGCCGAAGCAACTTGCTTTGGAGCCAAAAAAATAGTTGACCGCTTTAACAGCGAAGGTGTGCCGGTAAAAGGATTGATAGGCATCGGTGGCGTAGCCAAAAAGTCTCCATACATTATGCAAATGATGGCCGATATTTTAAACATGCCTATCCGCATCCATCAGTTTGAGCATACCTGCGCTTTGGGTGCCGCCATGTTTGCTGCTACAGCAGCCGGTATTTACCCTAATGTGGAAGAAGCGATGGCTGCCATGGGGGGTGGCTTTGATATGGAATACTTCCCGCAAAAACAATTAGAAGCTGTTTATAATTTGCGCTATCAGCAATATAATAAACTGGGTGGCTTTATAGAACAACAAACTCTGGCTAAATAAAAACAATTATAAGATGAGCAAATATCAGCACATACAGGAAGAGGCCTACAAGGCTAATATGGAATTGCCAAAGCTTAACCTGGTGATTTTTACCTTTGGCAACGTGAGCGCGGTAGACCGTGATTTAGGCGTTTTTGCTATTAAACCAAGTGGCGTGCCTTACGAAGATCTGTCACCCGAAAAAATGGTGATTGTTGATTTTAACGGCGTTACTGTTGAAGGTAGCCTGAGGCCATCATCAGATACCAAAACCCATGCTGTTTTATACAAGCATTGGGATAGTATTGGTGGCATTGTACATACACATTCGACTTATGCGACAGCATGGGCGCAATCGCAGCGCGATATTCCGATTTTTGGCACCACACATGCCGATTATAATACCGTTGATATCCCTTGCGCGCCACCCATGAGCGACCTGATGATACAGGGCGATTACGAGTATCAAACCGGACACCAGATCATCGAGTGTCTGCGCGAAAAAGGCATGGATTATAAAGAAGTTGAAATGGTTTTGGTAGGTAACCACGCACCTTTTACCTGGGGTAAAACTGCAGCCAAGGCAGTGCACAACAGCGCTGTTTTAGAGGCAATAGCCCAAATGGCGCTGTTGACCGAACAGATTAACCCGGAAGCTCCAAGACTTAAACAGGCACTGATCAATAAACATTACGACCGTAAACACGGCATTGACAGCTACTACGGGCAATAAACTTCACCCTATAATGACCAAAATGAAAAATGAAAGGTATGTTGACCGGGGTGTGCGGATAAATAATTCTTGCCTGCCTAAAGTTAAAAAAGCGAGCAAGGCGCGCAAAAAACGCTATGCAGTTGGGCTGACATTCTTGTTGTCGTTTTTGCTTTTTGCTACAACCAACGCCCAGCAGAAGGATTTTCACTCATGGGCGGCTACCCCGCCTATGGGCTGGAACAGCTGGGACTGCTTTGGGCCAACCGTAGTTGAGGCCGAAGTTAAAGCCAATGCCGATTATATGGCCAAAAACCTTAAAGCCTCTGGCTGGGAGTATATTATTGTTGATATCCGCTGGTATGTAGGTAACGATAAGGCGCATGGCTATAATGAAACCGATCCGGATTATGTGCTCGACCAATATGGCCGCTTTCAGCCTGCCGTAAACCGTTTTCCATCCGCTGCGGGTGGTAAAGGTTTTAAGCCGCTGGCAGATTATATCCATTCAAAGGGCTTAAAATTTGGTATTCATATTATGCGCGGTATCCCTGTTGAGGCTGTTAAGCGCAACCTGCCTATTTTAGGGAGTAAGGCAACCGCCAAAGATATTTACAGTACCGATAAACAATGTAAATGGCTAAAGGATATGTATACCGTTGTGGCCGGCAGGGATGGTGCGCAAGAATACTATAACTCTCTTTTTAAGCTTTATGCCTCCTGGGGGCTGGATTTTGTAAAGGTTGATGATCTGTCAAGGCCTTACCATACCGCAGAAGTAGAGATGATCCGCAAGGCCATTGACCTGACCGGACGCAAGATCGTTCTCAGTACATCACCCGGCGAAACTCCCTTAGCCAGCGCCCCCCATGTACAGCAACATGCCAATATGTGGCGTACCGTTGATGATTTTTGGGATAACTGGAAAATGCTGCAAGAACATTTTGATGTTTTTGCAAGATGGAACGCGTACCGGGCACCCGGTGCCTGGCCGGATGGCGATATGTTGCCTATCGGTAAAATTGGCATCAGGGCAGAAAGGGGTAACCCAAGGATGACGGCCTTTACGCACGACGAGCAATATACTTTGATGACCCTATGGACTATCTTTCGTTCGCCTTTGATGTTTGGCGGTAACCTGCCCGATAATGATGCCTTTACTCTGTCATTATTAAACAATAAGGAAGTATTAGCCGTGTTAAAATACAGCTCGAACAACAAAGAGCTGTTTAGAAACGCAAGCGGCATTGCCTGGGTAGCCGACGATGCCAAAACAGGCGATAAATATGTGGCCCTGTTTAACCCGGCCGATGGGGATGAGCCTGTTAAAATTGCCGTGCAGTTAAAAGAACTCGGCTTCAACTCCGCCTGTAAAGTGCGCGACTTATGGAGTAACAAGGATTTAGGAAAATTTACCGGCGAATTTGCACCGGCTATCAATAAACATGGGACGGGCCTGTACCGTATATCTGCCAAATAAGCGCCCTGAAAATAATCGTGAAAAATAATTAATACTAAAATGATCAACTTAAAAGAATTAGAAGTTTGGTTTGTAACCGGTAGCCAGGATTTGTATGGCGAAGCAACATTAAGGCAAGTTGCCGAGCATTCGCAGCAAATAGCTAAGTCGTTGGACGGGGCGTCGCAAATTCCGGTTAGAGTTGTTTTTAAACCGACGGTAAAATCAACCGAAGAAATTTACAGCATTTGCCAGGAAGCCAACACCACTAAAGCCTGTATTGGTATAGTGGCCTGGATGCATACTTTTTCTCCTGCCAAAATGTGGATCAGGGGTTTAAAGATATTACAAAAACCGTTATTGCACCTGCATACCCAGTTCAACAGCGATATTCCTTGGAGCTCTATCGATATGGATTTTATGAACTTGAATCAAAGCGCCCATGGCGACCGCGAGTTCGGTTTTATCATGTCGCGCATGCGTTTAAATCGCAAGGTTGTTGTTGGCCACTGGCAGGATGAAAGCGTATTGAGCCAAATTGGTGGTTGGACACGTGTTGCGGCGGGTTGGAACGACTGGCAAGGTGCCAAGTTTGTACGCTTTGGCGATAACATGCGTTATGTTGCAGTTACCGATGGCGATAAAGTTGAAGCTGAATTACGCTTTGGCTACTCGGTAAATACTTATGGCGTAGGCGACCTGGTTAAAGTGATCAACGCCATATCAGACGCTGAAATTGATCAGCTGACTAAAGAATACGAAGAATTATATGCCGTAGTGCCTTCCTTACGCAAAGGTGGTGATCAATATACTTCACTCCGTGAGGCTGCAAAAATTGAACTGGGTTTAAAAGCCTTTTTGGTTGATGGTAACTACAAAGGCTACACTGATACCTTTGAGGATCTGCACGGCATGGTTCAACTACCGGGCATTGCATCACAGCGTTTAATGGGCCAGGGTTATGGTTTCGGTGGCGAGGGCGACTGGAAAACTGCTGCCCTGGTACGTGCCATGAAGGTTATGGGAACAGGCCTGGAAGGTGGTAACTCCTTTATGGAAGATTATACCTACCACTTCAATCCATCAAACCCCATGGTATTAGGATCGCACATGCTTGAGATCTGCGAATCAATCGCTTCCGGCAAACCTAACTGCGAAATCCATCCATTAGGTATTGGCGGTAAAGCCGATCCGGTACGTTTGGTGTTCAACGTAGCAGGCGGCCCGGCACTCAATGCATCATTGATCGACATGGGTAACCGTTTCCGTTTATTGGTGAACGAGGTTGAAGCCGTTGCGCCGGAGCACGAGCTGCCTAAATTACCGGTAGCCCGTGTATTATGGAAACCACTGCCTGATATGAAAACCGGTTGCGCAGCATGGATATTGGCCGGTGGAGCACACCATACCTCATACAGCCAGAATTTAAGCTCGGAGCAATTACAGGATTTTGCCGAAATGGCTAACATGGAATATGTTTTAATTGGCAAGGATACTAACCTGCACCAATTTAAAAACGAGCTACGCTGGAGCGAAGCTTATTACCAAATCAATAAACAGTTTTAAAAAACCAAACCTTATCACAAGAAAGCCCTTTCTGAAAAGAGAGGGCTTTTTTTATGAAGTATGGCATATCGACAAAAATTATAAAGGAAGCTTAAAAACTTATCTGGCTCTAACGTTTTGTACGGTTGTTGAAAATTCGATTTGTAACTGATATGCTAAACCAAGATTTTGCTGATGATATTTTTCGCAGAAATTTCACTACTATTTTAATATCTTAACGATTTCGGTCGGCCAAAAAATTGCGATGGCGTTTTGGACCTCGCAGACTATTAGGTGCAGAAAGAAAAGTGCGCAAAAGCCTGACTGCACGCCGGGCCGGGAGCTGGCCCGTGGGCGGAAGGATCGGGCAGTCTTGACTTTTTTGGTTCTTTTTGTGTCAAGACAAAAAGAACAAAGCCCTTCCCGCGGCGTCTGAGCGGGCCGATGTTGTAAATTAAAGAATACTGATTATTGGAGCAAAGATTGCACATTGATAATCAGTGCACCTCATATAATGCATACTTGCCGCTTTTAAAAGATCCCTCCTCCCGTCGGGATGACATGATTGAGAGAGGATTGGTATTGATAATCAATAGCTTAAAAAGACGTTATTATAAGATTTGGCCTATGAAGACAAAATAATAACGGCATGCGCTCGCAGAGGCCACCGCACCGTGCTTCGACAAGCTTATAATGACGTCTATGTAAGTTATTGACCATCAGGCTTCTTTTTGAACGATCATACCGAGTTTAGCTGCATCTTTTTGCAGACGTGCTATTTTTCTTGCCTTTTGCTGTTCTATGTCTGGCTGTATCCGGGTGGCATCAAATGCTTGTTTATTAAGTACCATGTGATAAAAAATCACTGCCAGCTTGCGGGCGATAGCTTTGATCGCTTTTTTGCTCCCTTTTGTCGATGCTAATCTTCTGTACTGCTGCCCCATCGGACCTTTGCTTTGCCATAAACAATGCGCCGCCAACCGGAATGCTTGTGTTGCAGGATTATTGTTGTTACGTCTTTCATACCCTATTATTTTGCCTCCCGATATTTTGGGCCTCGGTGATAGATTTAACCAACTCACAAAATGTTCTGCCGTAGGCCATTTTTTCATATTCGTTCCCGTTACTGCAAGAATAGTTAAAAGCCCTATTTCATCCAGACCCTCTACCTCGGTAAGGTCTACTCCCAAAATTCCCAATAAATAATCTTTCAGATTAAAGCTGTACTGGTTCTTTCTTACCTTTTTTGTTTTCTGTTGGATAACTGTTGGCGCTTCGCCCTTACAAGCAAGAAGCTCCTTTAGGGTATGTTCAATATGACTTTCATAAACCTGCATTTGCTCCTTAAAAAAATCATAGCTTTTAAGCGTGATGGATAGAATATGAATATAATGTTGCTTATATTCTCCCTGTAGCGAGCTAAGCAGATCCTCCGGGCTGGCCTTTAATTTTGTTACATCAATGCGAGCCAGCAAGGTTTGCCCATCGCATATTCCTGAACTGATCGCCCGTAAAAGCTTCATACCTGCTACTCCCTCCACATCGCTGATTAAATGCTGAAACTTAATATTCATCAACGTCAGTGTTTTCTGCATTCGGTTAAGGCTATCGCTCTTATAGTTTTGGTATATTTCTCTTTCATGAAGATATTGCCTTAACTCCCGGTAAAGTTCAGGCGCTATGTGAGAATTGCGTATCAGGCCATGGGCCAGCAACTGATGCAGCCACTGTGCATCGTTGATATCCGTTTTCTGAGCCGATACATTCCGGTAATGACTTGGATTGACAAGGAACATCTCCATGCCATGCTTTTCCAAAATGTTGTAAAGTGATTCCCAATAAGGACCGGTTGCCTCCATGACTACCTTTTCAATGCCTTCTTTTTGCAGCAATTCCGCTAACTCATACAAACTGCTTGTAAAGCTGTCAAATTCACGCAAATTGATCATCCCTTCACGGTCGGTATAAGATACTACCATCAGCATGCTGCCGATATCTATGCCTGCTGAATGAGGATTTAACAATTCAAACCGTTCCATTTTTTTGCGGTCTGCCCAGCGGTGGCACGCTTCTTTTTTTGCTATTTTTGCTCATGTTCTTATAATTATAAAAACTAGGCAAGCTCGGTCACTCTAAAGAATATTTAAGCTTAAAAGCATGGTAAACTCTTCCGGTCAGAATAGTTCCCGATAATGTTTTTTTCAAAGAGTGACAGTCCCAAACTCAACAGCGGGCTCTTAACGGCGCCAAAGCGTGAACGGGTTATGTAGCTTGCCTTGTTTTTTTGCAAAATGCAACTTTTTCAGCATAACTATCTTTATTGAAAAAACGTCATCCCTGTTTTTTCCGGAGCGACGCCCGGTGGGATACTCAGCATGACACCCACATTGATAATCAATAACTTAAAGACGTTATTGTAAACTGTAATTTACGGGTTTGTTTTTCATCAGCAAAGCAAGTGGGCTTTTATTTCATTACAAATTATGGCTTGGAGTGTTTATAGAGGCGCTCGTAATAAAGAATGGATCAATACATCTGTATCAACGTAATCCATCATGAATTTAACTTGGATATTGAGATTCATCAATCAATTTACGCATGTCTACATCGGCGGATATGATGGGTGCATTTTCACGGTTTCTTTTTATCAGTTCAAGCATACCCTTTTGTCTGTTAGGTATGTCTTTTTCTACAGGTTCTAACGATTTTACTATGATTTCGATTTCTTGGCCTGCAAAAAGCGTCTTTAACGACTTAAGAAAAGTCATGCTGATGTCTTGCGCCTTTATCCGGTACGTTGTTTGCATTATCAAATATAACTAAAAATAAATTCCGGTTAAAGGAGGGGCACAAGTTGCTTTGAAGTGGATCGTCTAATCCTCAACCAATTTCTTTATAAACTCGTCCGTAAAGTCATTGGCGGTATGTAGTACATTCGGTATATCCTTAAATTCTTGCGGTTGGTGCGTGGTAGTCAGGATCACAGAATCCATCCCTGCATTCAGCGCGGCTTCTGCACCCTTAGGTACATCTTCAAACACTAAACAGTCTTTGGCGGGTACATTCAGGGCCTCGGCCACTTTCAGATAAGTTTCGGGATGAGGTTTGCTCAACACCACATCATCCGCGCTTACGATGGCTTTAAAATAATGCCTGATGTTAAGATTGTCCAACACAAAATCGATATTGAAAGGGATAGCTGCCGATCCGATAGCCATCGGTATTCCTTTTTGATAGGCTGCTTCCAAAAAATCGTGCAAACCAGGTAAAAGAGCCAACTGATCCAGGTACTCTTGCTGATAACGTTTTTCTTTTTCGTACGATAGCTTAACCATTTCATCCATCGTAAATCTTTCAGCACCAAACATCCTAACAAGTACTTCCGGGTTTTTGCCATACATCTGTTGTTTTACTTCGTCCCAGGAAAAATTTCCGCCCAAATCGTTATTTAAAAGGTATCGCCACGCCCGGGTATGGTACTCCATATCGTTAATCATGGTACCATTTAAGTCGAAAATAAATGCTTTGTAAGTAGATGTCATAACACGTTTTTATATGCTGCAAAAGTATTCCAATTTTTTATAACACCGGGTAATTTGTGCAAAATGGGTTTAAGCGCGCTTGTCGGCAGGGCCAAATTTTAACATCATTTGCCGGGCAAACAATTGTAACTCTACATAGCCGGTAGCAATAATGCCTCGGAAGGAGTATCCGTCGAGATGTTTTTTCAAATGATAATAACCAAATGCCAGACCGGCCACTAATGAAAATGGGGCCGCCAAAGCTGCTCCGTAAACATTTTTTAACAGATAAACGCCGGTGGATATGGCAACCACGTTTACAACAAGCATGATAATTACTTTGTAAAAATTAATTTGAGGCTTGTGTATAATATCAAGGGTAACACCGTTAAAGCGGTCGATTGGATAAAGTATAGCCATCAACATAAATATCCTGAAAATATTAGCTGCCTCCGTTCCTGCATATTTATCGCCTGCCAATAGCCATATGGCAAAGTCGGCGAAAAAGAAAGCTCCTATGGCCAAGGGTATAAATAACAATGTTAACATGCCCGCATACTTTTTTGTAACAAATGTGAGGTGATACATATTGTCGGAGTTGTAGGCGGTAGCCATGGCCGACATGCCCGTACCTACAAAAGTGCGTAGCAATACTTCAACTATTTCCATTAATTTATTGGGTACGTTGTATACAGCCAGAGCAGCCGGCCCTAATATGGGGGTAATTATAAAAGTGTTTACACTCCCTAATAAGTTTGAACTGAGGCTGGTTGCCAGGCTGAATTTGCCAAAATGCGCCAGCTCTATCATACACTCGCGGCTACGTTTAAAAATGGTTTTGAACCTGGAATAGCCAAATGCTATGCAGGCTAAACTGGTGAGGCAGTTGGTGAAAAAGTTGATGATCAGTAAGTTTTCAAGCGATGATTTTTTCAGATAGTTCATCACCAGCAGCGCCAATATCATGGAGCCGCTGTTAATAAGCCGCATCCACAATATGGTAAGGTAATCCTCATCCGCAACTAAAATCCAAAAGGTGATGTTAAAAGTTACCGAGCTTAATACCGTAACACCAAACCACTTGATGACCAACACTATTTCGGGATTTTGTATCATGCCGATAAATGGCATTACGCATAGGTTTAAAAACATTAAGCCTAACGAAGCACTAAGGGCCAAAAACCAAACAGACCCTAATACCTCATTGCCGCGCAGGGGCTGGGTACCTGCGTAAAATTTGATAGTGCCGGTTGATAAAAAACCGTTTCGTAAAGCATCAGACAGATTGTAAATGGAGAGGAAAAAGAACCATACACCTACATCAACCTTAGTCATGGTCCGGAGTAAAAGCGACATGGTTAAAACGCTGAACACGGAAATTACTACATTGCCAATGAGAGCTAAAATGTGTTTATTGTTTAAATCAGATAATTTAGGGATTCGCATATGGTGCTCAAGTTACACAGATATACGTAAATTTATAAAAATGGTTCAAAAAACGTCGAAATTTATAAATTAGCATATTATTCCCGTAAGTGTTATTTGATATCATTGATATGCTTATATTAGAGTAAATAACCCTTAATTAATTAGCATAATTAAACTAAAATAATGTATAACGTACTGCTCGTTTCTATAGCGAGTTTTTTTGACTCTACTGGCGAGATTCCTTTTATGTTTAAAAGGGCCGGGTGCCAGGTTGATGTTTTTTGTAATGAAACGTCGTGGCTGCTCAGCAACAGATACCATGATAACTGGATAAAGAGTAGTGAAGACCATGAAACTTTTAAAGATCAGTTGCTGAAACTGATTGACGAAAAGCCGGATCATTATAACTGGATAGTGCCATTGGAAGATATCACCATCAAGTTGATGAATGATGCAATCCTGTCGGAAGACATCTTCAAAAAAATACTTCCTATCAACAAAATAGAGAATCGGGACTTGTTATCGTCCAAAGCCGGCCTATCAAGCGTTTGCCAAAAATATGGTATAACCACACCTCGGTTTGTTAATTACTCTGATGTGAATGATACTGAAGTTATTAAACAAAAGCTTGATTTCCCTATTTTATTGAAAGAAGACTTTAGTTTTTCGGGAATTGGCATACAGTATTGCGAAGATGAATCGGAACTGCAGGGATGCCTTGATAAGGTACAGGTTAAAACCAATCTTGTTCTGCAGGAATTTATCAAAGGCGAAGATATTGGCTTAGAGGCCCTTTTTAGGGATGGTGAACTGATTACTTATAATTGTGGGGAAGTACTCAGCTATATGTACGATAAGTTTTCGTTTACCACCCGTCGTAAATATTACCAGAATGAAGAGATAGCAGCATTGCTGCGTGTATTAGGTAAAAGCGTTGGTCTCAACGGTTTTGCAAGCATTCAATACATTTATCACCCTGGCCGTAAATTATATTACCTTATTGAGGTTGACGCTCGTACCAACTCATGGATGCCGTATTCGCGGTTTACCGGGCATGATTTCTCTGATGGAATTAGGCGAATTATAAATAATCAGTTAGCTTATATCCCAACCGGTACAACAAAGCCTGATGACTGGGTTGAGGTAGCAATTTTTGATCGCGATATCAGGCGTTGTTTTAAACGTAAAGACTATAAAGGGCTTTTGCGCTGGATATTTAATATAGATGGGTACTGGAAATTTATTCCAATGTATGATTCAAAAATCATCAGCAGAATTTCAAGAAAAATCATGAAAGATTTTCTTAAGATCAAAAATTCTGCTTGACAGCTGTATTATTCCTGATGATTTTGCGCTATCGTTTCAATACTGGGCATAATTGGGCATTGAAATAATGTATTGATACAGTGAGGTAACGTTGTTTGAAACTACGATCTTAAAAGAGTTAGCGGCGCCTGCCCACAACAAAATAAAGTGGCGATTTGGTAATGCCTGCCACTAAAAAGTAACTTGAGGCAAATACAATTGAAAAGTATAGGCACTGTATAACAATTAAATACGGCAAATTATCGAATAAGCTATAATGGGCAAGATATCGATTTAAAAATGGAGAGATTTCGGTGCCGATGATGCTGTGCACAAGATAGATGCCGTAAACATATTTTGCGGAATTCAACTTGTGGATCCATTGAAATCCGTCAGATTTTAATAAACACAAAAAGCCTGCTATGGCAAGAATAGAGTTAGAGCATCTTAACGAGCTGTAGGCGTCAGCACAGCCTATTTGAGTTAATTTAATACCTTCCCAGCAGGATAGGGTAAACATTAAAATTAAACAGGTTAACAATAGCGTCCATGGTATTTTATCGAGCGCGACTTTAAATTGATCGATGTTCCTTTTAACCTGAATACCCATCCACAAAAAAAGCGTATAGCCCCAAAATGCTTTTGTATGATCAACAGTTATCCACCTGTAATATAAATTGACCGAGTAAAAAACAGTAAAACAAATTAACGTAATACAAAGCCAGGGTTGATTGATGTATTTTTTTAAGGTGATTAACACATAAGCGGTAATGATAGAAGCGGGGATAAACCAATATGCACCGTGAAAAATAAAAGCTTTAAACAACTCGAAACTCATGTGAATGGCCGGTTTTATATCTCCATGTAGTATCTGTTTATCAGGGCTAAGGTGCACCACCTCGATCAATATGTAGAGCGAAAGAAAAATGGCCCAGGGTACAATTAGGGAAAGTAATCTGTAGCGTGTAAAACTTACAATATTAAAGCCGGAAAGTTTATCGCTCAGGAAAAATCCTGAGATCAGAAAAAACCAGATGGTTCCTATTCTGCCTGATTGAATTATAACGGCCTGTATAATTTGATAGTCTGGCCGACAGAACACTTTTTCTTCCCACCCATACAAACAATGCCCCCAAACAATGGAGCACATGGCCAAAAGTCTGATGATATTCATTCTGTCGGCGTAAAGTTTAGGTAGCCCCTTGTCGAATGTCATAAAAGACCAGGGGAGCCAAGCAAGTAAACGTCACGCTGGTTTGCCTTAAGATGCTCTATAACAAGCTCGCTACCCAAGTTTATAATTAGAATAATAATTGCGCCGTTATATAACATTTGGCCAATAATAGATCTGATGCATAGGATATTAAAATGTTAAAGCTAATATAATTTGAGGAGATATTATATGGGGAGTAGGTGCTAAATAGGTTTAATTACAAAAAGGGAGTATAATTGTTGTGACAATGGATGAAAGAAATCTCTTTCCCTTAAAATGGGTGGGTGACAGATTGAGACCGGAGGAGGAGTGTTATAAATAGTTCGTATCAAATAATTTAAAAAGCCTGGCAGGTTGATGAGATAAAAAAAACGGCGTACATCAACCTGCCGACGCTATATTTATTGCTCGTCTGGTACAAACTTCAT
The DNA here is from genome assembly GCF_000166195.2 of Mucilaginibacter paludis DSM 18603. NCBI lineage: Bacteria > Pseudomonadati > Bacteroidota > Sphingobacteriia > Sphingobacteriales > Sphingobacteriaceae > Mucilaginibacter > Mucilaginibacter paludis. Next base: position 4,823,162 of record NZ_CM001403.1, read on the forward strand.
AGAAAGAGAATTGACACAGTGGCGGGTATTTTTAGGTGTAAACCTTTCGCCTGCAAAAACGTGGCCCAGGTGTGCGCCGCAGTTAGCGCAAACAATTTCTGTACGGCGGCCATCGGCATCGGTAACCCGCTTTACCGCGCCGGGTATTTCGTCGTCAAAGCTTGGCCAGCCACAATGCGAGTCGAATTTGTCGGCAGATAGATATAACGGCGAATTACACCTTCTGCAGATGTATGTTCCGGGTAGTTTGTTATTGGTATACTCGCCTGTATAAGGCCTTTCGGTACCTTTGTGAACGATAACGTACTCTTCTTCGGGCGTTAATTTATTATATTCCATTTTTTTAATATTGCTGGATTGAATGGTTGAGTTTAGAACATGCTTCAAATACTGATCCAAACCGTGCGTTTGTCATGTTTCCAGCAGAGGTATTTACAAAGTGTTGACCAATAAAGAGAAAAAAAATCACTCCATAACCCATTTCATTGATTCCTTATTTCTTTCGATATAGTAATAGCTTTGTTCAAAATATTTCTTCATGGTTTTATTTAATTGAAGTTTCCATGAAATGTCTTCCCTTCTGTAATGTGCCAGCCAGGCCATTGCGTATGCAATTACCTGTTCTGGCAAATAACCGCTCTTGCTTATTTGCCATCCCTGATGTGAATTACCTGTCCATTGCTCAAATTTAAAATATGAATTACCCATAAAAATACCAAATCCAAAGGCGATTGTAGCAATGGCTGTGGTAAGGTTATCTTGTTCTATGATGTATTCGGTAAGCAGTTTATATTGGGTCAGTTGGTGAGCAAGGATTGCTGTTAATGCTGTTTGATCTGTTAATAGCTCTAATTCAATCCATATCTCTCTATGTCCTAATCCGTTGTCGATAAACTTTGCAGAAGAGCTGTTCCAAGTCCCTTTCAGGTTTTCCGAAGGAGTAGCAGCAATCCCCTCCGAAAATATGGTAGATTTATTGGTGAAGAATAACAACTGGATTTCCCATGCATCCAATCGCATTATAGATATCAGCTTTTCAAAAATGTATTGTGCATCTTCTTCTATCCCTGTAAAGTGCCGGTCATGATAAAATTCAATTGGCAAAATAGTAGTTAGTGAGTCAAAATATATAGGATCGAATAACTGACAGAGAGACAATAATGAATGTTCAATCCATAATTTGTCTTTTTTAGTAACTGGGCATCTAATTTCTTTTTTCCAAAAGCATAGTACTTCAAAGAGCGAGCGTGGCACAGGTGAGTCTTGAGTAATATACCAATCTAAATGTGGACTCATTTGGCCGCATCCTCCCTTGTGGCTAATACACATCGTTTCTTTATATTGTGTACCGCAACCAGGGCATTGTCCAGCAGTGGTAAATGTATTCCAAACAGTACCACATATCGAACATTTCCAGCGACATGTGTCATCTGGTTCCCAACTACATTTTGGACATTCTATAGTAATGCGGTTCATAAGGAACTAACAGGTGTGGGTTAACTCTATGCAATATATAAACTAAACAAAAAATCCCGGTTTTTCAACCAGGATTTACTTTATCTCAATACGCATATCGCTATACTAATTTATCTTAAGCTAATTTAGCTAACTCTTCTGCCATGGCAGCGCCAATTTCGGCAGGCGATTCTACAACGCGGATACCGCACTCAGCCATGATTTTCATTTTTGCAGCGGCTGTATCATCGGCACCGCCCACAATAGCACCAGCGTGACCCATACGACGGCCTGCAGGAGCTGTTTGACCTGCGATGAAACCTACAACCGGTTTAGTGCCATGTTCTTTAATCCAGCGTGCTGCTTCGGCTTCCATGCCTCCGCCAATTTCACCTATCATAATGATGCCGTGAGTTTCCGGATCGTTCATCAATAATTCAACAGCTTCTTTGGTTGGGGTTCCAATAATCGGGTCGCCACCAATACCAATAGCGGTAGTAATACCTAAACCGGCTTTAACAACCTGGTCAACCGCTTCGTAAGTTAAAGTTCCTGATTTAGAAACAACACCTACATTACCTTTTCTGAAGATGAAGCCAGGCATAATACCAATTTTAGCTTCGCCTGCAGTAATAATACCAGGGCAGTTAGGGCCAATTAAACGGCAATCCCTATCGCTGATGTATTCCTTTACCTGTACCATATCCTTGGTAGGGATACCTTCGGTAATACAAACAATAACTTTAATACCAGCTTCGGCTGCTTCCATAATGGCATCAGCTGCAAAGGCAGGCGGAACAAAAATAATAGAAACATCGGCTCCGGTTTGCGCTACCGCGTCGGCTACTGTATTAAACACCGGGCGATCAAGGTGCGACTGGCCGCCTTTTCCTGGTGTAACACCGCCAACCAATTGCGTTCCGTACTCAATCATTTGTGATGCATGGTAGGTACCTTCGTTACCTGTAAAGCCCTGAACTATAACTTTAGAATCTTTATTTACGAGAACACTCATGGTTTTTTATTTTGTACGGGCAAAGCTAAACTTATTGCCTTTAAAGTCAAAGGATAATTCGTATCAAATGGCAGTAAAAAAGTATTTTTTGTGCCGATTTTGGAGTGAATCTGTTTTAATCGTTGCAATGTATATATCAGCCAGGCATAAGTAATTAACTTGTTCTAATTGCTGCTCTGTACTTCTCTTCGTCAAATTCTTTTTCGCTTTTGGCAATCACAATGGCGGCAACGCCATTGCCTATTACATTGGTGATGGCCCGCGCTTCCGACATAAACCTGTCAACCCCCAACAAAATGGCTACCGCTTCTACCGGGATAATTTTAGTGGCAGCCAGGGTTGATGCCAGTACAATAAAACCTCCGCCGGTTACCGCTGCCGCTCCCTTGGATGTAACCATTAAGATGCCCATTAAGGTAAGTTGTTGCGATAGCGGCAAGGGTACCTGGAATGCCTGCGCCAAAAAGACCACAGCCATCGATAGATAGATGGTAGTGCCATCCAGGTTAAATGAATATCCCGTAGGGATCACCAAACCTACTACCGATTTAGAGCAACCAAACTGCTCCAGTTTTTCCATCATACCGGGCAGGGCCGATTCAGACGAGGAGGTGCCCAGAACCACAAGAATCTCCTGCCGGATAAACCGGAGATATTTCCAAAGGCTGAACTTAAAAATAACGCAGATGATGTTGAGTACCACAAAAATAAACAAGGCCATGGTTAAATATACCGAGCCCATCAGCTTTGCCATTGGCGCCAGCGTTTTAAGGCCGAAGGTGGCGACGGTAAAAGCCATCCCGCCAAACGCGCCTATTGGAGCGAGCTTCATCACCACCTTCATGATGTTGAAAAACACCCTGGATAATTTATCGAATGTTTGGATTAATGATTGGCCTGCCTCGCCCAAATGGCTGATGCCATAACCAAACAACACAGCAAAAAACAAGATCTGCAAGATATTGCCTTTGGCAAACGCTTCGAAAATATTATGCGGAATGATGTGACTCAAAAAATCGGCCCAGTTCATCCCTGCGGCTTCTTTTTGATATACCGCTATTTTAGATACATCGTTAATGGCCTGGTGAACAAACCCTTCGCCGGGCTTTAAAATATTGGCAATAGCCAAACCGATAAATAAGGCAAAGGTGGTTACTATTTCAAAATACAATAAAGCTTTGCCGCCTACCTTGCCTACCTTTTTAATATCACCCATACTGGCAATACCTAATACGATGGTTAGAAATATGATAGGGGCGATGAGCATCTGGATAAGGCTGATAAAGGTTTGGCTGATGATTTTTGCCGCCGGCGCAAATTGCGGGAATACTGCGCCCACCACAATACCTGATACAATAGCCAGCAGAACCTGGACGGTTAAGTTAGAAAATATTCGCTTCATGCTCAGTAACGATAGGTTTTAAAAGCAAAAGATATGGATTTTTACCTGGATATGAATGGACAGGTATTGAAATTGATGAATTGAGATTGACTACAGGGTTTAAAAGCCAATTGTTAATCTTTATTTCAATGTGTTGCAGTTAAATACCATTTGGTATATTTGTATAATGGATAACACATTATCAAAAGCGGAACGTACCCGGCAGTTTATTATTGAAACTACGGCAAGCATATTCAATACCAAGGGATATGAAGGCACTTCCATGTCGGATATTACGGAGGCAACCGGCCTTACCAAAGGGAGTATCTATGGCAATTTTGAAAATAAAGAAGAAGTGGCGCTGGCCGTTTTTGATTATAATTATGGAAAAATTTCGACGGATATCCGGCAGAGAATTGAAAAGGCTAAAACCTTTCACGATAAGCTGATGGTTTACGCCGCCGTTTATCACAGTTTTACGCGTGGCGTTTTTCCGGTAGGGGGCTGCCCGATATTAAACACCGCCATTGAAGCTGACGATACCAACCCCGCCCTTAAAGAGCGGGCGGCCAAAGCTGTTTTGCGGTGGAAAGATTCCATAGCAGGGCTAATTCAGGGCGGCATCGATTCAGGGGAATTTAGAAGCGACGCAGATCAAAATCAGGTAGCTTTATCCATTATAGCCTTAATTGAAGGTGGAATAATGATAGCCAAGATCACCGATTCGCCGGCAAACTTCGACGAGGTATTGAAAACTGTTGAAATGATCATCAATCAAATTAAAACTTAAAAAATTTGACATAAAATATACCAATCGGTATATTTTATGTCTTAACATTGCATTGTGATTGAATAAGGGAATTGTTGTATTAATAAATATACCAATCGGTATAAATAAGATCATAGTCTTAAAAATCAATCAGTGAATCATCAATCAATCGGTGTAATCCTACAATAATCAACAATGAGCCCTTTTAACAGAAAACTTTTAATTATCACCGTGATCCTGGCAGCCATTATGGAGCTGATAGACACATCCATTGTGAATGTGGCGCTAACCTACATGAGTGGTAACCTGGGTTCAACCCTTGAGGATACCGCCTGGGTAATTACATCATACGCCATTGCCAACGTGATCATCATCCCCATGACCAGTTTTTTAACTAATAAACTGGGCCGCAGAAATTATTATATCGGTTCCGTTATACTATTCATCCTTTGCTCGCTGATGTGCGGCCAGGCGCACAGTATTTCAGAACTGGTGATTTTCCGCTTTCTGCAAGGCTTAGGCGGCGGGGCTTTACTCTCGGTTTCGGCAGCGGTGGTTTATGAATTGTTTCCGAAAGAAAAGCTCGGGACGGCCAGCGCTTTATTTGGCATCGGCATCTTTATCGGGCCTACCATTGGCCCAACGCTTGGCGGTTATATTACTGAGAACTATTCGTGGCCATGGATTTTTTACATTAATGTGCCTATAGGCATACTGGTAGCAGTTTCCTGTTATTTTTTACTGCCTGAATCTAAAGTGAAAACCAGAGTTGGCAAGGTTGATTGGTTAGGCATCGGTTTGCTTACGGTAGGCATAAGTTCCCTGCAAACCGTGCTGGAACGAGGCCAAACCGAAGATTGGTTTGCAACCAACTATATTATCGTACTAACAGTTACGGCCATACTCAGTTTAACCGGATTTGTGATCTGCGAATTGCGGGTTGACAATCCCGTGGTTGATCTGCGGGTGCTTAAAAGTAAATCGCTCAAAGTGGCTGCCATATTAACCTTTATCACCGGGATGGGTATGTTTACGTCTATTTTTTTAACGCCCGTTGTGGCGCAGCGTTTATTGGGTTTTACGCCTTCGCAATCGGGTTTATTGTTACTGCCAGGAGCCATTATAGCGGTGTTTGCCTTAATTATTTCGGGTAAAATGCTGCAACGGGGCGTGTCGCCAGTGCTCATTATTCTGTTCGGTTTTTTATGCTTTATTTACTTTAACTGGTCCATGTCAACCATGAGCCTCGAAACGCCGGCCATTGATATTACACTGAGGCTTATCTTCAGGGCTTTGGGCATGGCTTTGCTTACTATGCCGCTAAGCTCTTTAGCCGTATCGTCACTCGAAGCTAAGGATATGCCCCAGGGAACTGCGCTCAACAACATGATGCGGCAGTTAGGCGGATCGTTCGGGATCTCCATTATCAATACCTATTCGGCCAGGCGCACGGCATCGCACCGGGTTGACCTGATCAGTAACGTAACTGCATCAAACCCTTTAACTACCGACAGGATTAACGGTTACACCGCATACTTTCAACACAAAGGCAGTAGCATGTTGGATGCTCATCAAAAGGCGATGAAGCTGATTGACATGACTATAGTTAAGCAATCAACCCTGATGAGTTACCTTGATTCCTTTTTATTGATCGGCCTTTTATTCGCATTGGCACTTCCTTTATTGTTGTTTGTGATTAAGCGGTCAAAAGCCAATACTGCCAACGTGATCGTATCTGATCATTAAAACTTAAGAAGACGGACAACTAAGCAACCCTCGCATGCAGGTAAGTAAAGTACTCCAATATATCAAATGTAATATCAATTAAAGACACAAACAAAATCATAAAATGAATATCACAAACAAAACAGCCCTGATCACCGGTGGTGGTTCGGGTATCGGCCTGGAAATAGCCAAAACCTTAATTGAAAAAGGCAATAAAGTAATTATTACAGGCCGTAACGAGGCTAAGCTGCAAAAGGCTGTGGCCGGTTTAAAAAACACCAGCGCCTTTGCAGGTGATATTAACAATGCCGACGATGTGGATAAACTGGTGGAGTACTTAAATACTAACCATAGCACTTTGGATGTGGTGATTAACAACGCCGGGCAGGCGTCTGCCTACCACCTGTCGGTCGAAGCCGACGCTTTTGAAAAAGCAGGGGCGGAAATACAAACCAACTACCTGTCGGTGATCAGGCTGACAGAAAAGTTGCTGCATTTATTAAGTAAACAGCCAGAAGCCGCCATTGTAAACGTTACGTCTATCGTGGTTTTTGCGCCTAACGCTTTTATTCCCACTTATGCCGCAAGCAAGGCCGCTTTGCACTCTTATACACAAACACTAAGGTTTACGCTTGCCAAAACTACGGCAATTAAAGTGTTTGAGTTATTTCCCCCATTGGTTGATACCGAATTTTCAAAAGAGATTGGTGGCTCAAACGGTATACCGCCATCTGCTGTAGCGGAACAGTTTGTAAAGGGCTTTGAAAATGACCAGTACGAGATCCATGTTGGGGCTACGGCCGATATTTACAAACTATTCCTTTCATCTCCGGAGGAAGCTTTTAAGGCTTTGAACCAGGAGAGGGGTAATGGATAAGTAGTGTGTTGAGTTTTTTGAATATCGGCATATTTGGTATTTCACCAAGTGTCATTGAGGAAGTAAGCAATCTCTACATAGGCAGGGCTGCTAAGCAGGTTTGCCCTGTATAGCATAGAGATTGCTTCGTCGTACCTCCTCGCAATGACGATGGGTGAAGGAAGCCGATTATTGATATCACATCTCTCCTACCGTCATTGCGAGGCACGAAGCAATCTCTACGCTTGCAGAGCCGCTCTGTAGGTTCACCCTGTTGCTTCGTCGTACCTCCTCGCAATGACGATGGGGAAGGAAAGAAGCCGGTTATTGACTTGCCCTCTCACCAACTCATTGCGAGGAACGAAACAACCGACCGAAGGGAGCTCATTAATACCAATAAAAATTAACACAAATTAATAATCGCGAACGCATATTCCGGTGTGATTACTCCGTCCCTTTAAGGCAATTTTTAAGCCCCTGCTTTTTATAACGCCTTAAACACCACAATCCCATTATGCCCGCCAAAGCCAAAGGTATTGCTCAAGGTGGCTTTCACCGGGTGCGATATGGCTTCACCTATAACGATATTCATATTATCGGGGATGGCGGCGTCCAGTTCGGTGGTGTTGATGGTGGCCGGTATCACGCTATCGCGCATACTCAGCAAGCAAATAATGGCCTCTATGGCTCCGGCGGCTCCGAGCAAATGGCCTGTCATGGATTTTGTAGCGCTGATGAACAGGTTGTTTTTGCCCGGCCCGGTTAGGGCTGTTATGGCTTTAATTTCGGATAGGTCGCCCACGGGGGTTGATGTGGCATGGGCATTTAAATAATCCACGTCGTTAATGGTTAAACCCGCCTCTTCCAGGGCAAATTTCATGGCCTGTAAGGCTCCAAGCCCTTCGGGGTGGGTTGACGTCATGTGGTAGGCATCGGCAGTCATGGCTGCGCCGCCAACTTCGCCATAAATTTTGGCTCCGCGTTTAACGGCATGTTCGTATTCTTCCAATACTAAAGCGCCTGCGCCTTCGCCCATTACAAAGCCATCGCGGTGGGTGTCAAAAGGGCGCGATGCCGTTAGTGGATCGTCGTTCCGTCCGGTCATGGCTTTCATTGCCGAGAAGCCACCAACTGATGCAGGAGTTACCGGCGCTTCTGAGCCACCGCTGATAATGATCTTGGCCTTACCGAGGCGGATGTAGTTAAAGGCATCCATAATGGCCGTATTGGATGTTGCACAGGCCGAAATAGCAGTATAGTTAATACCCATATAGCCATGCCTGATCGAGATCATGCCCGAGGCCATATTGGGTAACAATTTCGGAATAAAAAAGGGACTGAACCTTGGCGCGCCGTTGCCACGGGCATATTCGGTTACTTGCTCTTCAAACGTTTCCATGCCGCCCTGCCCCGTTCCCCAGATCACACCCACATCAAAAGGGTTCATTTTATCAAACTCAAAGCCCGAATCTTTAATAGCTTCGTCCGACGCTATTAAGGCGTATTGCGTAAACAGGTCGGTCCGTTTGAGTTCGGCCCTGTCTAAGTGTGCTGTGGCATCAAAATTCTTTAGTTCACAAGCCACCTGTGTACGGAAAAGGGAAGCGTCAAACCGGGTAATGGTAGCGGCGCCACTTTTCCCGGCCAATATATTTTCCCAAAAATCCGGAACGTTGTTCCCAAGTGGGGTTAACGCGCCGATGCCTGTGATAACAACTCTTTTTAACATGCTGATTTATTTAGTAATACAAAGATAAAAAATATACCGATAGGTATATTTTTAAAGTGATATTTGTTTTGTTTAAATTTCTGGATCGATATGGTTTGCTTATCCAACTTTTAATCCGGCTGAATTAAATTGCAGGTCGTACAATTTGCGGTAATACCCGTGCAGAATGCGCAATAATTCCTGGTGGGTGCCCATTTCCATAATCTCGCCGTGGTCGAGCACAATAATCCGGTGGGCATTTTGGATGGTTGATAGGCGGTGTGCAATTACGATAGCTGTGCGGCCTTCCATCAGTTTGTAGATCGCCTTTTGTATCAGTTCTTCCGTTTCGGTATCTACCGATGATGTGGCCTCATCCAGTACCAAAATCTTGGGATCATAAACCAGGGCTCGGATAAACGAAATTAGCTGCGCCTGCCCGGCGGATAAGGTAGCGCCGCGTTCCATCACATTATAATCGTAGCCACCGGGCAGGCGTTCAATAAAATCGTGCGCGCCAACTTCTTTGGCGGCGGCTATGATACGTTCGCGGCTAATCTCCGGGTTATTCAGGCTGATGTTGTTGGCAATCGTGTCCGAAAATAAAAACACATCCTGTATCACGGTGGCAATCTGCATCCGCAAAAAGTCCACATCGTATTCGCGTATGTCAACACCATCAACCTTAACGGTTCCTTTGCCAATCTCGTAGAAGCGGTTCAGGATATTGATGGTGGATGATTTTCCCGCGCCTGTAGCCCCCACAAGCGCCAGGGTTTCGCCGGGTTTAACATGGAAGGATATATCTTTCAAAACCCAGTTTTCGTCGTTATAGGCAAACCAAACCCTGCTGAATTCAATTTCGCCATTAATGGAAGCCGGTTTTAACTGACCGGTGTTAACGGCTACCTCATCGGTATCCAGTACCTTAAATATCCTGTCGGCCCCAACCATACCCATTTGCAGGGTATTGAACTTATCGGCCAGCTGCCTGATGGGCCTGAAGAGTAAGTTTAACAGAGTGATGAAAGCCACGATGGTTCCAGGGGTGATCCCTTTTTTTCCAGCCGAGATATATACCAGTTCCTGATCTGACAGTACCCGTTTAGAGCCATACCAAACCAGCAAACCAAGCGCTATAGCGGCGAAAATTTCTACCACCGGGAAAAAGATGGAGTAGTACCAGTTGGAGCGGATGTTGGCATCGCGGTATTTTTCGTTTACGGCAACAAACTTGCGCATTTCCTGATCTTCGCGGGCAAAGTATTGGATAATGCTCACCCCGGTGATGTGCTCTTGCAAAAAGGTGTTTAAATGTGATACCTGGGTGCGCACCTCCTGAAAGGATGATTTGATAGCTTCCTTAAATACGTATGTGGCCAGCAGCACAAAGGGGATCGGTATTAAGGTGATGAGGGCCAGCTTCCAATCCTGCCAGATCATACAGCCAACAATTACGATAACCAATAGCAGGTCGCCAATGATGGAGATCAATCCTTCCGAAAAAATATCGGCAATGGTTTCCAGGTCGGATACGGTACGGGTGATCAGCATCCCGATAGGGGTGCGGTCGAAATATTTTAATCGCAGGCTGGTGATATGATTAAAAATATCAATCCGCAGATCGCGGATAACCGATTGGCCCAAGGCGTTGGTTGTAAAGGTTTGATAATACTGGGCCAGGGTTTGAATAATCAATTGCCCTATCATCAGGCATACCATCATCACCAAGCCATTATAATTACTTTGCAGGATATAATTATCCAGCGTTTTTTGCATCAGGATAGGCTGCGCTACCGCTATGAAAGCGAGCGATATGGTAAGAAAAGCGGCTATAACAAAAGTGTTATTGTACGGCTTAACGTAATGCATTACGCGTTTCAGTAATTTCCAATCAATAGCCTTACCGGTTACTTCTGACATTGTTTGTTGTTAGTTTTACTAAATTATTTGCTATCGGCGTTAATGTGATACAAGCAGGTAATAACATAATAACCCATTAACTCAATAACTATTTTATAAATAAGGATACCTCACCTCGGTTAAATATAAACCGCAAGCCGGTACGGATACGCCCGCGTTTGATCTGTTTTTGCTTTCAATAATGCGCCTTACCTCTTCGGGCTTGATGTCGCCCTTGCCCACCATCATCAGGGTTCCCACAATGGCCCGTACCATGTTACGCAAAAAGCGGTCGGCCGAAATATGGAAGATCAGTTTATCGCCATTGGATACCCATTCCGCACGTGATATTTTGCAATTATTGGTTTTAACTTGGGTGTTCGATTTGCTGAAGCAGCTGAAGTCGGTATATTCCATCACAATTTGAGCCGCCTGGTTCATCAAACCTACATCGGGCCGGTCGCGTAGTTGCCATGACAGGTTATTTAAAAAAGGATCCTTTTCAAAATGCACATGATACTCATAACTGCGCAAGGTAGCATCAAACCGGGCATGGGCATCCGCATGTACCGGGATAATCCTTTTTACAGCGATATCATGGGGCAAGAGGGCGTTAAGGCTTCGGGTTTTTTGTGGTAGTCCATGGTCGATGGTCGATGGTCCATGGTGTGTAGTCGATGATGTTGTTGATAGTCCATGGTTGGTAGTCGATGGTCGATGGTCCATGGTCGATGGTCCATGGTTGGCAGCGGATGGTGTTGTTGATGGTCCATGGTTAGTAGTCGATAGTGTATCGTTAACGGTTGGTAGTCCATGGGCTTGGGTTGATGGTATGTTACCCGAAGTTATTTGTTCATTATCTATTGACGGTTGCTCTTCATCCATAGAGGATGGGTTATGGGCTATGGTCCGCTTCTGCGCTTTTTTTTGCTGCCCTTCATCCATGGACCATGGACCATCGACTATGGGCTGCTCCTGCCTCCCTATGTCAAAGTGCGCATATAACTGCTTTGCATGTACACCTGTATCTGTGCGGCCGCAGCCCAGGGTTTCAACAGGCATGCGCAATAAGGTACTTAACGCTTTATTTAAAACCTGCTGTACGCTGATAGCGTTATGCTGAATTTGCCAGCCATGATAATTGGTGCCATCATAAGCAAGCTCTATAAAGTATCGTTGTGTATCGGCCACGCGCAAAGTTAATCAAAGCTTAAATATCAGGCACGATAATGTGAACGAAACAAATTATCTTTGCATTTCAATTTACATCATCATGATACAAAGACTACAAAGTATATACTTGTTTTGCGCCAGCCTGGCTATATACGCCCTGTTTATTTTTCCTATCGCTCATAATGTATACATCGGTACTATCCCTAAAACTGTCAAAGTTACCGGCATTTATGAGGACTTGGGTGGGCAAATGCAACGCACTACATCGTTTTTAGCCTTAACCATCGTGACTATTATTATGGGCCTCATCCCGCTCATTATTTTGATGCTGTATAAAAACCGTAAACAGCAAATGGCCTTGTGCTATGGGTTTATCTTTGCCATGATAGGTTTTAGTTTTTGGATGTCGCAAACGGTGCAGAACGTGGTTGAAACCGCGCGTATCCGCACCGAAAATTACGGAATAGGTGCTTTGCTAACCTCTATCAGTATAGTGTTTATTTTATTGGCGATCAAGGGAATTAAGAATGATGAGAAGCTGATTAAGTCGGCGGATAGGTTGAGGTAGGGGAGGCTTTCTATATAAAAAAAAGTCATCTCGAACGAGGAACGAGAGAGAAATCTTCTGCACCCGAATGGTAACCGGGCGCCGTTCTAAAGCAGACTTATCCCGCGCAAAAGATTTCTCCCTCTGGTCGAAATGACAAAGTTTGAGAGGCGCAAAAAAATGTCATCTCGAACGAGGAACGAGAGAGAAATCTTCTACACCCGAACGGTAACCGGGCGCAGTTCTAAAGCAGACTTATCCCGCGCAAAAGATTTCTCCCTCTGGTCGAAATGACAAAGTTTGAGAGGCGCAAAAAAATGTCATTTCGAACGATGAACGAGAGAGAAATCTTCTGCACCCGAATGGTAACCGAGCGCAGTTCTGCAACAGGCTTATTCCGCGCAAAAGATTTCTCCCTCCGGTCGAAATGACAAAGTTTGGTAAGCGCTATTTCCAAGTTGTGTTGGTAATCCCTTTGTCATGGAAATGCTTTAATTTCAACACATTAGCTTTGTTTTGGTTTTTTTGATAATTATCACTACTTTTGCAGCCGATTTAGCAATGTAGCTAAATACGTTTTTTAAATATTCATGAACCCATTTAGTCAATTGGGAATCCGTCATGATATTGTTAATGCCATCACTGATCTGGGATTTGAAAATCCCACGCCAATCCAGGAACAATCAATTCCGGTTTTGTTAACAGGCAGCAACGATTTTGTCGGATTAGCTCAAACAGGGACCGGAAAAACCGCTGCCTTCGGATTGCCACTATTAGAATTGCTGGACTTCGAACAAAATCATCCTCAGGCGCTTATTCTTTGCCCAACCCGTGAACTGTGTTTACAGATCACCAACGATTTGAAAAATTACTCTAAAAACATGTCAAACGTTAACGTTGTGGCCGTTTATGGAGGTGCAAATATTTCTGATCAGTTACGCCAGATTAAACGCGGCGTACAAATTGTTGTGGCTACGCCTGGCCGTATGCTCGACATTATTAACCGTAAAGCCATCAACTTCAGCGACGTGAACTATGTAGTTCTGGACGAAGCTGATGAAATGCTTAATATGGGTTTTCAGGAAGATATCGACAGCATTTTGTCGACCACACCTGACGACAAAAAAACCTGGTTGTTCTCAGCCACTATGCCTTCCGAGGTTCGCCGTATCGCCAAAAAATACATGACCGATCCGTTCGAATTAACCATGGGCGAAAAAAATACAGGTAACGTTAACATTGAGCACGAATACTATATCGTTCGTGCACGTGATAAATACGCTGCCTTTAAACGCATTGTTGATTTTAATCCCGAAATTTTCGGTATCGTGTTTTGCCGTACAAAAATTGAAACCCAGGAAATTGCTGAGGCTTTAATTAAGGATGGTTACAATGCCGATTCGTTACACGGTGATTTATCACAACAACAACGCGATAAGGTAATGAAACGCTACCGCGAGCGCAGCCTGCAATTGTTAATTGCTACGGATGTTGCCGCACGTGGTATCGACGTTAATGATGTTACACACGTTATTAACTACTCGTTACCTGATGAGATTGAAAATTACACCCACCGTAGCGGTCGTACAGCCCGTGCCGGTAAAACAGGTGTATCTATAGCCATCATCAACTCAAAAGAGTTAGGTAAAATACGCCAGATAGAACGCGTTATTGGTAAAAAGTTTATTAAAGGCGAAATACCAAACGGGTTTGATGTTTGCGAAAAACAATTGTTTGCCATAGTTCATAAAGTACATAACGTACAGGTGAACGAGCAGCAGATTGAGCAATACATTCCGCGTATTATGGATGAGTTTAAGGATCTGGAAAAAGAAGATATTATTAAGCGCTTCGCTTCCATTGAATTTAACCGTTTCCTGGATTATTACAAAAATGCACCTGACCTGAATGCTCCTTTGGATGACAGGGCGGTTAGGGGTGAGCTTGGCGACCGTGCTCCGCGCGGAACAGGCAACTCTGATTATACCCGTTTGTTTATCAACTTAGGTTCGGTTGACGAATTTAACCGTGGCGATTTGCTGGGTTACATTTGCAACACTGCTAAAATAAGCGGACGCACTGTTGGTAAAATAGATGTAAAGGGTGTTTACTCTTTCTTTGAAGTGCCAAAGGCTGATGTTGATAAGGTTTTTGCCGAATTTAAAGACGCTGAATTTAAGGGTCGTCCGGTAAGGATCGAAATTTCTGGCGAAGGTACCAGCGACAACCGCAGTGGCGGTGGTGGTGGCCGACGTCGTGAAGGTGGCTACGCTGGTGGCGGCGAAAGAAAAGAAGGTGGTTTCCGTCGTGAAGGCGGTGCCCCGCGCGAACGTACCGGTGGCAACAGCGGTGGCGGTTTCCGCGACTTTTCGGGTAAACGCCGTGAAGATCGTAACAGCACAGGAAGTGGTGGTGGCGAACGCCGCAGAAAATTTTAACAAAGTCATAGTTTGTTATATTAGTTTAATTTAGTTTTTACATGGGGCTCCGGATGATTATCCGGAGTCTTTTGTTTTTAAAGGGTTTGGAAATATCCGTCGGTTATGCCGTAATTAGGTGTAAACAAAATGCCTTAAATTTAATTATACTATAAAGTGTTTTGAAGTACTGGTGGCGATACTGATATTAGCGCTAACAGCTCAGTCTGCTATAGGGCTGTTGCCTAATTTGTACGATACATTTTTATTTCAATATCTTTGGCTGTGCAATTACCTCACTGTTTAATATAAATCTATTATGGAATCAAAACGTCAACAAAAATTTGCCGGAGTTATACAGGAAGACCTGGCCGCGATATTTCAACGTGAGGGAATGAATTTTTTGCCTAATACCCTGGTAACCATAACCAAGGTAAGGGTTACCCCCGATTTGGCT
The DNA here is from genome assembly GCF_000166195.2 of Mucilaginibacter paludis DSM 18603. NCBI lineage: Bacteria > Pseudomonadati > Bacteroidota > Sphingobacteriia > Sphingobacteriales > Sphingobacteriaceae > Mucilaginibacter > Mucilaginibacter paludis. Next base: position 4,838,567 of record NZ_CM001403.1, read on the forward strand.
CTGGCCCGTGTTTTTTTAAGCTTTTTTAATAATGCCAATACCCAGCTGGCGCTGCAAACCATTAAGCTGCATGCATCAGAAATAAGATATAAATTAGGTTCGCGTATTAAAGACCAGGTTAGGATTATCCCGCAACTGGAATTTTTTGTGGATGATACCAGTGATTACGTTGAGCGGATGGATAAGATTTTTGACAAGATCCATAAGGAAGAAAACCCTGCCGACAGCGGCCAAAGCTAAATTGAATGGATCGGCATAAGCAGTTGGAGCATTTTATTGCCGCTAACCCGGATAAGGTTGGCAAGGTAGTTTATTTTGACGCCGCGCGGCACAAATTATTGCGGCTTGATTTTACCGATGCCAACCATGAGCTGAGCCCCGAAATTATCGGCCATACGCAACAGTTTTCGGCCTGGGTATTTAAAAAGCTGAAGGAGAACAAATGTAAATACGGTGTAGGCGGATATTTTGAAAACCGCACCATTTACTCGCGCAGCGCTTTGTTTAATACCACTGCAGAGCCGCGTTGCCTGCATTTAGGTATTGATATTTGGGGCGATGCCGGAACCATGGTTTACGCTCCGTTGGCTGGTAAGGTACACAGCTTTCAGGATAACGATAATTTTGGCGACTACGGGGCAACCATTATTTTAGAGCACCATTTGGATGGCCTGAAGCTTTTTAGCCTGTACGGGCATTTAAATGATGAATCGTTTTTAGGCTTGAGCGAGGGGATGGCTATAGAAAAGGGTGAAGCCCTGGGCGAATTTGGCAGTACCGAAGAGAATGGCAACTGGCCGCCGCATTTACATTTTCAGTTGATGTTTGATATGGAGGGCCTGAAGGGCGATTACCCTGGGGCCTGCCGTTTATCAGAACAAGATAAGTACAGGCACAATATTGCCGACCCTGGGTTGATATTACAATTTCCGGCAGGGAGTATAATCTGAGAGCGATATAAGCGTTTTTTAAACGGAGGTATATTTCAGGAATTATGAATCAGTGCCGTTTAGTTAAGCAGTTTCAAGCATGGTTGCAGAGTTCATCGCATGGCGAAACATACCCCTGCAACAGCACAGCTAAAGCCGACCGCTCTCAACGTGGGGTTAGAATAAAATTATTCATTATCAATGTAATATGTAGGGCAAGCGGCGGCCCGTGCGATTCCCCTCTCGAGAGGCATAGCCGTCAACTTTAGAAAAAAAAGGGATAAAATTTTTTTAGAGCAAGAATCGGAACTGCAAAATTGCAGTCATTATTCGAGCGAATGAGTTCGGAACTATTTGAACCAACGGTGTTAGATGGCCTGGCCCGTAAAACAGAGGCGATACAACGCAAACGAAAAGTGGGAGGCAAGGAACTATTGGATATGGCGTTATTTGATGGAGATCAATCGTTTAACGGCATGAGTATGCAGTTAATGCGGAGGGATGGGCTTGATATTTCGAAGCAGGCATTGCATCAAAGACATCACAGCAATATGACAAAGTTTGTACAAGCCGTTTTTGAGCAATTAATAGCAGTTGAGTTACCGCAAGAGCAAACACAGGGCTTGGAGATCCGTATCAAAGATTCTACCCGTTTCGCGTTGCCGGAAGTTATTGCAGAGACATTCCCCGGAACAAAAGGAAGTGGGATGAAAGCGGGAGCATCTGTACAATTTGAATTTGAAATCAAAAGTGGTAAAAGCGATATCAAAGTAACTCCGGCCAACGCAAATGACCAGGGTGAGAGTCATCTGGACAAGGCATCAATTCAGCCGGGGGTATTATATATGAGAGATCTGGGTTACACTCACTTGAGTTATATGAACAATATTAACAAAGTCAAAGCTTTCTTTATTAATAAATTATGTCCGAAAACAACGATTTATCTATTAAAGGACGACCAATACCAAAAGTTAGAGTTGTCGAAACTACAAGGCATAACCGGCGTATTTGATCAACAGGTATATATCGGAGCTGATAAGATGCCGGTAAGGATAATAATAGAACCGGTAAGTGAAGAGCTCAAGGCAAGGCGGATAGCCAATACTGAAAAGTACAATAAAAAGAAAGGCAGTACCACCAGTAAGGGATTCAAAGAGCGGGCAGGGTTTAACTTTATTGTTACCAACCTGGTGAGCGAAAAATATAGCGCTGAATTGATCCAAAAGTTATATCACCTGCGATGGCAGATAGAATTGGTTTTTAAAGCATGGAAGTCGTTTTTAAAGATACACACGTTCCCCAAAGGAAGTTCGGATCGTATAACCAGTATATTATACAGTAAGTTGATCTGGGCAGTTTTGAGTTGGAAAATATGCATGGCTATCGGTAAGATAGGTCAAATTAGTGTTTTAAAGGTGCATCGACTAATCGCTTCTACGAAAGAAGAATTGCGAGCGCAGCTTTTAGGGATATGCTCAAAGTGGTTAGCTCTGTTGGAGAAATTAAACTTAAAGCACCTTTCAAAAGAGCACAGAAAACATAGGTTAAAAATAGAAGAAATTGTAATAAGTATTTGATTATTAGATATTTAAATACTATATTTAGATAGTTAAACAAAAATAAGAAAGGCGGGGCCATCTAAACCTCCCCGCCTTAAAAAACGAAAAATATGAGAGTAAAAATACATAGGTTTGCCCATGCGGGCAAACCGCGCCTAAAAATTAAATAACTGAAAATCAACAATATATGAGTACAGCTACTTAAATTGACGGCTATGCTCTCGAGAGGGGCGGAGGGGTGTGTTCTATGCGAGCGATTGTAAAGCGCAGCCTGTGTTCTTATCTGTTATTACTTAGCATCTGGCGCTTTTACGTGAATATATTGCCATTTTATAAGCAAGTCCATTTCTTAACTAGCGGCATTCAATTATGAATCATTTTTTAGTGTTGATGTACCTGTTGGTATTCCCTTTTCACAAGGCCGACGATCAGCCCCAGTATAAGGGTGGAAGTAGCGCGCTCAATAGTTTTTTGGCTCAAAATCTGGTATACCCCGAATATTCAAGGCAAAACTGTATTTCGGGAACTATACAGGTGAGTTTTAACCTGGATAAAAACGGTAAAACATCCAATGTAAAGGTTTACAAAGGCCTTGGCATTGATCTGGATGATGAGGCCGTTAGGATCGTAAAGCTAACGTCGGGCAACTGGATAGTCCCGGCCGGGCATGATCCCGCAGCCAGCATCGTACTGCCCATAAAATTTAATGCAGAACAAACGCACTGCCAAACTTTTGATGCCGCGGGTGTGGCTATGGCTATCGAGGCTTATAAATCGCGTGAGGCGCTTGTAACCGCTGTCACCAACTATTACAGTAATAAATACTTAGGCAAGGCAGATACTACTAAAGAACAATTGATCATCTCGTTAAAAAAACAATTGGGGTTTGATGACGACTATGCCGATCAGGTGATGCAGCAGGCAAACAAAAAGTTTAAACAGGGCGATAAGGAAGGAGCTTGCGAAGACTGGCTATTTGTTAAAAATATAGGCAGTAGTAAAGCGGATAAAATGTTGTCCGTCAATTGTCATTAACACATTGTGTACACTGCTTATTGTCAAATTGCAATAATTGTGATGCTTAGCTACCGTTTAATTAAATTGAAATGCCTACTTTAGCTTAATTTTTAAAAATAATATAATGCAAAAAGAAGGTACAGTAAAGTTTTTTAACGAAACTAAAGGATTCGGATTTATTATTCCGGCCGACGGAAGTGAAGAAGTATTCGTACACTCATCTGGTTTAATTGATCAGATCCGTGAAAACGATAAAGTAGAGTACGGTGTTGAACGCGGTAAAAAAGGAATGAACGCGGTTAATGTTAAAGTTATTTCTTAATCAGTAAGACATAAATCATTATCGTAAAAAAGCGGTGAGTTTTTAACTCATCGCTTTTTTTGTATCTGTTATTTGTATAAAGTTTGCGGCTTCTCAATGCCGGTTATCGTACATTTCTACCCTTCCAGTCGTACTTTTTGGCGTTGCCCATAATGCCGATATAAATAAAGTATATCACATGTACTGTGCAAATTAAAGGCATAATGCAGAGCAATTTTAGCCTGCCAAAAAAGGAGGTGATGGGGATCAGGAAAAGCATATCGAACGTGAACTTCAATATAAACTGCACCAATAGCATGTTAAAAAAGTAAACATTGTAAAAGCCGAGCAGTGCGTTTAATAACAAAGTCACATTAAACAGCCAAATGCCAACTACAACGGCTACCACGCGTTTATCTTTATATTTGATTGATTTTGATGCCCAGCGCCGCCGTTGTTGTAAAAAATCGTGCAGGGTGGGTTTGGCATCTGTATAAACTATAGCGTCGCGTTTTTTTAAAAAACCTATTCTGTCGGGGTACTTTTCGGCTACTTTTTGTAACAGTAATTCATCATCGCCCGATGCCAGATCGTCAATGCCTTTAAAGCCGCCAACTTCGTAAAATATATCCTTGCGGTAGGCAAAATTAGCTCCGTTACAAGTAGATGCGTGATTGTTGCCAATAAATGCGGCGCCCAGGCCAATCAGGTATGAGAATTCGAGGGTTTGCATCCGTTCAAACAAGTTTCTCTCGCCAAAGTAGCTTACCGGCGACGAGATCATCACCAGGTTATTGGATTGATAATAATCTACGATAGATGAAAGCCATTTAGGCCCCATGCGGCAATCGGCATCTGTAGCTACCAAAAAATCTCCCGTAGATAATTTAATGGCTTCGGTGATAGCCCTTTTTTTATAGGAATTTAAGGCCTTCTCGTCCCTGAGTTGAAGCAGCCTTACACCCCTGTCGGCATAGCTGCTAATGATTTCGGCCGTACGGTCGGTGGAGTGATCGTCAGCTATGATGATTTCAAATAGGTGGGCAGGATAATCCTGTGCTAAAATATCCCCAATGGTGAGGGCTATTTTTTCTTCCTCGTTACGGGCCGCAATCAATACGGTTAGCTTGGTGGTAAGGGGTTGCCCGCTTATTGCCGGAGTTTTTATCCGCGACCAGCCTTTGATAAGGTAAATTACAACAGACAGGTACAGGCCTGTGCATAAAAACGATATAGTACTAAGAATTGCGATCAAAGAAGTTGATTTTTAAAACGAAAACAGAGCCTAAAATAGCTGGAACTATTAAATTAATAAACCAGATGGACGATACAGCTGCAATGACGGCAATTTGCTGATTGGTAATATATCCAAAAAAGGTAGATGCCGTCATCCCGCGCAAACCTACGTCAATTAAATCAAGTGTGGGCAGGGCCGACTGGATAAAAAAGTTGTTAAACACCATCATCATGGTGGGTAGTACCGGTAGTTGCGGTAGCAGCAAATGGATAACCAGGCAATATTGGAACGAAAAAACCGAGAACCTGGCCAGGCAAAAAAGAAGGATATTTAAAAGGTGGCCGGTTTTATAGCGGGAGATGATCTCGAAAAAACGACTATATTTTTTTAAAAACGGAATTTTGCCGATAATAGAAAACAACCATTTGATATTGAAGTAGCAGGTGAGCATAAACAAGCCAAAAGCAATGGCAACACAGGTAAAAACAGCCATTACCCAGATGTTTAAATGGATATAATGATAAACAAACCATATTAAAGCGGTAATGCCTACCACGTTGGTAATTAGGTTTTGCCCGAAGGAGCCGACCCCCATTACAAACACGCCATAAACACGTTTGCGCGGTGGTAAAAACAAAACCCGGCCGCCATATTCGCCTAAGCGGTTAGGGGTAAATATAGCCCAGGTGAGGCCGCAAAATACTGCCTCTACAGATCGCCATAGGGTCATGCGTTGTAGCTTGCGGCTTAAATACTTCCATTTTAAAGCTTCCAGCACCCAGTTAACCAGCATTAAGGCTACCAACGCCGTAAGCGTGTACATTACTTGTTGGTGGTTAACTTGCGATATTAACAGCTTAAACTGCCTGAGCCTGTTATCATTATTTACGGTGCGGTAAATAAACCCATAAGCAAATAAAATAATAGCTGCTTTTGTACTGTACGAAATTATTTTTTTAGTGGTACTGGTCAATTAGGTAGATGTTTGTGCAATGTTACAAAATGCTTATATAATGCACACCTATAAAGTTTGTTTTTTGCATTTTGTTTTAATAGCGTTTAAGCTTTGCTTATACTTGCCTATGCAGTTGGTAAATTTGAGGGAACGTGTGATTTTGGGGATTGACCCTGGTACTGCCGTAATGGGTTATGGTTTGATTAAAGAAACCGGGCCACGGATTGAGCTGATCAGCCTTGGTGTTGTTAAAATGGAACACCTGGATGATCATGCCCTTAAATTACAGCGTATTTTTGAAAAAACGCTAAGCCTGATTGATCAATACAAGCCCGATTGCATGGCTCTTGAAGCGCCTTTTTACGGTAAAAATATACAGGTAATGCTTAAGTTGGGCCGGGCGCAGGGCGTGGCCATGGCAGCGGCATTATCCCGCAACCTGCCTATCTGCGAATACGCGCCCCGCAAAATAAAACAATCTATCACCGGGAACGGTAACGCCACCAAAGAGCAGGTAGCCGCCATGTTACAAACCTTGCTGAAATTTACCGAAACGCCACAATTTTTAGATGCTACCGATGGTTTGGCTGTAGCGGTTTGCCATGCTTTTCAAAAAATTGAACTTAAAGGAAGTTCGAGTATTGGGGGTGGTAAAAAAATGAAAGTAGGGTGGGCCGCTTTTGTTAAAGATAACAGCGAACGTGTTAGCGGTACGGTAAAGCCGGTGAAGAAGAGTCGATAGGAAGATAGATCCGGTCTCGCAAGTTCGTCAACATAAAGCCGTGTTTTAGCCAGGGCCAAATTACTGATGATGATCAAAAATAGATTTGAATCAAGACTAAATACTCAAGACTTAGCATTAATCCTCCACCGTCCGTAAAGCAGCTTTGATATTAGCGGTAATATCCACCAACTCTTCCTGGCTCAGCTTAAGTTTGGGCCTCGCGAAATTCATATCATCCGCATGGTTAATCGGTATCAGGTGAATATGCGCATGGGGTACTTCCAGCCCCATTACGGTAACGCCTATGCGCTCGCAGGGGATAGCTTTTTTGATACCTGTGGCGATAATTTTAGTGAAAATTTGTAAGCCGGTGTAAGTTTCATCGTCCAGGTCAAACAAATAATCAACTTCCTTTTTAGGGATAACCAGTACATGGCCTATAGCCAAAGGGGCTATATCTAAAAAAGCTAAAAACTCAACTGTTTCGGCAACAATATGGGCGGGTATCTCGCCGGCCACAATTTTAGAGAATATGCTTGGCATGGGTTATTGATTGAGTGATTGATTTTTGAATGATTGATTGTGATCGACGGACGTGTTAAAATCAATCATTCAGTCAATCAATCACTCAGTAAATTTAGGAGCGTTAGCGACTAATCTCCAGGATCTCAAAATCTATTTTACCGGCAGGCACCGTGATCTCGATAACTTCGCCCACCTTTTTGCCTAATAAGCCTTTGGCTATGGGAGAAGCTGTAGATATTTTGCCTGATTTTAAATCGGCTTCACTTTCTGATACCAGCTGGTAGCTCATGGTGGCACCATTCTTCAGATTTTTTATTTTGACAATGGATAGCGCCAGTACCTTTGATAAATCTAATTTCGAATCATCCAGCAAGCGTGCGTTGGACATCGCCTCTTCCAGTTTTGCAATTTTGGCCTCATGGTGTCCTTGAGCATCTTTGGCTGCATCATATTCCGCATTTTCACTCAAGTCGCCTTTATCCCTCGCTTCCGCTATCGCGTTGGAGATGATTTGCCTTCCTGTAGTTTTTAAATACTGTAATTCTTCTTTTAGTTTTTCTAAACCTTCTTTGGTGTAGTATGCTACATCTGCCATAACTCACTTAAATTAATTATTAATTACTCATCAACCCTAAAAAAAATAGCCCTCCTGTTTCAGAAGGACATCACGGGTTCTTTAAAACAAACAAGACTATATCGGCATGGCCTACATAGTCTTGTTTAGTATAAAACGAAGATAGCAGATTTAAGTTTACAATTCCAAATCTTTTAATTGCTATAATCGCTCCGGCGCATCAATGGCGAAATTTTATTGGGATAAGGCCTGTAATTTTTCGGCCATTACCTCACTTATTTTTCGGTACGATTCAAACGTCCACCCGGCCACATGCGGGGTTAGTAGTACTTTGCCGTTTTGGCGCAGTTCGGCAAACCATTGCTGTTCTCCCAGGGCCGGAAATTTTTCAACCTCCAGCACATCCAGGCAGGCACCTAATATTTTACCCTCTTTAATTCCATTTAAAACAGCTTGGGTTTTAACCACTTTACCTCGCGAGGTATTGATCAAAAATATCGGCTTGCGGAAATGGAACAAAAACTCATCGTTAAATAAGTATTTGGTTTCTGTAGTTAACGGTACATGCAGGCTCAATATTTCACTCTGCCTCACAATTTCTTCCATGCTTACTTCGCGGGCGTATTTGTCGCTAAAGCCCGTTTTATATTTATCATAAGCAATTACATCAACTCCAAAGCCCGATAATTTTCGGGCAAAGCTTTTCCCCATAAAGCCGTAGCCTATAATACCTACAGTTCTGCCTTTTAATTCATATCCGCGGTTAGCTTCCCGTTTCCATAAGCCAGCCCTCACCTCGGCATCGGCGCGGTTAATATTGTTCATTAAATTTAAAAGCATCCCTACGGCATGTTCGCCAACAGCATCCATATTGCCCTCGGGGGCATTAATCAAAGTGATGTTTTTTTGCAGGGCATAAGCTTCGTCAATATTATCCATACCAGCGCCGCCGCGGCAAATAAAGCGCAGGTTTGTAGCTATGTCAAGCACGTTTTTATCTACCTGGAATTTGGATCTAATCACCAGTCCATCATACTCCGCAATTACTTTCAGCGTATCATCCAAAGTAAATTGGGGCTGGTAGTTACATTGGTAGCCTAATGCTTCGGCGCGTTCAATAAAAATGGGGTGCAGATCGTCAACAATTAAAATATTTTTTTTCACTTATTCATTAATTGAACGGCAAATATAGCTAATGAGGTGCTTGTTAAGATAAGGTGGATATCATAAGGGTAATTTAAAATGAAGAAGGATTGGATGGAGTATATAATAAACCAACGCAAAAAATGTCATTTCGATCGTGTGCTTAGTAATCTGCTGGTGCTGGGTTTTTGTATGTGTCTATTCGGCCTTTGTTGATGTTGTCGACAACAACCCCGTGTTCAATATTTTGTGCAAAATCTCGCTGTGTTTGTCATCATGTTATGCCTGGCATAATTGCGGTAGTATTAGTTATCGGTAGAAAGATCAATACGGATTGTTGGTGGGACACCAACAATGGCGAAAATCATTCATCCCGAAATCATCTTAGCCTATTGACTTTCAAATAAAAAAACGTATATTTGTATCCATTAATCGGAGAGGGGGCAATAGCCCCCTCTTTTATTTTGTCGATCAAATGGCTGATATGAATATTGAAAAGCGGGTTGCCCTACTGGTTGAAGAGAAAATTGCCGACAGGCCCGAACTGTTTTTGGTGGACGTTAAGATGCTGCCTAACCGTAAACTCATCATCCTGGTAGATGGTGACGCAGGTATAGGAATAGCTGATTGCGCCGCAATAAGCAGGTTTGTAGGCTTTAAGCTTGAGGAAGATAATGTGATTGAAGAAGCCTATAATTTAGAAGTTTCTTCGCCCGGCATTGATAGTCCGCTTACGCTGATCAGGCAATATACCAAAAACATTGGCCGGGATCTGTCGGTAAAAATGACTGATGGACAGTTGAGGGAAGGCAAACTATTGAGTTTAGCAGAAGACGCTATTGTTATTGACGAAAAAATAAAAGCCGTGCGCAAAGCACCGGGTGAAAAGGGGAAGAAAGCCGAAGTTGTTGAAAGCACTATTCCTTTGACCGAAATTGCCGAAGCAAAGGTTTTAATATCATTTAAGTAAAAAAGAAAAACAAATTTATATTAATCAACAATGAGCAATATTAATTTAATTGATTCCTTTCAGGAATTTAAGGATTTCAAAAACATAGATCGTCCTACGATGATGAGTGTGCTGGAAGACGTTTTCAGAAGCATGATCCGTAAAAAATACGGGACTGATGAGAACTGCGACGTTATTGTGAATACGGATAACGGAGATTTGGAAATCTGGCGTACACGGGTAGTAATGGAAGATGGATTTTCTGAGGATGATGATCTGGAAATTGAATTGGCCGAAGCTAAGTTGCTTGATCCGGATTTGGAAGTGGGTGATGAACACATTGAACTGATTACCTTAGAGAGTTTTGGCCGCCGCGCTATTTTGGCCGCGCGCCAAACCTTGGTATCCAAAATTTTGGAGTTAGAGAAAGACGAAATCTATAAAAAATATAAAGATCGTGTTGGCGAGATCATCACCGGCGAAGTTTACCAGGTTTGGAAAAAAGAAACTTTGGTGCTGGATGATGAAGGCAACGAGTTATTGTTACCAAAATCTGAACAGATTCCTGCCGATTATTTTAAAAAGGGCGACAGTGTTCGTGCCGTGGTACATAAGGTTGATATGATGAACACTAATCCTAAGATCATTATATCCCGTACTGCCCCCGAATTTTTACAGCGCCTGTTTGAGCTGGAAGTTCCGGAAATTTTTGACGGATTAATTACCATTAAAAAGATAGTTCGCGAACCTGGTGAAAGAGCGAAGGTAGCGGTTGAATCGTACGATGACCGTATTGACCCTGTAGGAGCCTGCGTTGGTATGAAGGGATCGAGAATCCATGGTATAGTGCGCGAACTGAAAAACGAAAATATCGATGTAATCAACTTTACCAATAATGTACAATTATATATACAGCGTGCATTGTCGCCTGCCAAAATCACGTCCATTAAACTGGATGATGACAAAAAAACAGCCGCAGTGTACTTAAAACCCGACCAGGTATCATTAGCTATCGGTCGCGGCGGGCATAATATAAAATTGGCAGGTAAATTGACGGGGTATGAAATAGATGTTTACCGTGAAGCAGACGAACACGAGGAAGATGTGGACATCGAAGAATTTTCTGACGAAATTGAGGGCTGGATACTGGATGAGTTTAAACGAATTGGTTTAGACACAGCAAAATCTGTACTGGCTTTAAGCGTTGGCGAACTGGTAAAACGTACCGACCTGGAAGAAGAAACCGTGAAAGATGTACTTTCTATTCTTCAGGCCGAATTTGAATAAGCAGAATAACGAAATTAAAACGTATTTTTGCAAAATAAAGCGGAGTAATAAATATTAAATGTCAGACGACAAATCCATAAAGTTATTTAAAGCAGCAAAAGAGCTGAACATTGGTACTGGTACTATAGTCGACTTCTTAGCGTCCAAAGGTTACAAAATAGAAAAGCAACCTAACGCCAGGATAGAGGGAGATATGTATGATGCCTTGCTGAAGGAGTTTCAATTTGATAAAAACATCAAAGAAGAAGCCAAGCAGATCAGTATCGGTAAAATCAGGCGTGAGGAACATGGCGTTCCGGTTGATAAACACGATCATCCTGCACGTTCAAAAGATTTTGATCAAGAGGAAATTTTGATAAAAAATTTACATTCGTTTACGCCTCCTCATACGCCAGCACCGCCCGTGGTTGAAAAGCCTAAGCCGGAAGCACCTGTATCGGCTCCGCGCGAAGAAGGTGTACTGCAGGGAGTTAAGGTTGTTGGGAAAATAAACCTTGATGAACTTAATGCTAAAACCCGCCCCGAGAAAAAGGTGGAAGAGGTGGTGGCTAAAGAACAGCCGAAACCTGTGGTAGAGGTAAAGCAACCTGAACCTGTGGTTGAAAAACCTGTGGTAGAGGTGAAACAACCTGAACCCGTGGTTGAAAAACCTGTGGTAGAGGTAAAACAACCTGAGCCCGTAATTGAAACACCAGTTATAGTTCCTCCGGTGGCAGAAGCACCTCCGGTACAACCGGTTGCGCCGCCAGCGCCAGTAGCAACGCCCGAGTCGGCACCAGTTCCAGCTGAAGATGGTGATGATGTGATCAGGGCAAGAGCAGAGCGCTTAACAGGGCCTAACGTTATCGGGAAGATTGTGTTACCGGTAAATCCGCCAAAGCGTAATAACTCGCCGATAGCGTCGTCTGGCGCTAATAGTGCCGCAGAGCAAAGAAGAAAAAGAAAACGTAAGGATAACCCGCCGGGAGGTGGACAGCAACGTCCGCAAAGCAATCAGCCGGGCACGCAGCAGCCGCAGTCGCCTGCAGCAGCAGGCGGTGGTGCACCTAACCAGGGTCAGGGTAATGCCGGAGGCGGCAACCGCCCTGATTTCCGTAAGCCAGGCAATGGTCCTTCGCGTCCCGATTTCAGGAACAAGGGGCAGCAACCAACTTCTGCCGGAGGTACTAAGGAAGAACCTTCAGAAAAAGAAATACAAGACCAGATCAAAGCAACGCTGGCCAGGTTAAGCGGAGCAGGTAAGTCGGGTAAATTTGCCCAACGCGCCAAGTTCCGTCGCCAAAAACGTGATGATGTAGCTGCTTCCGCAGAACAGGACGCGTTAGATCAGGAATTGCAATCGAAAGTGATCAAGGTAACAGAGTTTGTTACCGCAAACGAGTTAGCATCCATGATGGATGTGGGTGTAACGCAAATTATCTCAACTTGTATGAGTTTAGGTATGTTTGTGTCTATCAACCAACGCTTGGATGCAGAAACCTTAACCATTGTTGCCGAAGAGTTTGGTTACGAAGTAGAGTTTGTGAAACCACAGGATGAAGAGGCCAACTTAGATGAGCCTGATGATCCGGCAGACGTCATTCCACGTGCACCGATAGTAACCATTATGGGCCACGTAGATCACGGTAAAACATCCTTACTCGATTTTATACGTAAAACTAACGTGATAGGTGGCGAGGCTGGTGGTATAACCCAGCACATTGGCGCCTACGAGGTTACATTAAAAGATAACAATAAAATTACCTTCCTGGATACGCCAGGTCACGAAGCGTTTACTGCCATGCGTGCCCGTGGTGCCCAGGTAACGGATATCGTCATTATCGTGATTGCTGCCGATGATAGCGTGATGCCACAAACCCGCGAGGCTATAAACCACGCGCAGGCCGCTGGTGCGCCAATCATCTTTGCATTCAATAAAATTGATAAACCCGGAGCTAATGCCGATAAGGTGCGTGAGCAATTATCTGCCATGAATATCCTGGTTGAAGAATGGGGTGGTAAATACCAAACACAGGAAATATCGGCCAAAACAGGTTTAAATGTAGAGTTGCTGTTAGAAAAAGTATTACTGGAAGCAGAATTACTTGAACTTAAAGCAAACCCTAACAAGCGTGCAGTAGGTACAGTAATTGAAGCAGCCTTAGATAAGGGCCGTGGTATTGTAACTACAGTATTGGTACAGGCTGGCCGTTTAAAAGTGGGCGACCCGATTTTGGCCGGTTGCTACAGCGGACGTGTAAAAGCGTTAACTAACGAGCGCGGACAAAGAGTTGAATCTGCAGGGCCATCAACACCAGTACAGGTATTGGGTATGCAGGGAGCGCCTACAGCGGGCGACAGGTTTAACGCATTAGAAAGCGAGCCTGAGGCACGTGAAATAGCCAACAAGCGCTTGCAATTACAACGTGAGCAAGGTTTACGTACACAGAAACATATCACCCTGGATGAAATTGGCCGTCGTTTAGCGATAGGTAACTTCAAGGAGCTGAATATTATTGTGAAGGGTGACGTGGATGGTTCTATCGAGGCTTTATCGGATTCATTACTGAAGCTATCAACCGATCAGATCCAGGTGAACATCATCTCCAAAGCAGTTGGTCAGATCTCCGAGTCGGATGTATTGCTGGCTTCGGCTTCAGATGCGATCATCATCGGTTTCCAGGTTCGTCCTTCGGGAAGTGCGCGTAAACTGGCTGAGCAGGAGCAAATCGACATCAGGTTATACTCCATCATCTATGATGCCATCAACGAAATTAAAACCGCGATGGAAGGTATGCTTGCGCCAACCTTTGAAGAGAAGATTGTTGCCAACGTTGAAATACGCGAAACATTCAAGATTAGTAAGGTAGGTACAATTGCAGGCTGTATGGTGCTGGATGGTACCATAACCCGCAACAGCAAAATCCGGATTATCCGCGAAGGTGTGGTAATTTACACCGGTGAACTGGCTTCGTTAAAACGTTATAAAGATGATGTTAAAGAAGTTGCCAGAGGCTACGAGTGCGGCTTGAATATCCATAACTTTAATAACATTGAAGTTGGAGATATTGTTGAGGCTTACGAGAATGTGGAAGTGAAAAGGAAATTGTAAGTAGAATATAAGAATAAACGCAGAAGCCAGCATCTTAACATGCTGGCTTCTGCGTTTTATTAAAAATATTGTCCTAATTAAAAGAAGTTACTGCCTAAAGCATAGTTGGTATTATTGGGCCACAAAGGATGATTTAAATTGCCTGGATGAGGTCCTAATATACCTCCTTGTGTATCCGAAGCGGCGAATACAACGTAAACGTAATTATTATTATAATAAATTGGCCAATACATTACGAAGTTTCCATCATCCTGTAAATAGAATTTTGCAAAATGTGTGGTACCCAAGCCAGTGTTATTAAACAGGCCTGATGCCCAGACTGACGTGTGGGCTCCTATTGGTCCACCCAAACTATATATTACTAAGTTTCCATCTGTTTGGAAATACACAGATTCCGATGGACGTCCTTGAGTTCTGCTAGACCATATGCCAGTTTCTGTGGCATTAGAATTTTCTTTATATAAAACCAAATTTCCATCGGTTTGCAGGGTTAACCGATAACCATTGTTGGGCGAATAAATAGAGTTACCAACTGTTAAAAGTGGTTGTGTATCGCTCATGGTTAAAATAGTTGAGTTAAAAGAGGGCAACCCACCGTAATTAAAATAAGTATTGGCATATTGCTGTGGCAAAGCGTCATGATTATGTGGGGTAGCTACATAAAGTTCGATTTGTAATGAACTGTTTGAAAATAAATCATAAGCAAACCACATACAACCTGGATTCTGCGAGTCTCCGCCCCACGAACCCCAAGAATTCTGGATGAGGAAAGCATTTTTTGAATCATCGTAACCAACGATGCAGACTGCGTGGCCGGTATTTAAGTATAGGCTACCTACAGCATTGTTATTATACACTTGACCGGAGTTAAAAGCATCAATAAGGCTTTGATAGGCTCTAAATCCCATTTCGACAGGTAGATGTAAATTCAATGCTGTCTTTATATCGGCAACGGTTGATATAGCGTAGTAACTATTAGTTTTATTAGTAGCTGCTTCAGCGTTGACAGTGGGCGAAGGCGATGTGCATGGAGAACCAAGATAGGGGTCTGACGCATATGATGGCACACCATTTGATTGAATTATAGCCATTCCGTCAGATACATACATGCCGTAGGTTCGGTCACAATTGGAGGTGCGCGAATGATCAATCTGGAAAACATACCATGGGCTCTTGCTGCTTGAAACATTTGGAACGGGAAATTCGTTATCTAAAGTTCCTAGTAGTGCATATCCGGTTGACCAGGAAACACAAGCCCCACTGCTATCCTGCCAGCCGGGTGTAGGATGGTTTAATATTATACTAGAAGGTAATGAGCCGCTATTTAATCTTATATTTTGAATATAGCCTTGTTCTATAAGGGTCGCTTTTATTTTGTCAAAGTCGGCATGTTGCGTATTCAAATAAGCTTTTTGATTGAGTATCGCGCCAAATGCATGTTGGTTTTTTATTGAATCTTTTTTAAGATTGGATGTGCTGGTTTCTGATTTTTTACAGGAAGTTACAAGGAGAATAAGCAACAATCCCAATAGGGTTAACGAGATGTTTTTTTTCATGATGATTGATTTAGGTAGATATTAAATTATTGAAATTTGGCACAAAAAGACATTAAGGGGGGCTGTAGTTTTACAATTAATGCAGGCAATAGTGAAGGAATGTAGATAATCAGATTAATAGGTTTAATTTTTTTTCATAGTGTGATTTTTGTTAAAAATATGAATAGGTAATATGTTTTATGTGGACTTATATGTCATTTTTGCAAAAAAGAATGATTTGCGCGGATGTTTCGTTTTCACAATAATGATGTGCAATACTAATAGTATTTTATGAAGTCTTGATGTATTCAAAGTCAATACAGTTACTACTACTACTACGAAAGCTATTTAGGGTCTGCTGAAAAACTCGTAGATGCACCCTAAAATGATTTCGTCATGAAAAAGTTGATTTTAGACGTGTTTTGTTAAAAATGGCGATGTAATACCCGGTATTTTTGAATTTCCGAACAGTAAATAAATTTAACTAAAATTGAAGTGCACGGATTTTGAGGAAAAATTGCATAAACCCTTGCACTTCATTCGTTAAATATTGACACAACTGCCTTTATTTCATGATGATTTGAGTTTTTCAGCAGACCCTAATTATTGATATGCTGTGTTAGCGCAAGTTATATCTTGCCAATCAAGATTAATATTTCGCCTTGAATTACTGTATTTTTCCTATTTGATTAGTTCGAGTATTATAAATGTCCATGCCCCTAATCACGTTGAGCCTATTTGAGCCACTGATATAAGTTAAATTACCTTCTGCATCTCTACTCTCACGAAATTTTGATAATACATACCCGCTTTCGGCATCTTTAAGTTTTAGATTTTTCATTCTATCTTTCCGGATAAAGTAGGCGTTATTACCGTGGCTATTTGATCCTATAAAGTGGTAGCCTTTTTCGTCCGCCAAATCGCATAATGCAGCCAAGGATGCGCCGAAATAGAGATTGCTATGGTGTGCCTCTGTTCTTTGGAAATCCGGCCTATAAGGGGTTGTCCAGGTATTGTCAACGCCAAAAATGCTGTTATACTCCACAATAACAATTATTGGTGATATACTTGTTATTTCTTTCCAAACCCAATAATCGTTGCCGTCAATATCGATGTGTAACAATCCAATTTCTCCTTCAAAACCATTTTCAATAATTAAGTTATTAATATTTTCTGTTGTAATAAAAACAGGTATCGCTGTGAGTTGATATTGCCAATAAATGTCATCATGTTTTACATAATTCATATTCTCCTCCGATCCATCCATAATCAGCCCCGTCCAGTTATTATTTATTAATAAAAAACGGGTATTGGCCTCTGTATAGTTCTGTACCCCAAATTCAATAAATGTTTTGTTTTCTATATCAAGATAATCAACTAAAAACTGAATAATACCGTCGTCTCCCCATTGAGAGAATACTTTAAACTCAGCCAATTGAACATTATGGATAATCTGTTCCTGATTAGCTTTGTTAAGCTTAGCTAAAATATTGCCTGATAAAATTTTATGTGAATCACTTTCTCTTTTTAAAATGTTAAGTTTTTGATTTATTGCACCTAATTCACGTTCTATTCTTTTCCTTTTTATAAACATAGTGCTCGAAATTTATTGTAGAAGCAATTATAAAGATATCGGATTATAAGGTTATTCCGTTTTGCAATGATAATAATAAAATTACAGTTGAAAGTTTTTTGCATAAAACATCTGTGGTTTAAACCCGTTAGGTATATCTTCGTCTCAATTTAAACGTTATGCAAAATTTAGTAACCAATACTCCAGCCAAAAGGAATTACGATTTTATAGATACTATTCGTTGTATTGCCATGATATTTATTGTATCAGAGCATAGCATTTATTTTGAGCGTACAGATTTTCACCCCACAGGTTATAAAGAACTATTTTATATTGCTACTATACAATTAAGCAAGTTTGGTACCATCTGTTTTTTTATGCTTGCCGGCTTTTTAATAGGTGATAAATTTGTTGATTATACACCCGGCCAATACCTTAAAAGGCGAGTAAATAACACCATCTGGCCATGGTTATTTTGGTCGTTGTTATTTGTTTTCGAACCTAACATTGATGCCCTTATCAGTTACCATACCTTGATACCGCATTACGATGGTACCAGCTACTGGCTTGTTTTATGGGATAGGCTTGAAACAACATATCTGTATACCATTTACTGGTTTATACCTAATTTTTTATTCTGTATTACTTTGCTTTTGATTTTTAAACGGTTTTTATATAATTACTGGTTTGGTGCCGTTTTATTTTTATTTGTGATTTTTTACACAGTAAATATTTATTACGCGTGGATACCTTCCGGGCATACTATAGCAATCTTAGGTTTCGTGTTTTTTTTGTGGCTCGGAGCTCAGTTTAATAAAAACTGGGAAAAGGTAAATAGCTGGATGAACGGCACATCGGTATGGTTATGGTGGGCATTAAGTATTTTAACCTTATTATTTGGCGTAGCTGAAATTAAGTTGTTAAAGCAACTGAATAACAATGATCCTTATAATTCGCTAAGGATAAGCAATGTGCTATTTTCAATGGCTTGCTTTTTTTTACTGTTAAAAATACGCGACTTTAAACTTATCGGCTTTCTTAAACCCCGTGAGACTACGTTCGGCATATACCTTATTCATTATATTTTTGTTGTTTTTTTATTGAGTAGGATATTTAATCCCTTCCATATTGATGTAGATCATTTGCCGTTCATAGTACTGTTTCTGTACCAGATATTGCGTTTTTCGATAGTGTATTTTTTAACTCTATGGATAGTTATGCTTATTAATAAAACCAGATTTAAATGGCTTGTTGGGCGCTAATATTAATATGATATAAATTTCTTGATCAACCAGTGCCGTATGGTTAGTCTACACATCGGTTGGTCGGTAGTATTACTTATCAACCGGTTTTTTAAGATGGCTAATTTGGCGTTAAAGTTTTTACTTTTGTATTTTTAACAAAGTTTTAAAAAAATGCATTGCTCGTTAGTCAATCTTTATTAGCTTAATTTTAACCATTAAGTCTTAATTAAACAAAAAGGTTGCAAGATTACAGCCAAAAAGAACCCTGTATGCTAACGAAGCTATCTTCAGGCATTCTCATACTTAAAAATATCCCTGGGTTTGTAGTGTACGCTCCGATTGTAATTTCAGCAGCAGCCATAATTTCAATCGAGGTAAATAATTTGATTAAGTCAGCTCTTTTTTTTGAGCGATTTAGCTTCGTGAAGTCGCTGTGTATATATCCTCGCTCGTTAGGGTTCACGAGAGTGTAAAAATGAATATGGGGATAGCCTTTTTGTAGAAACTCAATTACCGTATAGTCGTCGGTAAAAACAAAAACGTGTTTTAAATCAGAAAGTTCCTCCAACTTATTTATGTACGTTACATTCGGCATAAACTCGAACTCCGTATCTTTATCTCCTTTTCTTACGTGCATTGCTGCGTATTTAGCAGGTAATTTTAAATTGGACATATTTTTTTTAATTTCAGTTTCAGTAACGGCATTAAAACGATAAATCATTTTAACTATCTCACGCGATACTTCTTTTAAATTACCTTTAATACCAAGTTCAGGAAAATCAAATTGTTCCTGATAGAATTTTCCAATTGTATAAAAATGGAATAATTGGTGGCTCAAATAAGTTTCTTTATTCAGAAATTTAAAAGTATACCACTGAGGATAATGTCTGATTTTTATCTTTTTTGCAGTTAATCTTCTGTTGAAACGTCTATAGAAAGATGAATTTACTGTATCTGCAAATGGCTCAAAAAAATCTTTCCAGCCTTTGTCGATGGTAAACTGAGATATGCCTGTAAATAAAATAAATTGGTAGTGGTATTTTAAACAATAAATTATTGCAAACACCATAATGTTAAATTCGGAATAAAAGCCCCCTTCTGAGCCAAAATTAAAAATGTATTTTTTGTGAAAAGATTTGTTTAAACTATTGTATATTGTTAATTTATTCATGAGCGTAGATTATCGGTGATGCGTTAATTTTTTCAAAAACAAATTAAGTTGCTGGTAATTAGATTTATATGACTTTTTTTATTTTTTGGTTTGATTTGGTATGTTGCCGAAAGCAAATAAAATCATTGAACTTTTAAAGAATATCGCTATTTTATTCAATGTAGTACTTAACGCATCAGTAATAAGCGTGAATTATATATAAATGCCTTATTCGGTTGCAAACGATTGCATATCTATCAGTCTTTTGTAAACACCGTTGTTGTTGATCAGATCAGCGTGTGAGCCTTGTTCTACAACTTTGCCGTCCTCTAAAACGATAATGACATCGGCATTTTGGATCGTGCTTAGCCTGTGTGCTATAATTAACGATGTGCGGTTCTGCATCAGGTTATTCAATGCTTCCTGAACTAATTTTTCTGATTCGGTATCCAGCGCCGATGTGGCTTCGTCCAGTAACATGATAGGTGGGTTGCTCAATACCGCCCGCGCTATACAGATGCGCTGCTTTTGTCCGCCGGATAATTTAGAGCCCCTGTCGCCTATGTTGGTTTGGTAACCGTTTTCGGCAGCCAGTATAAACTCGTGGGCATTGGCTATTTTGGCGGCGGCCTCTACCTCTTCCATTGTTGCGTAGGGTTTGGCAAAGGCTATGTTATTATAAATGGTATCGTTAAATAAGATGGATTCTTGGTTTACTACACCCATTAAGGCACGTACCGAATCGGTGGTAAAGGTTTTGATGTTTTGCCCGTCGATAAATATGTTGCCGGTTTGTGGCTCAATAAAACGTGGGATCAGATCCATCATTGTTGATTTGCCACCACCTGAGGGGCCAACTAATGCCACCTTTTTGCCTTTTGGAACAATTATATTCACATTTTTAAGCACCGGTTTTTCGTTGTAAGCAAAGGATACGTTCTCAAACCTGATCTCGTTTTTAAAACCATCGACCGGTACAGCGTTTGGCAGGTCAAATATTTGCGGCTTAGTATCTATCAGTTCAAGTACCCGTTCGCCCGCTGCTATGCCCGAATGAATGTTGCTGAATGAATCCGAAATGGCTTTAGCCGGGCGCATTACCTGCGAAAATAAAATAATGTAAGCAATAAAATCTTCGGCTTTTAACTCTGAGTGATGTGATATTACTAACGAACCACCGTATAAAACCAAGGTAGATATCATGGTAACACCTAAAAACTCCGATACCGGCGATGCCATCTGCTGGCGCTTAGCCATTGATCTCACTATTCTTGAGTAGCGCGCGTTCTCGTTATTAAACTTGTCTTTTATAAATTCAACAGCGTTAAATGCTTTAATTATTCTAATACCGGTGAGTGCCTCATCCAGGTAGCTTATCAGGTTCGAGTATGCTTTTTGCGATTCAATAGCTTGTTGTTTTAATCTTTTCACTATCCGCGAAATGACAAATGCCGATACCGGAATAACCAGCATCGAAAAAAGCGTTAACTTATAGGATATGCTGAAGAGCATGAACAAGAAGGCTAGAAGCTGTAATGGCTCCTTAAACACCACCTGTAGCGTACCAGTGACCGAGAACTGTACCACCTGCACGTCCGATGTTACTTTTGATATGATGTCGCCTTTTCGCTCGTTACTAAAATAACCCATGTGCAAGTGCATTACGTTATCGAAAACAGATTTGCGCAGGTTAAGCAATGTGTGTATGCGCATGTTTTCCATTATGCGCTGTGATAGATAGC
This sequence comes from Mucilaginibacter paludis DSM 18603, assembly GCF_000166195.2. Lineage (NCBI taxonomy): Bacteria > Pseudomonadati > Bacteroidota > Sphingobacteriia > Sphingobacteriales > Sphingobacteriaceae > Mucilaginibacter > Mucilaginibacter paludis. The sequence continues at coordinate 4,860,102 of NZ_CM001403.1, forward strand.
GGAAAAGGTTTCCTAACAAAACAGAAACCACAATAACGAGGCAAACAAATTTCAGTGTCGTCTCGGGGCCATACATTAAATTGGCTTTGTTTGCATAATAATTAAACATGGCCAAAACGTCAAACCAATTATCAGGCCTTAACAGTTTTGGATTTGCCTTTTCGACATTGAAAATTACTTTAAGCAGTGGTGCTAAAAGTACAAAGTTAAGCGTGCTGAATATAACAGAGAAAATGGTAAAGATAACATAGGGTATTGCAAATTTTTCAATTGGCCTTGCGAATGATAGTAACCGGAAGTATGTTTTCATTTAAAAAATTAAAGCTGGCAAATTTAAGTATAAGTAATGAATATTTTTTTCTGCAAGCAAACCATTACATGATTAGGATATCACAATAACGACCGGTATACCTTAATGGTATTGGTAACACAAGCCTCAAAACTGAACAGTTTTAAGCGTTGCCGGCCATTAGTTCGTAATTGTTCGCGATAAGCGGCATCGTTTAATACCTTGCTTACGGCTGATAATATGGAGGATGCGTCGAACGGGTCGAAATATTCGGCGGCATTGCCCGCTACTTCGGGCATGCTGGTATTGTTGCTGCATACTATTGGGCAGTTATTTGCAAAAGCCTCCAGTATAGGCAAGCCAAAACCTTCCTGTTGGGATGGGTAGGCAAAAAGCACCGCTTTTTGATAAAGTTGCTTTAGTTCGGCATCGGATGCACCAATTTGGACACACTGGTTGAGGATGTTTAATTGCTCAAGGACTACCTGTTCTTCGGGCGTAAAAGCGCTGCCGCCCGCACAAACCAGGTACAAATCATGATTTTGCTGCAAAAGCGGGCTTATTGCTTTAACAAAGCCCTCGAAATTTTTATAGTGCCAGCGCTGCCCAACAAAAAGGATAAACATTTCTATGTGCTGTAAGCCTGTATCGGCTTGTTGGGTGCCTAATACGTAGCCATGATGAACTACATGGATCTTACTTTCCAGCTGCGGGAATATGCGTAGGATATCTCTTCTTGTATATTCGGAAATAGCGATGATGGCATCGGCCTTGGTGATGATGGCTTTCTTTTGGGCAATAACTTCGGTTGCGTCTGAGAAATTATCCGGGAATAATTCGTACACCATATCATGTACGGTAACTACAAAGGGCTTTTTAATGTCTTTTAGAAAGTCGGTATCGTAGTACGTGGGATGGAAGATATCGTATTGGCCCAGGCGTACGCTCCAGCGACTAAATCTGCGGTTCCATTTGTAAGTTTTGTGGTATTTGCCGCCTAAAAGTTTTTTACCTAAACTGTTGTTTAAAATAAAGGGTTTATCTTTAACATACTCGTTTTCGGAATATAAAGCCGCAATGCTGCTGCTTATACCGGGCTTTGTATTTAAGCCCCGGTTTAAATTGGCAATATACCGCGAAATACCGCCATACTTTTGCATCGAAAACTTTTGATGATCAAATAATATTTTCAATCTTCTGTTTCTTTAGGTTTTTTGTAAGTGCTTTGTTTTATTTTTTTGATTCTGAAGCGAAGCCAGGTAATAAAACCGAAATTTTTTAAAATTAAGGCGGCTTTTTCTTTTTCAAATATGGGGTCTTTTTTTGAGGATGCACCGGTATGGTTAAAGTTAGCTACGGTGTGATCTCTAAATTCAAACCTGAGGGATTTATCGCGCCAGCAACGCATGTTCAGTTCAAAGTCTGCCGAGATTTGGTAACGTGTATTAAATCTGTACTTTTTAAATACTCGTGCCGGATAAATCATAGCTTGGTGACAAAGCGTACTCTTAGCTAACTGATATTTTGACGCTTTACCGTAATATTTATTCCCTCGTAAAATAACGCTACCATAGTATATGGCATTGCTATCTTCGAGATCATACGCGAGTGCCGAAAAGCCTTCCAGAACTATGTCATCGGCCCCTAAAAAGTAAACCCAATCGCCTTTAATATATTCAAGTGCTTTATTCATGGCATCGTAAATGCCCTCATCGGGTTCACTTTTCCAAAAAGCTATTTTGTTATCATTGGCTTTAATAATATCAACAGAGCCATCGGTACTGCCACCATCAAGTACCACAATCTCAATAGCCGGATAGGTTTGTTTATAGATGCTGTTTAAGCAATTTTGTAAAAATTGGGCCGCGTTATAGGTTACAATGATGATAGATACCAGTGAAGGTGCTTCTTTTTTATCCAACATTTATCGGGTTTTGGTTGTCGAAAATAGTTCTTTGTAAATGTCTGCTTTAATTGTGATTTTTGCAATCTTACGATCTTTATCTCGGTTAGTGTAAATAACGGATTTTGATTGTTATAATTGTTCTATAAAATGTCACAACCTAAAGCGCCCAAAATTTCTATCATCATAGTCACCTACAACGCCGTTAAAACACTGCAAGCTGGTTTAGATAGTATTTACGCACAAAAATATCCCAATATTGAAGTTGTTGTGATAGATGGCGGGAGTACAGACGGTACCCTTGAACTACTGAAAGATAATACCAGCAAACTTGCTTATTGGAAAAGCGAACCCGACGAGGGTATTTATGATGCTATGAATAAGGGGTTAAACCATATTAGCGGCCAATGGGTATACTTTATGGGAGCTGATGATGAGCTAAGGGATGAATTTTCGGAAATGGCTTTAGAATTGAAGCGCCCCGGAGCACTATACTATGCTAATGTGATGTCAAACGGAAAAAAAAAATCTGGTTTTGTGAATGAATACTATCAGGCCAAGGCCGGGGTATTCCATCAGGCTATAATTTATTCGGCATCCATTTTTAAAACCTACCGTTACGATACCCGATACAGCATATCGGCCGACTATGAATTGAACATGCGCTGCTGGCGTGACCAAAGCATTGCTTTTATATATAGGGACTATGTCATCGCCAATTTTAACCATAACGGCGCGTCGTCTGGGGGGGAGGATGAGTTATTTGCGAGTAATAAGTCAAATTTAATTCGTCAGAATTTTGGCCTAAAGATATGGCTACGTTATATGTTTCGTTTGTTTAAAGAACGATTAAGAGGTACTAAGTAGATATTATATATATAAACAAATTAATGGCTGTCATCAACAATCGAAACATTAACCATTTTTTAATTAACCGCATTGATAACATCGGCGATGTGATTTTAACGCTGCCCCTTTGTATTTATCTGAAATTGTTATATCCAGATATTACCATCAGCTTTTTGGCACGCAATTATACCAGGGCAATTGTTGAAGCCTGCCCGGCAATTGATCATTTTATCGATTACGATATATTGGACCAGCTAACCGAAAACGAGCAAGTAGAAAATATAAGGGAGCGGAAGATAGATGTTATACTACATACCTTTAATAAAAGTAAAATTGCCAAATTAGCCAAGCGTGCAGGCATACCTATCCGGATAGGCAATACCAGTAATAACAGCCATTTTATTTATTGCAACAAGTTAATCAGGCTTAGCCGCGGCAACTCGCATTTGCACGAGGCGCAGCAAATGTTTTTGTTTTTACAGCCATTGGGTTTTACCCATATCCCTACCATAGGCACATTGGCCAGCTATTATAAAGATTTTTATAAGCCTGCTGCAGAACTCTCTACCGAATTATCAGCTCATTTGTTGCCTGGTAAGTTTAACCTGATAGTACATACCATGAGCAACGGGCATGGGCGCGAATGGGAAATGGATAAATACGCCGAACTGATTAATCAACTTCCACTCGATAAGTTTAATATCATCATATCTGGCTCACCTAAAGAGGCGGAGATACTTAACGATTGGGTGAAGAAATTGCCTCCGGAGGTTATTAACCTAAGTGGGAAAATGACGCTGTCGCAGTTTATGACCTTTATTTATAAGGCCGATGGTTTGCTGGCATCTGGAACCGGGCCGTTACATATTGCTGCGGCATCGGGCATACATGCTTTGGGCTTGTTCCCTGTCAGTAAATCGATAAATGCACTAAGATGGGCGCCCTTAGGGAAAAAAGCAGAACATATTGAGAGTGATTCGGACGATCTGTCGAGCATCTCGGTAAAGATGGTGTATGAGGTAATTGTTAGGTGGCTTAAATAAAGAATGCCTTAATTTTTTAACTAAGGCATTCTTTGTTTACATTTAGTTAATTATCCCATAATGTATGCTGCGATCGTTAGATGAGCCAGTTGATCCTAAAACTAAATATTCAATCCCGGGTCGAGAGGGAGGACTAAATTGATAATAATAATAATAATAATAATCAATAAGCATTACCAAGTTACCATCATTTTGTAGAACATATTTTGAATTAGTAGCAAGGGATTGGTTAGGTTGTGAAACTGTATAAATATTTGATGACCAAACAGAACTATGTAAGTCTGTAGTTTTTGTTAATACTAAATTGGCATCATCTTGAAAATACAGATATTGAGCTCCACTACCGTTTGTATCAGTGCTCCACATTGTATAATTATCTGAGGTTCTATATATAACGAGATTTCCATCGCCCTGTAGGATTAGTTTATAAGCTCCATTTTCTGAGTAAATCGCTTGATTGGCGGTTAAAATTGGTGTATGACTAACATAAATCATTGCAGGATTTACGCCGTAAGCAGAATAAAAGAAGTCGTCAGGATCCCTTCTGGCATTTATAAATTTTACAGTTGGATGTACATTCGATGGTGGATTATAGATAACCGGAGGGGAACTATTGGCTGGAGTATTGTATAACCTGTCCGCCCTGACACTGAAATTTGTATAGCCAAAAGGGTCGTAAATTAAAACAACATTATTGTAGGTCAAATCTGAGTTGTTAATATCAATTGCAAAACTCTTCATCCCAAATGTTGTATTTGAGTCTTTGAAATCAGCGTCACTAATTGAGAAAGGGCCGGCTGCCTTATGTTGTTGACCGGTACTTGTATTATACGATCCAATAATAAAATTTATAGATAGGTTTGCCGGGCCTAAGACACGTTGAAAATAAACGGTAAATTGCAAATGTATCACACCATTGGAAGGAACAATAACAATATCTGAGGATGATAAATTACTTTTGTCTATTTCCATACGATTTATCGATATAATAGCATAGCATGGTATAGTTAAAATTACACCTATTAGAAAAATGAATATTTTAAGTTTCATAATGAAGTATTTGTATTAATTGGCATTGTTAAGGTTGTAGTAATAATAATAATTAGCGAGTTCTGCGTGACTTAAAACATCCGTAGTGCCCGAACGTCCAAAAATGTCACTATTAGAATCATAATAAACTTGGCTAACGCTAACTCCTGCCGTATTTGCAAAATAGGTTCGTAAATTTGTTATTTCAGTGGGCTCAACATAGGGTGGTGGTGATGGTGTTCCGCCACCACCACCACCACCGCCGTCCACCGGATCGACCTGAATTGGTTTGATCTGTTCGACTTTGCAACTGGGTAAACTAAGGCATAAGCTCAAAAAGCAAATTCCAATTGATAATAAGGTTTTCGTTTTCATAGTAATATTAAGAATGTTATTTTTATAAATATAGTTATTATTTTGAATAAATAATAATGTTTTTATAAAAACACACTTATTAGTCATCCTGTGTCTATGCTTAATATTACAAACGGAAAGCGGTATTTTTTATAGGTTATATAAAATCTGCCAATTTTTTACTCTATTGTAGGCAGTGTTAGCGGCAATATCGTTTAAATTGTCGCTGCCGCTATCAATATATTCCGCCCGCTTGCCTATCGGTCCCCATCGCCCGGCATGTATAGGCCTTACACCAGGAAATAAGCCCAACGTATTTATGCCAGCCGCTGCCGCTATATGCAAAGGCCCTGTGCCCGATGCAACCAGCCCGTCCGCCTGTGTAATAAAACTGATCAATTGCTCCAGAGTAAGTTTTCCGGTGATGTCGATAACATTACGGGGTAGGGTATCAATCCAATCTTTAAGCAAAGCCTGTTCTTTATCCGAGCCGGAAATGAAAATGTTAAAATCAGCGGGAGGTAATAGGTTTATTAATTCTGCAAACCGATCAAGGCTCCATTCCCTTCCGCTCCCGTTTGATTTTGGGTGTAAAATGAGGTTGAAGCGATCTTTAGTTAGTAAGGTGGCCAGCCCAGCCGGCAGGGGAGTTGCTGAACTGAAATTGTAAAAGTTTGGTAGTTGACTAATTGTGGGAATATGGTTGATACCTAATGGCCTCAACAATACTATATTCAACTGCGCTTCGTGTAAGTCGGAATTTTTTCGACTTAATTTAACTAATTTGTTGCATGTAAACCAATGGTAAACCCTGTTGGTGGTTGCTATCCTGTTTTTGATACCAGCACGTTTTGCTAACAATGCAATTTGTTTTTGCGGATAAACATGAATAATGATATCGATATGTTTTGATCGTAAAAAGTCTTCCTGTTTTTTTTGGGGCAATACCTTCAGTTCGTCGTAATTAATAAAATGATCAACCGCACCGCACGTGTTAATTACCGGGCCCGTATAGGTTTTGCCCAAAAACGAAATGGTAACAGCGGGATAAATGCTTTTAAGATAGCCACACATAGGCAAAGTGAGTACCACATCGCCAATGGCGTCAACCCGGCTGATCAGGATATGCTGATTTTTGATAACCTTCACTAATGCCTACTTAATTATTTTATAATTTTTATACTCGCCGATGCGCCATCCGGTTATCATTTCTATCTGCTGAAGCAGCCTGCGCCTGACCGACATCTTTATTTTAACCTTGTTGAGGTTTAACTTCCAGTTAGAAGCCGAAATACGTTTTTGCAGTACGGCGGGATGGGTGCCTGCAAAGGGGATCAGTTTATCGGCGTTGCCGTATTCAAAATCGTGTATCTCTTGCTCTTCCTGAACGGGTATTGCCTGGTCGCCGTGATAAAATTGATTAAAATTATGCATCTTATTAACAATACCCTTTGGTGGCTTTACCCATCCATAGTGATATATATAGGCATCAATCAATTTAACATTCAATTTTCGTCCGTCCCATCTAAATCCCTGTGCATCCCGGTACGAGTGTACGGCCTTATTGTTTCTAACAATCCTAATCTCGCGCCTGTACCATCTGCGCGAATAGCTGTAGTAATCATAGGAGCCGTAAAAATGAAGATATTTAAATAGCAAGCCCTCAATTTGTTCGTTATCCAGGTTATCTTCCATTTCTTTTTGAATCAGCGGCAGATATTTTTCATGGACGCATTCGTCACCCTGAATGTAAAAGGCCCAGTCGGCATCGGTTGCTATAGCTTTAAAGGCTTTATCAGTTTCTTCGGCAAATACAGTACCTCCCTCGCGTTTGGTTTCATCCCAGGTTGTATGTATAATTTTAATTTTAGACGATGCAATGCCCTCGATTAATTCCCGCGTACCGTCATTACAATTGCCAAGCGCTACAATAAACTCATCACATAAAGGCAATATGGAAGTAATTGCTTCAACAACGGGATAGTCGTTTTTTACCGCGTTTCTGATAAATGTAAAACCTGCAACTTTCATTTTTAAGCTATACTATATATATAAGGTGTAAACAAACGGATCTCGTTTGTATTTCGCCTGCAACAAATAACAATTAATTTATGCAAATTTTCTAAACTAAGTATAAATAAGCCCCTAAATTAGCTTGCTTTTAATAGCAAATTGATATGTCGGATTTACACCAAATAGATTTTAAGGCGCTCGCAAGGCATTTAACCCTGGTTGAAAATGATTTACCGGGCGGACTTGAGTATTTAAAAAGCTTAAATCTAAATGATAGCATCCCGGTAATTGGGTTAACGGGGCCGCCCGGCGCAGGTAAAAGTACCTTGGTAAATGCGTTGATAAGCCAACTGCTAACCGAAGGCAAAAGAATTGCCGTTTTGGCAGTTGATCCCACATCGCCTTTTAACCACGGATCTTTGTTGGGCGACAGGATACGGATGACCTCTCATTTTAATCATCCCGATGTTTTTATCCGTTCGGTAGCCACACGCGGCTGGGTTGGCGGACTGAGCGTGAAAGCGATGGAAATGACCGACGTGTTTAAGGCCTACGGCTTTGACTATATTATGATAGAAACTGTAGGCGTTGGGCAGTCGGAGATCGATATAGCAGGCCTGGCTGATGTAACGATGGTGGTACTGGTGCCCGAGTCTGGCGATGAGATACAGCATATCAAATCAGGGCTGATGGAAATAGCTGATGTATTTATTGTTAACAAAGCAGATCGTGATCCAGGCGATGGCTTCGCCAACAATTTACAAAAGCTCATTCATTATAACCAGGTTCAGGTACCTGTTTTCAAAACTGTAGCCATCAACAACATTGGCATTGGCGAAATACTAAAACATTTAACTAAGGCTGGGATGCATAACGATGAAAAGAAACTGCACCTGCTTACTGAAAAAGTGTATCATCTTATTCAGTATAACAAAATGAGGGGTATTGAAAAAAATAAGCTTCGCCAGGTTATTGGCGAAGCTTATCTGACAGATGGATTTAATATCTATCGTTTTGCTGACGAACTTACGAATTCATAATTTCTTCAATATGGTCGGCCTCGATAGGGATGGCAGCCATCAGGTCCCGATTGCCAGCGCTGGTGATCAGAATATCGTTTTCAAGCCTTATTCCCAATCCTTCCGCCGGAATATAGATACCGGGCTCGCATGTTAAGATATTTCCTACCTGGAAGGGCTCGTACCGGCTGGCGAAGTCGTGCACATCCAGGCCCAAATGGTGAGATGTGCCATGCATGAAATATTTTTTATAGGCTGGCATCGCTGGGTTTTGTTTTTCAACATCATGTCTGTCTAATAAGCCAAGGCCAATTAATTCGCCCGTCATTACTTTGCCTACTTCCTCATGGTACTCATTCCAAATCGCACCCGCAACTATCATTTTGGTGGCCTCTTTCATTACACGTAATACAGCGTTATAAACATCCCGCTGGCGTTTGGTAAAGCGCCCGTTAACTGGTATCGACCGGCTCAGATCAGCATTGTAGTTGGCATACTCGGCACCAAAATCAAAAAGTATCACATCGCCATCTTTACAAACCTGGTTATTGTCATTATAATGAAGGATGTTAGCATTGGGGCCAGATGCGATTATCGGGTTATATGCATGGCCACTCGCACGCTGTCTGATAAATTCATGGATAATTTCAGCCTCTATTTCATATTCAGCAACCCCGGGCTTTACATATTTTAAAACGCGTACAAATGCATCATTGGTAATGTTGCAGGCTTGTTGGGTAAGTTCAACTTCAATGTCCGATTTTACAACCCTTAAAGCACGCATAATTGGTGCCGACCGCAAGTAGTTGTGCAGTGGGTAACGCTCGCGGAGCTCTTTTACAAATTGCAAGTCTTTATACTGCACGCCGTGTACGTACCGGTCGTTTTCGTTTGTATTAAGATAGATGTTTTCTGCATAATTTATTACAGAGTGCAATATGGAATTAAAATCATCTATCCAGTAAATGTTGTCGATTGCGGATGTTTTTCTGGCTTCTTCTTTAGTGTACTTGTGTCCTTCCCAAACTGCAATTTGCTCATTAGTTTGTCTTAAAAAAAGTACTTCTTTGTATAGCGGATTAGGACAATCAGGATATAATAACAGTATACACTGCTCCTGATCGACGCCTGTCAGGTAAAAAAAGTCAGCATTTTGTTTAAATGTGAAAGCTTGATCGCCACTTCTCGGAAATTCATCACTTGAGTTAAATATGGCTAAGGAGTCTTTTTTAAGTCGTGAGACGAAATTTTTTCTATTATTTGTAAATAAATTAAAACCAATAGGTAAATATTTCATTTTAATGAATGATGTGAATGTTTTTCAAACTTTTTTGAAAAATATTTGTCTAACAATTATTAAAAATTGGAACGGAGTTTGGTATTCGTTTCAAACATAATAACTAAATTTGAAAAAAAAATCACAATTAAAATTGTTTAATCTTAAAATTATGAATTATTCTACATTAAAGAAAACAGTCGCTTTGTCATTTGCTTCTTTAGTTGCTGTTGGTGCTGTTAACGCACAAACAACTCCGGATTCAACTGCAAAGACTACGGCTACTACTGCCAAGGTATTTGGCGGCAGAGCACAGTACAGAACATGGAACATTGGTGTTAATGCAGGTGTTCTTTCGCCATTCCTTGCTATCGGCGGAACTAATAACTACACTGACCCTACTTTAGAACTGGGTTATGGTATTTCGGTTAGAAAACAATTGGGTCACGCATTTGGCTTACAAGCGGACATTATGCGCGGTAAGGTTGCTGGTAACAACAATACCGTAGCTTCTGGCGCTCAACAAGGTATCAAGTCTTTCGAAACAACTATCCAATATGCTGCTACTTTAAGCGGTGTTGCTAACGTTGCGACTGTAGATTTTTTACGTCGTAAAAATGCTGTTAACTTCTTCGTTTCTGCTGGTGGTGGTTACCTTGCTTATAACCCGGTAGTTACTCTTTCAAATAACTCTACCAGAGACTTAAAAACAACACGCCCAAGTGGTGATGACTATGGAAAAGAATTGATCATCCCGGTTGGTGTTGGTGTTAAATTCAGGTTGAGCGATCGTGTTGCTTTAAACTTCGGTTATACTGCAACTTTTGTTGACAATGACAGCTTTGATGGACAAAAATTGACCAATGAAGTTACTCACAAAGACAAATATTCTTACGGATACGGTGGTCTTGAATTCTCTTTAGGTTCAAGCTCAAAACCGAACTTAGACTGGGTTAACCCTGTTGCTATGATGTATGACGAATTAAACGATCCTACATTACGTCAAGAAGTTGAAGCTTTAAAAGGTCGTATGAACAATGTTGAAAGCGCTGTTAACGATTTGAAAAAAGATTCTGATGGTGACGGTGTTGCTGATCAATTTGACAAATGCCCTAACACTCCTGCAGGTACTGTAGTTGATGGTTCAGGTTGCCCAATCAAATTCCCAACTCCTGATACTACTGCAAAAGTTGCTCCTGTTGTAGCAACTCCTTATTCTAACATCCAGTTTGAATTTGATAGTTCAGTATTAAGAACTTCTTCTTACCCAATTTTAGATGCTACTTCAGCAGACTTAAGAACAGGTAAAAAATCAATTACTGTTAACGGTTATGCTTCATCTGAAGGTACTGCAGCTCACAACCTGCAATTATCTAAAGACCGCGCTAACTCAGTAAAAACTTACTTAGTTAACTCTGGTGTTGATGCTAAACGTATCAAGGTTAAAGGCTTAGGTGAAACTCACCCAATTGCTGATAACTCAACTGAAGACGGACGTGTATTAAACCGTCGCGTTGAATTTAAAAAATAATTGATCAATTAGAATCAATAGAATTTTTGAAAGAGGGTTCCGGGAAACTGGAACCCTCTTTTTTTATTATATTTGAACGATGTATTTTTTCAGAAAGAAAGATCCTAACAGGCCTGATAACTTTAATTTACGGGTAATGCATTTTATTAATGCACTTGCTATTATTATGTTTTTGGCAGGCATCATCTGGAAATTGATTGATGTATATTTTATAAAGAAATGAAAACAATAATTAAAACCGATAAAGCCCCTGCGCCAATAGGTCCTTATAATCAGGCTATATTAGCAGGCAATATGCTTTTTGTATCCGGTCAGATTGCTCTTGATCCGGTTAGCAATCAATTAGTTTTAGATGATATTGAAACGGAAACTAAACTTGTGATGAACAATATCAAGGCCATTTTAGATGAAGCTTCTTTCACTTTTGATGATGTTGTTAAAAGCTCTATCTTCCTTTCAGATATGGGTACCTTTGCAAAAGTGAACGAAATATATGGCTCATTTTTTACTGGCAATTACCCCGCACGTGAAACCGTGCAGGTTTCTGTTTTGCCCAAAAATGTAAACGTTGAAATATCGGTTATTGCTTATAAAGGATAACACAGAGATACAAGCTTTCCGTTACGGAGGCTAAAAGGCCTAATGAACCAGCAAATATTCCAGACTCCTATAGAATATCTTAAAGGCGTAGGCGTTGCACGCGCTGACGTTTTAAAAAAGGAGCTTGGGATATTTACCTTTGCCGACCTGCTTCGGCATTTTCCTTATAAATATATCGACCGTACGCGTTTCTATAAGATAAGAGAAGCTAATCCAGATCTTCCCCACGTGCAGATCATTGTACGGCTCAAAAGCAAAGAAATATTAGGAGAGAAGCATACCAAGCGGCTTATTGCCCAGGTGTATGACGATACCGGAACGATGGAACTTGCCTGGTTTCAGGGAATTAAGTGGATTGAAAAATCACTGATAGTTGGCAAAGCGTATGTTGTATTTGGTAAGCCAGGCTTGTTTAACGGTAAAGCTCAAATGGCCCATCCCGAAATTGAATTATACTCGCCCGAAGCCATAAAAAAGCAAGGCAATTTAAAACTACAACCGGCTTACAGCTCTACAGAGAAACTCAAACCGTTTTCGTTAGATAGCAAAGGCATACAGAAACTTATTGCCATTTTACTTGAACAAACAGCTAAAGATATTGAAGAGAGTATTCCGCAACACTTACTACAAAAGCTAAGGCTAATAGGGCGTAGAGAAGCCTATATGAATATTCACTTTCCGGCGGATACTTCTCACTTAAACTTAGCTGTTGACCGGCTTAAATTCGAGGAGCTTTTTTTTATCCAGTTTAAGCTGCTAAAAAATAAATTGTTACATACCCTGAAGTTTAAAGGGAATATTTTTGGAACCGTAGGCAGCTATTTTAATGAGTTTTATAAAAATAAATTGCCGTTTGATTTAACCAATGCACAAAAAAGAGTACTCAAGGAGATCAGGCAGGATACCCAGCGTGGTATACAAATGAACCGTTTGTTGCAGGGCGATGTAGGGAGCGGTAAAACGGTTGTTGCGTTGATGAGTATGCTGTTGGCCATTGATAATGGTTTCCAAACCTGCATTATGGCACCGACTGAAATTTTAGCCAACCAGCATTATCAATCCATCGAGCAATTAATTGATGATGAATTTTTGGAGGTTGCCTTATTAACAGGATCAACTTCTGCCAAAAAACGGAAGGTATTACATCAGAAGCTTGAAAGCGGCGATCTTAAAATTTTGATTGGTACCCACGCTTTAATTGAAGACAAAGTTCAGTTTAAAAACCTGGGTTTTGTTGTGATTGATGAGCAGCACCGCTTTGGCGTTGAGCAGCGCGCTAAGTTATGGCGAAAGAATATTATCCCGCCTCACGTTTTAGTAATGACAGCCACGCCTATACCCCGTACACTTGCTATGACCTTATACGGGGATTTGGACGTATCCGTAATAGATGAGTTGCCAGCCGGACGTAAGCCTATTGAAACTTTGCACCTTTACGATAGCCATCGTTTGCGCATGTTTGGCTTTATGAAGCGGGAAATTGACAAGGGGCGACAAGTTTACGTGGTTTATCCTTTGATTAAGGAAAGTGAAAAACTGGATCTGAAAAATTTGACGGATGGTATCGAAGTAATGGCCCGCGAGTTTCCGTTACCTCAATACCGTATTAGTATTGTACATGGCCAAATGTCGGCTTCGGATAAGGATTTTGAGATGCAGCGCTTTATAAAGGGCGAAACGCAAATTATGGTGGCTACTACCGTGATTGAAGTTGGCGTAAATGTACCTAACGCCTCTGTGATGATTATCGAGAATGCGGAGCGTTTCGGCTTATCGCAATTGCATCAGCTGCGTGGCAGGGTAGGGCGGGGGGCCGAACAATCGTACTGTATCCTGATGAGCAGCCATAAACTGAGCCACGATGGTAAGATCAGGTTAGAAACAATGGTTAAAACCAACAATGGTTTTGAAATATCGGAGATAGACTTGCAATTACGTGGGCCGGGTAATATTGAGGGGACGCAACAAAGCGGCGTGCTCGATTTGAAATTGGCCAATCTGGCTACCGATCAGCAATTGCTGATGATTGCCCGTAAATGCGTAGAGGGAATTTTTGAGAAAGATCCTCAACTACAACTACCCGAAAATCAAATTTTAAATCAAACTTCGCATACCCATAATGGCGGCTTAAGCTGGGATAAAATATCCTGATAACGTTATGTATATTTACACCCCGTCGATTACATGAAATTTAATCTGTCTTGCTCGGCTTCAATAGCGTATTTAAGCTGTTAAATTGATCGGACCTGGTTTGATTTTTAACCTAATTATTACATAATATAAATTAAGGTTGAGTATTTTTGCAAACATTAATAATTGATTTTGGAAGAAGGAGAACAGGTTAGCACAAAGAAGGACCCTTTCGCGGCATTGCGATACAGCGAGTTTCGTTCTTATTTGGGCATGCGTTTCTTTTTTACGTTCGCCTACCAAATGCAGGCGGTAATCATCGGATACTACATTTATCAGCAAACAAAAGACGCTTTTGCCCTCGGGATGATCGGTTTGGTGGAGGCCATACCATCCATTGGGATTGCCCTATACGGGGGATATGTGGCAGATAAATCTGAAAAGAAAAAACTACTGATCAAAATTTTTGCGGTAATGTGGGTTTGCTCTACCGTAATGCTGCTGGTTACACTTCCACAGGCGCACCAATATGTAAGCAGCAGCCTGGCACTCATTATTATCTATCTAATGATATTTTGCATCGGGTTGGCCCGTGGCTTTTACGGCCCAACGGCTTTTTCGGTGATGACACATATTATCCCACGCGAGCTTTATCCTAACTCTTCTACCTGGAACAGCTCTGCTTATCAAACCGCTTCGGTAATAGGGCCAATGGTGGGCGGGCTTATTTTTGCTTACGCAGGCATAACCTCCACTTTTGTAGTAGTTGTGGTTTTTATCACCATAGCACTGATAGCCATATCATTACTTAAGCGGCATCCGGCAGAATATGTACCTAAAGAAAGTATTTATCATAGCCTGTCCGAGGGGATTAATTTTGTGTTTAAAACCCGTATGATGCTGGGTGCTTTAAGTCTTGATCTGTTCTCGGTACTGTTTGGAGGAGTTGTTGCCGTTTTGCCTATTTTTGCCAATGATATTTTAAAAGTTGGGGCAGAGGGCTTTGGCTTAATGCGCTCTATCGATTCAATAGGTGCGGTACTCACCATGCTGGTCATGACGCGTTATTCGCCGATGGGTAAACCTTGGCGTAACCTCTTGATAGCCGTTACGGGCTTTGGCATCTCTATTATCTGTTTCGGCTTGTCGCGCAGTTTTTACTGGTCGCTGTTCTTCCTGTTTACTTTAGGTGCCTTTGATAGCATCAGCGTACTCATCCGGTCCACTATTATGCAGGTATTAACGCCCGATAAAATGCGTGGCCGGGTATCTGCGGTAAACTCTATGTTTATAGGCTCGTCTAACGAGATTGGCGCATTTGAATCTGGTTTAACGGCTAAATATATGGGTGCAATACCTTCGGTTCTTTTCGGAGGCTCCATGACGTTAATTGTGGTTGTAACAACGTGGCTGAAAACCAGGAAGCTTGTGCCGCTAACGCTGGATGAGATCAACGCCCCGAAAGACTAAAGTTGTGTCTACCTAATTTCTATAGCTGGTTTGTCTAAATTTTGTTTCGGTTGGCATACACCAAGCTACTACTCCACTCCTTCCACATCGTGAAGTGAAATTGCTCAATTGATATCTCAAGCTGACTATCAAAGGAAGTTTTGATTTCGCCCCCAGAAGATATAGAGCAATGAACCCAAAATAGGCGCAATTAAAATAATCACAATCCATAAAAGCTTGGTATTTGAATTGAAGCCGGGATTGCGTAAGATACCCAGCAGCGCGTACAGTACTAAAACTACCCATGCTATAAAGAATAACAAACCAAACGCGCCGCCTATAACCGAGCTGATAAATTGCATGATAATTGAGTTAATATTAACACCATAGCAAATGCTGCGGCGATGTAACAATTAAACAACTAAATACACTATTAGTTTATTGCGTGGGCTATTAAATTACTGCATGTTTTTCGCCAATTTGCTGGCGCCACATGGCATAATATAAACCCTTTTGCTCTATCAGGTCCAAATGTTTTCCAGATTCAATGATATTGCCCCGCTCAAGTACATAAATCCTGTCGGCATGCATAATAGTTGACAAGCGGTGAGCTATTAAAATAGTGATTTGTCCGCCTAAGTTTGATACATCGCGGATGGTTTCTGTAATTTCTTCCTCGGTAATGGAGTCAAGCGAAGATGTCGCTTCGTCAAACACCATGATATCTGGCTTACGTAATAAGGCCCGCGCTATAGAAAGGCGTTGTTTTTCTCCCCCCGATACCTTTACACCGCCCTCGCCAATAACTGTATCCAGGCCATTGCTGGCGCGGGCCATGAGCGTGTGACATGCCGCTTTACGCAACACATCCAAGCACTGCTCGTCGGTAGCGTCGGGCCGAACAAATAACAGGTTTTCGCGAATCGTACCCGAGAATAATTGCGTATCCTGGGTAACAAAACCAATTTTTTCGCGTAGTTGATCCAGGTCAATGCTTTTGCTTGATACATTGTTGTATAGTACATCGCCCTCAAGCGGCTGATAAAGGCCCACTAACAATTTAACCAACGTGGTTTTACCCGAACCTGACGGACCTACAAAGGCGATGGTTTCGCCATTGGATGCTTTAAAGTTGATGCCATTGAGGGCATTTTGCTTACCTGAAAGGTGCTTGAAACTTACATCTGCAAAGGTTAAGTCCTTAATTTTCTCTAACATTACCGGGTTGGCTGGCTTAACATCAACCGGAGTGGATAGTATCCGCTCAAAATTAGCTAAGGACACTTGTGCCTCGCGCCATGCCTGTATTACATTACCCAATTCTTGCAAAGGATTGAACAGAAAAAAGGAGTAGAACAAGAATTGAAAATAGCTACCCGGCGTTAAGGTATCCTTAAATATCAGGATTAATAAAATAACCACCATAATGCTGCGCACCAAATTAACTACGGTACCCTGTATAAAGCTCATGCTTCGCACAAATTTTACCTTCTTTAGTTCCAGGTCGAGTATCTTATAAGTGGTTTTATTCAGGCGATCAATTTCTTGCTTGGCCAACCCCAGACTTTTTACAAGTTCGATATTTCTTAACGATTCGGTAGTTGATCCTGCCAAAGCGGTAGTTTCGCCAACAATGTTTTTTTGGATCACCTTGATGCGCTTGCTCAGGGCTGAGCTTACAAACGCTATAACAGGTATAGCCGCAAAATAAACCAGCGTTACCTTATAACTTACGCTTAGTGAGTAAACGATAACAAATACCATCCCCACAAGGCTCACAAACAGTACACTGATAAATGATGTGATGAATTTTTCGCAGTCCAAGCGTACCTTTTGCAGTATACCCAAGGTTTCGCCGCTGCGCTGATCTTCAAATACCTGGTAAGGTAGCTCGAGCGAATGTTTCAGGCCATCACTGTACATTTGTGCGCCCGTTTTTAGTACGATGATATTGGTAAAGTAATCCTGAAAGTTTTTAGCTATACGGGAAACCATTGCAGCGCCTACAGCCAGGCCAACCAAGATGAGCGAGCCGTGCAGGCGGTAATCAAACGAATGAGGTTTACCATCTACCGGGACGATATAATTGTCCATGATGTTTTTGGTTATCATGGGATCGAGTAATGAGAAACCAATATTAATTGCCGCAAGCAATAGCGCCAGAGCAACTATCCAGCGATGGTTTTTTAAGTAAGATAAAAGTATTTTCATGTGTTGCTACAAAAATAAAAAAGGGAATGGCTAAAATAGCGCATCCCCTTTAATATGACATTAAGTTTGCTGTTTACACAGTCATGATATCTTTTTCTTTTACGTCCGTTAATTGATCAATTTTGATAATGTAGGCATCAACTAACTTTTGTACATCGGCTTCGCCAACTTTAATCTCGTCTTCTGATACGCTTTCGGTTTTTAACTTTTTGATTTTTTCGTTGGCGTCTTTACGAATATTGCGTAGGGCGATCTTACCGTTTTCGGCTTCGGCTTTTACCCGTTTAACCAGATCGCGACGGCGTTCCTCGGTTAATGGAGGTACGTTGATGCGGATTACTATACCATCGTTTTGAGGGTTAAAACCAAGGTTAGCCTCCATAATGGCTCTTTCAATTGGGCCCAGCAGCGTTTTTTCCCAAGGCTGTACAACAAGTGTACGTGCATCGGGGCTATTTACGCTGGCAACCTGTGTTATAATAGTTGGCGTACCATAATATTCAACCATTACACCGTCGAGCATGGCGGGCGATGCTTTGCCGGCCCGGATCTTTAAAAATTCGCTATCAGTATGCTCAATGGCTTTTTCCATCAGCGCCTTAGCATCGGTTAATTGTTTTTTAATGAGTTCGCTCATTGAATTTATTTTTTGCCAAAAATAGCAATTTCTGTCATTTACTACAGGTGTAAATTCAATATTGAAAATTTTATAACCAACCTGTGAACAACCCTACGCAAATCAATCTTACTTACATAAACAAAAAATGCCCGCGATGGCGGGCATTTTTTGTTTATCGGCGGTATCGCTTACCTAACTAAGGTACCAATAGCTTCGCCATTGGCAATTTTCATAAAATTACCTGGTTTATTCATGTCAAAAACAATAATGGGTAATTTGTTTTCCTGGCAAAGTGTAATGGCAGTCATGTCCATTACGTTTAGGCCTTTGGCATAAACCTCCTGGAAAGATATTTCCTCATATTTTTGAGCGGTAGGATCTTTCTCTGGATCGGCGGTATAAATACCATCTACGCGGGTGCCTTTTAATACTACGTCAGCTTTAATTTCAATGGCCCTTAATGATGCCGCAGTATCTGTGGTAAAATAAGGATTGCCGGTACCTGCGCCAAAAATCACAATGCGGCCAATTTCAAGATGACGCATAGCGCGGCGACGGATAAAGGGCTCGCAGATTTGTTCCATCTTAATGGCCGACTGCAGGCGGGTAGGGGTGCCTATGGTTTCTAACGCATTTTGTAATGCCATGCAGTTAATAACGGTTGCAAGCATTCCCATATAGTCGGCCTGGGCGCGTTCCATACCCGATTTCTCGGCACTAAGGCCCCTGAAAATGTTTCCACCACCTACTACTATGGCAATTTCAACACCGGCATCAAACACAGCTTTAATCTCCCGTGCATATTGTACAACGCGGGTATTGTCAATACCGTACTGTTTGTCGCCCATTAGCGATTCTCCGCTGAGTTTTAAAAGGATTCTTTTATATTTCATTGTTGAGTAGTTTGTCAAAAATATTCAAATATACTTAGTGTTAAAATTTTATATTGTTTTTGTAAAGTAATGGCCCTTCAAAATTGTAGCCTGCACTTCAAAGTCGGCATTAAATACAATCATATTCGCTAAATAGTTGGCGGCTATTTTACCTTGCTCATCAGCCTTGCCAATTAACCGGGCAGGATACAACGATGCCATATTAATAGCCTCGGCTAATGGAATTTCAGCATGTTCAACACAGTTTTTTACGGCCTGTAACAGGCTAAGGTTTGAGCCGGAGAGTGTTCCATCAGGCATGGTAAAATGATCGCCATGAAGCTGGTGCTGATACACGCCTGTCCGGCTTTCGGTTACGGCATCGGTTATCAGGAAGAGTTTATCGCCCAGTTGGCGCTTGGCCAGGGCAATCATCGTGAAGTTTACGTGAATGCCATCGGCAACTATACTGGTGTAGGGTTTGTCTTCAAAAATAGCGGGTATAATACCGGGTTGCCGGTGATGCATTGGCGGCATGGCATTATACAGATGGGTAATTGCCTTTACAGGATGATTGATGAATGCTTTTGCCTGCTGGTAAGTAGCATCGCTATGGCCGGATGATAACACGATAGCTTGCTCATTCAAATAGGTTAAAATTGCCTCATCCTGCAATTCGGGGGCAATAGTAATCATTTTGATTTCGCCATTAGCCATTTCAACCCAATGTTTAACCTCGTTAAGCGTAGCCTTTTTTATCAGGGCCGCGGGATGCGCGCCTTTGCGTTTCGGGTTTAAGTATGGCCCCTCCAGGTGTAGGCCCATCAAATTGCCAACCCTGTTGCTATAAGTTAAGGCCGCCTGTATTCCTTGTTCAACAACTTGATTGGTATTGGTAGCTATGGTGGCCAAAAAGCCGGTACAACCCTGGCGTAATAAAGCTTTTTCCATTTGCGCCAGCGCGGCGGCAGAAGGATCGCCACCAAAAAATAAAGGGGAGCCGTTTCCGTAAATTTGAAGGTCAATTAAACCGGGGGCAACATTTGCTCCGTTTAAATCAATCTGTTGCGCTTCTTCCGGGATTTCCTTTTGATCAACAACTGCTTTGATTTTTTCGTTTTCAATTAAAACAGCTTTTCTTTGGGACATTAGCCCATCCGAAATTAGCTGTAAGTTGTGCAACGCAGTTATCATAGTCAGTTGGAAAAGAAAAGGCAAAAAAAATCCCCGCCGTTTGGCGAGGATTTAAATAATATTACGATCCTAAAGCAACTCGCTTAAAGGCGGTTACCGTTAAGTCTTTTTTCACCCCGTTTAAAAACTGGGCAACTGATTTAGAAGAATCTTTAACAAATTCCTGGTTTAACAAAGTAGAGTCTTTGTAAAACTTATTTAATTTACCTGCAGCAATTTTTTCAACCATGGCTTCTGGTTTGCCTTCGGCACGGATTTGCTCTGCGGCAATTTCCATTTCGCGTTGAACTACAGTAGCATCAACACCATCTTTATCAATGGCAACAGGGTTCATGGCGGCAATCTGCATGGATACATCCTTACCGGCTTCATCTGCACCTTCAGCATCAGCGCTTAAAGCTACCAATACACCTAAACGGAAGTTACCGTGAATGTAAGCTATAACTTTTTCGCCGGTGATGGTTTCAAATTTAGAAACACCAATTTTTTCGCCGATTTTGCCGGTTTTATCAATAACCAGTTCGCCAATTTTAGCGCGACCGTTTTCGGTATCTAATTCAAGGTTATATAACTCGTCGATAGTAGTTACATTAGCCTGGATAGCTTCATTTGCAATGGCGTTGCCAAAAGCAATAAATTCAGCATTTTTAGCCACGAAATCTGTTTCGCAGTTCAATTCGATAATCACACCGCGTTTACCATCTTCAGATGAACGTGCAATTACTACACCCTCATTTGATTCCCTGTCCTGACGGCTGGCCGCTACTTTAGCGCCTTTTTTTCTGAGGTAATCGATAGCCGCTTCAAAGTCACCGTTAGTTTCGGTTAAGGCTTTTTTACAATCCATCATACCTGCCCCTGTTTGTTGGCGCAGTTTGTTTACGTCGGCTGCAGAAATTTGTACTGTAGACATTTTATTTTCCTTTTAAATAGGTTACATATTCAATAAAAAACCGGATTCCGGCATCTGACCAGGGAAATAAATCCGAGATCAATATCCGAACTCCGGTTTCCCTTAATTATTCTTCAGTTTTCTCAGCTTCTGCCGATACTTTTCTGTTTCTTTTACCAGCATCATCTTTAGCTCCGGCAGCAACTTCCGGGCTGTCAGCTTTTGCTTTTGATGCGGCAGCTTCTTTTTCAGCTTCGTCTTCTTTCTCGCGTTTGCGCTCGTCCAAACCTTCTTCAATCGCTTTGATAATAATGCTGGCGATCAATGAAATTGATTTGGTAGCATCGTCATTCGCCGGGATAGGGAAGTCAATGTTTGAAGGATCAGAGTTGGTATCAACCATCGCGAAGGTAGGAATGTTTAATTTCATTGCTTCGGCAACGGCGATGTGTTCTTTCTTCACATCAATCAGGAATAAAGCTGCCGGTAAACGGTTTAAATCAGCAATACCACCTAATAATGATTCTAACTTGATACGCTCACGTTGTATCATCAATCTTTCTTTTTTAGAAAGGTTGCTGTAAGTACCGTCTTTAGTCAATTTATCGATGTTAGACATCTTTTTTATCGACTTGCGTACAGTAGCGAAGTTAGTTAACATACCACCTAACCAACGCTCGGTTACGTAAGGCATGTTTACACCTTTTGCATAATCGGCAACGATATCTTTTGCTTGCTTTTTGGTAGCAACAAATAATACCTTACGGCCTGATTTTACAATTTGTTTAATAGCCGCAGCAGCTTCTTCTACTTTGGTTAAGGTTTTATTTAAATCGATAATGTGGATACCGTTGCGCTCCATAAAAATGTACTGTGACATTTTTGGATCCCATTTGCGGGTAAGGTGACCAAAGTGTACACCTGCATCCAGTAAATCCTGATATGTTGTTCTTGCCATTGTGTTGTCCTCCTTAAAATATTAACGTTTACTGAATTGGAATCTCTTACGGGCTTTTTTACGACCTGGTTTCTTACGCTCAACCATACGGTCATCGCGGGTCATAATACCTTTAGCCCTTAATGCAGGTTTCTTTTCAGCATCAAGTTCAACAATAGCTTTAGCAATGGCTAAACGAACGGCTTCTGCCTGTCCTTTAACACCACCGCCTGCTACATTAGCTTTAACATCATATTTTCCGGTTGAACCAGAAACCTCTACAGATTGTGTAGCGATGTATTGTAATGGCAATGTTGGGAAATACTCTTTGTAATCTTTACCGTTAACGGTAAGTGTGCCGCTACCCTCGGTTAAATAGATGCGGGCAACTGCGGTTTTTCTTCTACCTGAAGTGTTTGTAGTTGACATTTCTCTTTCGGATTAAAGTTTAATGGTTTTTGGTGATTGAGCCTCATGCGGATGAGTGGCGCTTGCATATACATGCAGGTTTCCATAGATAGCTCTGCCCAAACGATTTTTAGGTAACATACCACGAACTGCTTTTTCAATTACACGTTCTGGATGTTTTGCCATTAACTCCTTAGGAGAAATGAAACGCTGACCACCTGGATAACCAGTGTAAGAAACATATTCTTTTTCTTCGAATTTGTTTCCGGTCAGTTTTACCTTGTCTGCGTTAATAACGATCACGTTATCACCGCAGTCTACGTTCGGGGTGAACCCTGGCTTGTGTTTTCCCCTGATGATCATAGCGATCTTAGAAGACAAGCGCCCCAAAATCTCGCCTTGAGCGTCAACAACAACCCATTCTTTGTTAACGGTCTTTTTGTTGGCAGAGACAGTTTTGTAACTTAACGTATTCACTTGCTTAATTTTAAATGATGTAAACTAATTTATTACCCCGTAATTTCGGGACTGCAAAGATACGTGAAAAACTATTATTGTCAAATGGTTTATGATAATTTGTTGAGCAGGATTTGGCGGGAGCTATATGGTGATGAATGTTATCATGTTGAACAGCTTGAAAAGTTGCAAGGCTGATTTTTATATTGAGGGATTGATTGTTGGTTATCGCTTTTGTGTTATTAATTGAGAATGATTATATTTGGTTGATCAACCTTATTATATGAAAAAATATTTACTCGTTTTACTTCCGTTGGTGGCTATGGTGATTTTAAATAGCTGTCAAAAAATAAACGGAACCTATATCACTTCGCCTAATTCGGGTGTTTCGGCAACCTATCAACCCCTTACGGCTGGGTCAAAATGGATCTACAGGGTAGATTATTCGGCAACCGGTTACACTTTAATTGATACTGATGCTATCACGATGGGTACAACAACTTTAACCATCAATAACAAACAATATCATACAGCAACAGAAACACGTTCCGGTTTTGGCATTGCCGATACAGGATATTATTATACCAGTAATCATGAGTATAGTATCATGCAGAAGATATCCGCCGGTACATCTTCTTATGCTGTTGAGATGTTATACCTGAAGGATAATGTGCCTGTAGGCTCTACATGGACGGCAAGCCTTTCTTACCCGGTAATAGGTAATGTTTTATTGAATGGGAGGATAACCGAAAAAGGAGTTTCGAAAACTGTTGCCGGCAAAACATTCAGTGACGTCATCCACACTACAATTCAACTTACGATGAGCGCATCGGGTCAGGCCATGACGTTTACCTATGAGATGTACGTTGCTCCCAATGTAGGTATTATTCATATTGATTTGCGGAGTCCTGGGATTTCGGGAGTTGTGCCTCAGGATCTGATATCATATAATATTAAGTAGCAACAGTTGGTATAGTTTTACAGCTTAGTTTTCTGTGCTATTGATGGCTAAATACAGAATTTGGGGACTGAATGCGATAGTGGGTAATTACTTAACAGGCAATTAGCCTACTGAAACTGGGTATAATTCTATATGATAAATCTTTTGGACTTGTTACGCGAAAAGCTGAAACTGAACATTCAAATTTGATGTTCAAGTGGGTAAACAATGATATCAAAACCTACTGTATCGCTCCGCCGCCGCCATACCGACATCCTTTGGCGCGCCACCATCATTATCCCGCCTGTCCTTTCCGCACCTTCCTATATAGCCTGATCCGAAACGGTAGGAGAAGGTTAACAAAAAGGTGCGGCTTTGAAAGCTGCTTTACACATCGCTATGGTAAAACACCATCATCGGTTATAAAACCAAATTTGCGGGTATTTAATATATCCCGTCCGTTTAGGCTCAGGCTGGCTTTGTGTTTTTATTTATACTTTCTTTAACACAGTTAAAATGTCGTTCAGTTTCGGCTCCTTATCAAAGGCCTTTACCAATTGCCCTGTTTTGGAGTATATGGCAATATAAGGGGTGGTTCTTACCTGGTAGAAGCGTTGCAAAGTGTAAGTGCTACCCTCTGTACCTATGGTGATATTAGGATATTGGTTTAAGCCAAAATCTCTGTAAAAAATCTGGATAGCCTTTAACTGTGTCCAGGTGGCCATCACAATCTGTACATGGCTTAATTCTTTTGTATGGTTTTTGACTTCTTTTTTAAATTCGTCTTTGAACTCATAGGTTAAGCGCTGGCAATGTGTGCAATCCGGCGAGAAGTAAATGATCATTACCGGTTTGCCCTTTTTGAGGTTGGCCTGGGTAACATAAACGCTATCCTGGTTTAACAATCTGTAAGCAGGGATCGTTTTAATAGTATCCGTTTTTTGGGCATCAATGTTCGTGATACTGAGCAGGAGTAATATAAGGCAAAATAAATTTTTCATGATTACAATGTTAACGGCTTAGGCTTCTAATAATTCCATTTGGCATAAAATATTTTCTTCCGTTATGGGGTATGTGATGTGGTTTCTGATGGTTTGGTATACGGCTTCAAATAAGCCCGTATAGTCGCCTTTTAACGATGGAATGCTTTCAATATGCTTGCTTCCATCCGCGTTAATAGTTGTTAGTTTGCCCTCAAGTCCGGGTTCTTCCAAGCCATAATGTTCATCTGTGGGCGCTATGTTTTGGTCTAATTGATTTTCCTGCACGTCAACCCGGTCTTTAATGTATGTACCTTGGGTGCCATGTAAAACAAAAGCTGGCATAGGTTGGGCAGTTAACAGGCTTGATGCGGCCATTACATTTAAATTGCCGGGATAGGATAACTGGTAAAAAAAGTAATCGTCAACCTGTGATCCAGGCCGGTTCGCTGCTTTGATCTTGTTAAACTCCAAAGGCTTGCCAAACAAACTAATAAGCTGGTCGAGCAGATGAGGGCCCAGGTCGTACACCAAACCATTTGCCCCGGCATTTGGCGTCTCTTTAAATGCCTTTGGGCTTAAAGCGAGCTTATACCGGTCAAAACGAAAAGTTACCTCTGTCAGTTTGCCTAATTTTCCGCTATCAATTACTTGCTTAACCGATAAAAAATCACTGTCCCAGCGTCGGTTTTGATAAACAAGCACCTGGCGGTTTTGAGCACGGCCCAGGTCAAACAGCGCTTTGGTTTCTATAGCAGAATCAGCAACCGGTTTTTCAATCAGCACGTGCTTGCCAGCCTTCAAAGCTAAAGTAGCTAAATCGTAATGTGTATTGTTCGGTGTATTAACTACGATGAGCTCTATCTCGTCATCAGCCAAAAGTTGCTCAACAGAATCATAGCTCAATACAGCGGGGTAACGTTCCTGCGCTGTTTTTTTGCTGCGTTCGGTTATTGCCTTTAGTGTAAAACCAGGGTGTGCATGTAAAAATGGCGCATGAAATATTCTGCCCGACATGCCGTAGCTCATTATTCCGGTTACTATAGGTGATGCCATGCGCAAGTATAGCAAGAATAGCGTAAACTATGAAAATATAGGAAACGAAATGCTTATTTAAAGATAGATTTTGAGTTGTACACGCATAAGCGGAAGTGCCACAATTGCTGTTTATTCCTTTAGGTTTGATGCTTACTTTTTAAGGGCACTATCAATTTTAACGATGGACGACAAATGCATTTTTAAAGTAGGCAAGGTTTTATCCGCGAAGGCTTTCAAATCAGGATCTTTCAAATTTTTGCTGGCATCGTCAAATACCTTGATGTCATTTTTATGGTCATCTATCATTAATTGAATATAGGCTTTGTCAAAATCTTCACCGCTTTTTTTACTCAGGTCGTTAAAGTACTTTTGCTCGTCGGCACCTACAACCGATGGCAGTGTGATGTTTTTGCCTTTTGCCAGGGTCATCAATTCATTATTGGCTTTTCTGTGATCCATCACCATCATGGCGCCAAAATCTTTAACTTTCCCACTTCCTTTATCCTGTGCCAGTCTGCTCAGCATCACTTCGGCCATACCACCATTAGCTGCTTCAACGGCGAATTTTGCGTCCTGGCTGTCGGTGGTCATGCCGGTGGCCGTTGCGATGTCATTTGCCGGTTTGCTGGTAACATCGTTAGCTTTGTTGGTGCTATCGGCCGTAGCTTTACTGTCTTTATTACTGTGGCAAGCCTGCAAACAAAATACTGCTATGGCAGCAGCAAAAATCGTCATTCCTGAATTTTTCATGATTAACAGATAAAATGGTGAGCTATTTATTACCAACAATATTGTTTACCAAAGGTTTGCGGTTAAATAGCTGGTAAGCTTTTAATGTTTGTTGCTATGTTGCCGATACTTAAAGTTTTGTTATTTTTGGCGGCATAAAATAAACTATATGAATTTTCCAGCAGAACTAAAATATACCAAGGATCATGAGTGGATCAGGGTTGAAGGAAACGAAGCTTTTATAGGCATTACCGAGTTTGCCCAAAAAGAGCTTGGCGATATTGTTTACGTTGATATTACTTCGGTTGGCAAAACTGTTCATAGCGAAGATGTTTTTGGTACAGTTGAAGCCGTTAAAACCGTTTCTGATTTGTTTATGCCGATTACAGGTGATGTGTTGGAGATCAATCCGAAGCTGGACAGCGCGCCCGAACTGGTCAATTCAGACCCTTATGGCGATGGCTGGATGGTAAAGATAAGCATTACCGACATTGCTGACATCGACAGCCTTTTAACTGCTGATGCTTATAAAACCTTAATTGGCGTTTAAAAAATTAATAATACCGGGCCTTTTAAAAGGTCCGGTTTATCATCAAAATATTTGAATTGAAGGTGGATATGAACAGGAGCAAAATCAAATATTTTTTGTATGTGTTACTGCTGGTGGGCTCGTCCTCCTGCGGTATTTTTCATAAAAAATGTACGTGCCCTCATTTTAACTCGCGAACGGTTCCAGCGGTGCGATAATGGCAGGTAGAGAAACCTTAGGGTGATTTAAAGTAGGTAAAAGCCTGGAATATGGGCGCTTCTAAACGGTTAAAATGATGTTTTAACTGCCTCAATACTTTGTAATGTAAAATTGCAATGATTACCTCGTTCTTATTTGGATTTAATTTAAATAAGGCATACATTTGCTTTCAGGATACATAGAAACATGAGACTTTCACAACTTAAAGTGGGCGAAAAAGGCACTGTAAAAGAATTTACAGACCTCGAAATGTCGGTTAAATTAATGGAAATGGGCTGCTTGCCTGGTGAAGAAATCAAAGTTCAGCGTATAGCGCCCCTTGGCGATCCTATCGCCATTAATGTGGCCGGTTACCAGTTGAGCTTACGTAAACGCGAGGCCGCAACTATCATTATGCAATAGTTTTTAAACGTTGAAAGCTGACATCAGAATTGCACTTGTAGGTAACCCCAATACCGGTAAATCAACGCTTTTTAACGTTTTAACGGGGCTTAACCAAAAAATAGGCAATTTTCCGGGTGTTACAGTTGATAAAAAAATAGGCTATGCAGATTTGCCGGATGGCCGCGTAGCAGAGATAATCGATCTGCCGGGTACCTACAGCCTTTATCCCAAGAGTCAGGATGAATCCATCGTTTTTTCTGTGCTTGCCGACAGGAATAGCGAAATGAACCCCGACCTGGTGGTTGTTATTTTAGATGCCACCAATCTTAAAAGAAATTTACTGCTTTATACCCAGGTTGCCGATTTAAAAATACCGGTAGTGGTTGCCCTCAACATGATTGATATGGCAAAAAAAGCAGATATCACCATTGATATTGATGGCTTTGCCCAAAAGCTTGGCGTGCCTGTAGTGGCAATATCCGCCCGTAAATTAGAAGGGATCGATCAGCTTAAACAAGCCATTACCTTTGCCAATAAAATTGCCTTACAACAAGATACTATTGATGTTGAGCCTATAGCGCCTGCCCTGATTGGCCAAATTAAGCAGGAGCTTAAAATTGAGAATCCTTACTTTGCCTTACAACTGGCACATCAGCACGAAACTTTAAAATTTCTTTCAGTTAAAGAGAGCGACCGCATTGAGGAACTGGAAAAGGAACATTCCTTCCATTCGCAAAAGGCTCAGGCCACAGAAACCATTGCCCGGTACAACTTTATTAACGATCTGCTTTACGATACGGTAAAAAAATCGACAACGGCCGAAGATGAAACATTGAGCAACCGGATAGACAAGGTACTTACCCACAAGATATTTGGCTTTGTTATATTCCTGGCCATATTGTTGTTTATCTTCCAGGCCATATTTGCATGGTCGGCTTACCCGATGGGGTTGATTGCCGATGGCTTTGTTTGGGTACAAACGCAACTGCACCAACATTTGCCCGAGGGCCCCCTGGTTAACTTATTAGCCGATGGTATTGTGGCCGGGCTTAGCGGCGTGATGGTTTTTATTCCGCAGATAGCTATTTTGTTTGCCTTTATATCCATATTGGAAGATACAGGCTACATGTCGCGTGTTACCTTTATGATGGATAAAATTATGCGCAAGGTTGGCCTCAACGGTAAATCGGTAGTGCCGCTGATTGGTGGCTTTGCCTGTGCTGTGCCCTCTATCATGAGTACCCGCACCATCGAGAACTGGAAAGACAGGATGATCACCATCCTGGTTACCCCTTTAATAACCTGTTCGGCACGTTTGCCGGTGTATACCTTACTGATCTCTTTGGTGGTGCCCAATAAAAACATCTGGTGGATATTTAACATGCAGGGCCTTGCCTTAACAGCCATGTATTTATTAAGCCTGGTATCGGCAGTAGTAGTGGCATGGGTGTTTAAATATATTTTGCGCTCGCGCGAACGCGGCTATTTTATAATGGAACTCCCGGTTTATCGCGCTCCGCGCTGGAATAATGTGTTATTAACCATGTACGATAGGGCCAAAACATTTGTATTTCAGGCCGGTAAGGTTATTATAGCGGTGTCTATTATTTTATGGGTACTGGCATCCTACGGGCCGGGTAAACGCTTCGATAACATCGATCAGAAATATAAAGGAATCCAGGCTACTCAAAAAATTGCCCCCGACAGCCTCAACCGCATGATAGCTTCTGAAAAATTGGAGAACTCTTATGCAGGCATGTTAGGCCACGGCATAGAGCCCGCCATTAAGCCTTTAGGGTTCGACTGGAAGATCGGCATCGCGCTGGTAACCTCATTTGCCGCCCGCGAGGTTTTTGTAGGTACCATGGCCACTATTTACAGTGTAAATGGAGATGGGGAGAATATGCAATCGGTACAGCAAAAAATGCACAGCGCCAAAAATTCGGATACAGGGCAACCTGTTTTCACCTTCGCAGTAGCTATGTCGTTGATGATGTTCTACGCTTTCGCCATGCAATGTGCCAGTACAGTAGCTGTAGTTTACCGCGAAACTAAAAACTGGCGCTGGCCAGCGATACAGTTTGCCTATATGACGGTTTTAGCTTATACGGCAAGCTTTGTTACTTATCATTTGCTGAAGTAGATTTAATACTGCAAGAAGCAGTTTCACCTTAGTCGGTGTTCCATCGACAACCAGATGCAATTTTTTACGCCTTATTCAGTGTTCTCACTGACAATGATATGCATACCTCGTCGACCAAGTCTTAACTCGCATGCCGGATGATTGGTTGTTGTTGAGAACAGCTGCAATGGAAAAGAAAACCACAGTAACAAATAAATTTACATCCCCGTTATTTGACACTTTATGCAAAATGCTGATATTTGATACAAGAGGTAAAATTGGATAAAGTAAAAGTTTTAGCGCAGTACCTTCCAGCCGAAGCAGCCCCGCTGATTAGCCGCTGGATAGACTATTTTGTTTGTGAGTTTAAAGTATCGCGTAACCGTAATTCAAAATTTGGCGATTATCGCCACCCCTATGGAGGCAAAGGCCACCGTATTTCTGTGAATTATGATTTAAACCCTTATGCTTTTCTGGTAACCACCGTACATGAGTTTGCACACCTGCATACCTGGAATGAGCACAAGCACCGGGTAAAACCCCATGGGTCTGAATGGAAAGCAAATTTTAAACAGATGATGCAGCCCTTTTTTGAGAAAGACATTTTTCCGCCCGATGTAAAAAAGGCTATTGTTAGCTATTTGGATAACCCGGCGGCATCCAGTTGCTCGGATTTAAATTTATACCGCTCATTACGCAGCTACGATGCGCCTAAAGCCGCAGTGATCACGGTAGAGAAGCTATCTGCCGGAGCTGTATTCAAAATAAAGGATGGCCGTGTTTTTCGTTTGGAAGAACGACTGCGTAAACGATACCGCTGTGTGGAAGTGAGTAGTAAAAGGGTATACCTTTTTAGCCCGGTAGCCGAAGTGGAGTTGGTTGAAGATTAGGATTTATTGGAGAAATAAGTCTTTAAAAAAAGGATGTTGTTTATGTTTGGGATTTAGCCATCTTAGTTTCCCTTTGATAAAAATAGCCACTCGTGAACGGTTAGTTCCCGTGTTGTCAAATAAATAGGCTGTATCGAAAATATTGATATTAGCTGACAAATTTTTTTTACTTTTCTCATACCTGCGAATTATATCTTCATTCCCAACGTTATGCCCTAAATTAAGTTGCCTTTCTTCTACACGAATAATATTATCTAATGGGGATTGTAATGCGACATAATACAGCGTTGTATGGTAGCCTTTTTCTTGAGCCGCTTTAGCATCATTTACTTCTGATTGACCGGAAAATGTTGTTTCGAAAGCAACATTAGAGTTTTGTAATATTGAGTTTTTTCTACGGGCCAATGCAATTCTTGCGGCGCCAATATGATGTTGATAGCCACCCAATTCTTTTAAAGCAATGTCATCCGGATTAATAACAGGAGACTTAATTCGCCCTTTTTGAATAAGGTATTGCGTTAATGTGGTTTTGCCCGAACCATTGGGACCGCCGATGATAACTAATGAAGGCAAATTTATCCCTCCAAAAGTTTGATATGCTCTTCCAGAAGCCTAAAGTCTTCAGTTAATATTTTCCTGACCAGAAATTTAGCACCGTTTGGATATTCCTTTACAAATAAGTCCCCATCCATAGTTTCCGGAAATTTTTCGTCGCGGTAAAAAATAGGTACACCCGCTTTAAGCATTTGCTGTGCCCCCCAGCCAGCCCCTTCATCAATAATCCGTTGGGTGGGGTCTTCTTCGTATATTTCTTCCAGTGTTACCATAGCCATATAAAATTACGAATTAATATTGTAATAACCTCTCCATTGTTTCCTCAAGGCGGGCGTTTGCTAAAAACTGTTCTTCCAGGTCTTTATTCATCGGTATGGCGGTATCTAAGCTGGCGCAACGTAAAATAGGCGCGTCCAGGTAGCTAAAGCAATGCTCGGCAAGGTGTGCGGCTATTTCGGCGCCAAAGCCGCTGGTTAAGGTGTCTTCGTGCAGTATTATGGCACGGCCAGTTTTTTTAACGCTGGTTTCAACAGCCTCTTTGTCCCAGGGCTGCAGGCTGCGCAGGTCGATAATTTCGACGGATACCTCCGGGTGCTTTTCGGCATAAGCCATGGCCCAGTGCACGCCCAAGCCGTAAGTGATCAGGCTGATCGTTTCTCCCTCGCGCACAATTTTGGCTTTGCCTATCGGTATAGTATAGTAGTCATCGGGTATTTCTTCGCTTATAGTGCGATACAGGTATTTGTGCTCAAAGTAAATTACCGGGTTTGGGTCTTCAATTGCGGCCAGCAATAAACCTTTGGCATCCGCCGGAGATGCCGGGTAAACTACCTTTAAGCCGGGAGTTTTGGTAAACCAGGCTTCGTTGCTTTGCGAGTGGAAAGGGCCCGCCCCGGTACCCGCCCCAGCCGGCATGCGGATCACCACATCGGCCTTTTCCTGCCAGCGGTAATAACTTTTGGCCAGGTTGTTCACAATCTGGTTAAACCCGCAGGTAACAAAATCTGCAAACTGCATCTCTACAATGGCCTTGTATCCGTTGATGGATAAACCCAAAGCTGCACCCACAATGGCCGACTCGCAAATAGGCGTGTTCCGTACCCGGGCTTTGCCAAACTCTTCTGCCAGGCCGGCGGTAATTTTAAATACCCCGCCGTACTCTGCAATATCCTGCCCCATCATCACCAGGTTATCAAATTTACGCATCCCTAACATTAAGGTATCGCTTATGGCATCAATGTAGCGTTTATTGGTTTTGTTGTTATTTGCGGGTTGAATGGCCTCGGCAGGGTGGGGGTGGTACATATCCTGCAATTCCGTCGCTACTTCTGGAACAATATCATCGTCGTTAAAAGCTTTTTCTATTTCGGTATCTATTACCTGCTTGAATCTTGTTTTAATCTGGGTGATGTCTTTGAGCTGAAGAATGTTCTGGCCAAGCAGATAGTCTTCATAATTACTTATGGGATCGCGCTTCAGCCATTCGTCAATTAAATATTGCGGCACGTATTTGGTGCCCGATGCCTCCTCGTGCCCGCGCATCCTGAAAGTGATACATTCCAGCAGCACAGGGCGCGGTTTTTGGCGTATGGCGCTCGTAATCTCGCTAATGGCATGGTAAACTTCCAATATATTATTGCCGTTTACCTGTCTGCCCTCTATGCCGTAACCAACGGCGCGGTCAACCAGGTTGGTGCAGTTATATTGCTCGCTCGTTGGGGTAGATAGGCCGTAGCCATTGTTTTCGATCAGGAAAATTACAGGAAGGTTCCAAACCGACGCCACGTTAAGAGCCTCGTGAAAATCGCCCTCGCTGGTGCCCCCTTCTCCGGTAAATACCAATGTTGCTTTTTGCTTTCCGCTCAAAATATCGGCCAGCGCAATACCGTCTGCCAGCCCCATTTGTGGCCCCAGGTGAGATATCATGCCAATAATTTTATGCTCCTGCGTACCGAAGTGGAAAGAGCGGTCGCGACCTTTGGTAAATCCTGCGGCTGTACCCTGCCATTGGGCCATTAATCGCATGAGCGGGATATTGCGTGCTGTAAAAACGCCCAGGTTTCTGTGCATGGGTAAAATATATTCGTCGGCCTTCATGGCCAGGGTTGCGCCTACGGCGATGGCTTCCTGCCCAATGCCCGAAAACCATTTACCAATGCGCCCTTGCCTCAATAAAATCAGCATTTTTTCTTCAACAAGGCGCGGCCAGAGCAGCGTTTTATAAAATCTGATCAGCGTATCATTATCAAGCTGTTTCCGGTTGAAAATCATAAAGTAAAGCTACATCAATTTCCAAAAATTTCTAATTTTGAGCGTACCTATTTAATGTAGATAAATGAAACTACGGCCGATCTTTTTTTGTGTTTTGTTCCTTTTAACCGCATTAATGATGCAGGCCGAAGATTACTTTTTGTTGCCGGAAACTTTCATGTTGCACAAAGGTGAAACTATCAATGTACATCAGTTTGCCGGCCAGGGATTTGAGAAGGATAACGAATATCCATATCAGCCGTCGCGAACCGGAGAGCTGATGTTGTATGAAGGGAAACAAAAGATAGATCTGACAGCTAATGTAAAAGATAGCACCGCTTCCGCTTTTGGTCACCAGTTGAAAAACAGCGGCCTGGCTATGATAGCCATGACCCGGAAGCCTATTGATACCGAAATTGATAAAACCGCTTTAATTGCAGAGTTAGATAGCGTGGGAGGTGCTAAAATATATGATAAGGTAAATAAGGCCGGCCAAAGCAAATTTAGAATAAGGTTTACCTGTTATATGAAAACCTTATTCACCATTGATAAAACCGAAGGCAATTTATTTAATAAAGAGCTTGGACATACCCTTGAGATTATTTTACAGCAAAACCCTTACCAGCTAAATTATGGCGACGATATGAATGCCACCGTAAAATTTAAAGGTAAGGGCCTTGCAGGGGCAGAAATTGACGTGATTATTAAAACTGCTGCCGGAACAACGTATCCGCAGAAATTGACTACCGATGACACAGGCAATGTTTATTTTAAGCTTAGCCGCGAGGGGATTTACCTGCTGCGTTTAATCAGCATACAACAGTCGGTAAATAAAGATATCGACTTTGATAAATGGGGTGCAACCTGCACTTTTGCTTTTAAGAATACAGGAACTTTGCCCAGTACTTACAAAGAGTTTGGCCTGGGCAATAAGCATTAAACCTAACAGCGTTATGGTTTTACCGTCTTCGCTTTTGTTTTGGTGGGTTTAGCTAAAACTGTTTCTGCATCAGGCTTCACAATTTTACCTTCTTGTACGTCAACTATAAATTGCTCAGGTTCGGCTTTTTCAGCAATATTGGCTTTGTCAATTTTAAATTCTTTCGAAAGTTTTTTAGCTAATTTTTCAGCACCCTTTTCAATTTCTTTTTGTGTTTTTTTAGTGCCTACTCCAAGTTCTTCCACAATAGTTTTTAGCTGCGTTACTAAAGATAGCTTAATGCTGTTTTTAAAATTTTTGCGGGCAGATTTAATTGCGGCTTTCTGTTTCATTTTTTTCATAAGGGTTGAATATCAACCACAAAGGTAAGTTAAATAATGATTAATTCAATGTTATCATTATGTTAATGACGGTGCTTGTTGTTAACTTATAGGTGTAATACCTGGAGGGGGAAAGGCTTAGCTATTGCTGCAATTGCTCTTGTTGTTTCTTTAATTCTTTCTGCTGTTTTTTTAAAGCCCGCCTTTGTCTGCGTTCGGCCCTGCGCTCTTGCCTTATGATTTTTTTCTCTTTCCGTACTTTCTGGTTTTCTTTAAAATCACTCATTTTTTGTTTTACTGTATTCTCAGTGTTCGCATCGTAGCCTGCACTGCTTTTTAAACCTACGAACAGCGATCTCCACAGGAATCCAAAAAAAGGAGTATTGCTTTTACGGCTATATACGATGTTAAACGAGCGTGGCGCTTCCCCTTCGGTAGGGTTATTACGTTTAATAACCAGCGCATTGGCTAATAATGAAACGATGCCCATTTTTTTTAATTTATTTTCATCATCCTTTTTCAGGAGTGATATTTTCAAGTCGCTATACAAAACGGTAAGTAAGCCCTTGGCTGTATTTTTATCGGCATGCATTTCAAAGTCGAGTTTTTGCACCTCGCCCGAAGCTATTTTTACCAGGGCTAAAGGCATGGCCACCGGGTTTACCTTATGCAGGTCCATTGTACCTAAATGCCCTTTATATGAGAAAGCTGCGTTCTCGTCTGTCAGGTTAAATGCAAATTGCAGGTTGAGCCTGCCGTAATTCATAAAATAGGTTTGGAGCTGCGCCGTAGCGATGTTGTTTTTTTGAAGAGCAGCCTTGTTATTGGTGATATTTAAGAATTTTGCACTTGTATTATTAAAAATAACAGTGCCCGCCTGGCTCGATTTTTTGTTATATTCCGTATAAGCAACGTCTATTTTGTTAATTTCAACCGTATCTATCCGGGTGTCCATCTTTAATTTTCTGAGTAAAACATGCGGGAAGTTTCCGCTTCTTTCGCTCGTTGTATCCTTTGGTGCCGGGTTTGAATATACTTTAATGCTACCGTTGTTGAGTAGTAGTTTTGATCCGTAAAACTTGTGGTATTTGTTGTAACTTTTAAAATCGAAATGGTTTAAACGGAGCGAGTCCAGCTTAAGCGCGTAGCAATCCTCCTTAGTTCCTTTAAAAAACTGATCGGGGGATTTAACAGGTAAAAAACTCATTCCCGCTATATCAAGCTGGGAGCTACGGGTAGAAAACTTAAGACTTGCTATGTTATAATGGTACCTTTTATCGTTTGAGGTACCCTCGTAATGGTGTAGTTCGCCGCTTACATCCGCACAAAACAGAAACCGGGATGATGAAACGTGGGTTGTAGAATCCAGTAAGAAATCGGTAGCGCTGAAGTTAAGTTCGTTAAATTCGGATATGTCTGGTTTTGCGCCGCTATGATCGGTATATTTAAATTTAACATCATTCAGCATGATGTTTTGCACGTGTACCGATTTCAGAACTTTCGAGATCAGCTGGTAAGGCGTTTTTTTGTTGCTAACCAAAGTATCTTCGTTGCGGTTTTGCTCATAATCCACACGCAGGTTCGGAGCACTGATCACAATCTGCGAAATGTCCAGCTTTTTTTCAAGATACAATGTAATAGGGTGTATATGATGGATGACAAGCCTTTTAATTTGAAGGTCGTAAAGGCTATTGGGCGCCAGGTGCTGCTTTTTTCTGCGGTTGTAAACTTCCAGGTTGGGTTTTAATTCTATTTTATCAAAAACAATTTTGCCCTGCAATATATGCAGGCTCGCGCTCGAAAAACTTAAAGAGTAAAGGCTATCGGTGCTGGCCAAAATAGTTGACTGTAGCTTGCTGGCTAAAATGGGCGACCAGTACCGGTTAATAAAGAATGCCGGTATTGAAATTAAAATAAAAAATAATAGCAAAGCGGTAATTAATAGTTTTTGCCATCGTTTTTTTAAAATGTTTAACGCCATATTACTTTCTAAACTACAATTTACTATCGGTATTATACAGGTACAGCAACTTTAAAGTTAATTGCTTTCTTTTAAAATGAAGTTGATTGCCCTTGTTTTAAAAATGCTGCCATAATGTCACTAAAATATAAATAATTATGTATTTTTGCGTTTCAAAATTTTTAGATGATAGATTTAGGATTACCGGTTAAAACGCACGACGAGGAAAGACAGGGAGAGGCTTTAATGCTGGAACAACGCCCCGAAAAGAACAACGGACGTAAACTATACATTGAAAGCTATGGTTGTGCCATGAATTTTTCTGACAGCGAAATAGTTGCTTCTATACTGCTTGACCAGGGTTTTGAAACCACCACCGATTTTAATAATGCTGATGTGATATTTATTAACACCTGCTCCATCCGTGAGAATGCAGAGCAGCGTGTGCGCAATCGTTTAAAAGAATTTAAGGTTGCCAAAAAAAGAAACCCCGGAATGGTGGTTGGTGTGCTGGGCTGTATGGCTGAGCGCTTAAAATCTAAATTTTTAGAAGAAGAGAAACTGGTTGACGTAGTGGTTGGTCCGGATGCCTACCGCGATCTGCCAAACCTGATTGATCAGGTGGATAGCGGGCAGCGTGCGGTTAACGTATTGCTATCACGCGAAGAAACCTATGCCGATATTAATCCCGTACGTTTAAATAGTAATGGCATTAACGCGTTTGTATCTATTATGCGTGGATGCGATAACATGTGCTCGTTCTGCGTGGTGCCTTTCACCCGTGGCCGCGAGCGTAGCCGTGATGCCATATCCATTGTTAAGGAATGTACCGATCTGTTTAACCAGGGATACCGTGAGGTGACTTTGTTGGGCCAGAATGTAGACTCTTATAAGTGGGAGCCCCTCCCAATCCTCCCCGGAATGGAGGGCTTTGATAAGGAGAGCTCAGATCAAAAAGTCTCCCCTACCGGGGGAGATTTAGAGGGGGCTCCCGTTGTAAACTTTGCCCGCCTGCTGGAACTTGTTGCCCTGATCAACCCCGATTTGCGCGTGCGTTTTTCAACATCGCATCCAAAGGATATTACCGATGAAGTACTTTACACCATTGCCAGGTACGATAACATTTGCAACTATATACACCTGCCGGTACAATCGGGCAACAGCCGGATATTGGAGATGATGAACCGTACTTATGACCGCGACTGGTATATCGACCGTATCGACGCTATCCGCCGGATTATCCCCGGGTGTGCCATATCGACGGATGTAATTACCGGCTTCTGTACCGAAACCGACGAGGAACACCAGGATACCGTGAGCATGATGGATTATGTACAATACGATTTTGCATACATGTTTATGTATTCTGAACGCCCCGGAACATTGGCCGCCAAACGTTATGCCGACGATATCCCCGAAGATGTAAAGAAAACGCGTCTGCAAGAGATTGTAGCCAAACAGCAGCAATACTCGCTGGTGCGCTTGCAAGCTCAACTGGGCAAAGTACAAAAGGTGCTGATAGAGGGCTACTCCAAAAAATCAGACCGGGACTATTGTGGCCGCAGCGACCAGAACGCGATGGTGATTTTCCCGGTAGATGAGCGGTTTAAACCCGGCCAATATGTTAACGTACTGGCCGAAAAATGCACCACAGCAACTTTAATAGGAAAAATAATTGATTAGCATTGGGTGATAGAGGGCTGAAGCAGTGGTTGTCTCAATACTCAATACTCATATCTCAATACTAAAAAATGGAGATACAAGAAATAAAACAGCGCTTCGGCATCATTGGCAATTCGCCATTGTTAAACCGGGCCATCAATATTGCCAACCAGGTTGCACCTACTGATATTTCGGTGTTAATTACTGGCGAGAGCGGGAGCGGGAAGGAAGTTTTTTCGCACATTATACACCAGATGAGCCCGCGCAAGCATGGGCCGTTCATTGCCGTAAACTGTGGTGCCATTCCCGAAGGAACGATTGACTCCGAACTTTTCGGTCACGAAAAGGGCGCTTATACCGGTGCCGTTGGCGAGCGTAAAGGATACTTTGAAACGGTAAACGGCGGTACCATATTTTTAGATGAAATTGGCGAAATGCCTTTAGGCACCCAGGCGCGCTTGCTCCGGGTTTTAGAGTCGGGCCAGTACATCAAAGTCGGATCATCAAAGGTGGAGAAAACTAACGTCCGCGTTATTGCTGCCACCAATGTTGATGTTTACGAAGCTGTAAAAGCCGGTAAATTCAGGGAAGATTTGTATTACAGGTTAAATACTGTTCCATTGCGGATTCCACCCCTGCGCGACCGGAAGGAAGATGTTTACCTCATTTTTCGCAAATTCACGTCGGACTTTACAGCTAAATACCGCTCTCCGCCAATTCAATTGGATGATGCCGCGCAACAGGTGCTAATCAATTACTCCTGGCCCGGAAACGTAAGGCAGCTGAAAAACATTGCCGAGCAGTTAGCCGTGCTGGAGCGCGACCGTACCATTACTGCGCAAACCCTGCTTACCTATATTCCGCACGAGATGGGTAACCGCAATCTGCCTATGCGCATAGAAAATCAGCCGAAGGAAGATTTTTCGGAAAGGGATATCCTTTATAAAGTGCTTTTTGATATGAAGCGCGATATGGTTGAACTCAAAAAGCTGGTAGCCGATATTATTGAGCAAGGGGGCGTTTCGGCCAACTATACCGGTAACCCGCAGGTTATAAACCAACTGTACCGCGATATTGATCT
Organism: Mucilaginibacter paludis DSM 18603; assembly: GCF_000166195.2. Lineage (NCBI taxonomy): Bacteria > Pseudomonadati > Bacteroidota > Sphingobacteriia > Sphingobacteriales > Sphingobacteriaceae > Mucilaginibacter > Mucilaginibacter paludis. The sequence continues at coordinate 4,899,775 of NZ_CM001403.1, forward strand.
GCCCAATCAGGCCGACTCACAATTTACTTTGCAGCAGCCCGTTCATCATAATAACAATAACGGTAGTGTAAATAACAACGATAATTACAATATTACCCACGAGGCCGAAGAGGTAGAGGAATCGTTATCTTTAATTGAAAAAGAATCGGATTTGATACGTAAGGCGCTAAAAAAGCATAAAGGTAAACGTAAACTTGCCGCCCAGGAGTTGGGTATTTCTGAGCGTACCTTATATCGTAAAATAAAAGAATTAAATTTGTAATATTGATTAGATGAGGAAGAGCCTGTTTTTTTTATTAGTTGTTCCCCTGCTGCTGGTCAGTCAGTCGTGTTCGTACAGGTTGAGTTTGGATGGCGCCTCTATACCGCCCGAACTTAAAACTATTAATGTGATGTTTTTTGAAAACACCGCACCATTGGTTGTAAATAACATGAGCCAGTTATTTACCGAAGCTTTAAAGGAGCGAATCAGGTCGCAAACAAGTTTAAGCCTGGTTAGGGGAGAGGCCGATGCTACCATGGAAGGACAGATAACCGGTTATACTATTGCACCAGCTGCCATACAGGCTACCAGCGATAACAGGCAACCAATAGCAGGCCAAACACGCCTTAGTATTACTGTAAAGGCAAAATATACCAATATTGCCAATAAGAAATATAATTTCGAAGAGTCTTTTACCCGGTTTAAAGACTTTTCCGGCGAAATTGCCCCGGTTGAGCAATCATTGATAGCCGATATCAACAAACAATTAACCGAAGATATTTTTAACAGGGCTTTTGCAAATTGGTAAGCAATTCGTAGTTTCAACAACGTGGAGCAAATTTTGAATATAGAACAAAAAGTTTTTTTTTCTGATATACTGGCCAACCCGGATCAGTTGAGTGCTACCCATGCCTTGCAATTAGCAAATTTGGCAGAGCTATATCCACAAAGCGGTATTTTACATGCCCTGCTTGCGCGTTCCGCAAAGGTTAATCATCCGGATGGATTTCAGCAGCAACTCAAAGTAGCCGCAGTTTACGCTACCGACAGGAGTGTGTTGTATAACCTGGTAAATCACCCTGAATATTTTGCTGCCGCCCCGTCGTCGCAAGTAGTTAAGCCGCTGGAAGAGTCTGAACCTCAAAATGAACCATCTACTTACTATTTTCACGATCCTCATGGCCGGGTTGACGGGGACGCAGAGATTGATGACGAAATTTTTGACGAGATAACGCCTATAGAGGATATTCAAATCAATCCGGATAGTACGCAGCCTGAAACTTCAGGAGCTGATAGCAATAAGTTGGAAGATCTGATTATGGCGCAATATGGCTGGCCAGATCGTAATCAAACCAACCCGGAAACCGATAGCCGTAGAGAAAATGGCCAGGATGAAAAAAAAGAATACTCCTTATCAAATTCTGATTTTAAAAATCGCATGTCTTTGTCGACCGACGATGGGGCCGAACTTCAGTTAGAGGATGACGAGCAGCAGGAGGAAAATGAGATAACCGCCGCCGCCGATGAATTTACCGGGCCGCATAGCATGGGCACCGAAGACGATTTAAGGGTATCCAAATACAACGATGATAAGATGCCCTACAGCTTTATGTGGTGGCTTGATAAAACCCGTAAGGAGCATGCAACCAATAACCAACCTTATGCGCCTTACAAACCTTCGGTCTACCACGAAAACCGGTTGATTGTTTCGGAAGAATTACAACAGCAGTATTATGAGAATATTTTTCATACTACCGCAGCCGAAGAGTTGGAGAAAAGTACCGTAAAGCCGGAGGTTGAAACCAAAAGGAAAGAGGACGAAATTATTGAGCGCTTTATACAGGAAGATCCCCAAATAAAGGCACCAAGCAATGATACCCTTGATAATGAAAACAAGGCCAAGAAGAGTGCCGAAGATGAGGGCGAGATGGTGTCAGAAACTTTGGCCCGGATATATGTAGATCAAATGCTGTATCAAAAGGCTATTTCAACCTACCAAAAATTATTGTTGAAATTTCCGGAAAAAAGCAGTTACTTTGCGGCCCAGATTAAATTGTTAGAGAAAAGATCAACTAAATAAAAGTAAAATGTATTTATTAGTAATTATTGCCATTATTGTTTGTGCTTTATTAGGCCTTATCGTTTTAATACAAAACCCTAAGGGTGGTGGCTTATCATCCAATTTTTCAAGCTCATCACAACTTTTGGGAGTGCAAAAAACTGGTGATATCCTTGAAAAAGGTACATGGATATTGGCTATAGCCCTGATTGTGTTATCGTTAGCTATCAATGTGATTGGCAAAGGCGGTAGCGGCAAAGTTGAAAACGTTAACCAGGAGCAAATTGACAAGGCATCAAGGCCGAGTACACCAACAAACGCCCCTGCAACTTTACCAGGTTTAGAAAAGAAAAAATAAGAGCATCCGCTCTATAAAATATCGAGGACTTAAGAACACGTTTCTTAAGTCCTTTTTTATTTTAGTTTACTGCCATCATGGCACGGCTATGTTAACCCGGCGTTAACTTTATTTTGCTGTTAATGCAATTTTGACAAAGCATCGGTCAATATGTACTAATAAGTGGTGGTGGCATAATTAGTGTGCTCTACCCGGTATAATTCAATAACCATAATACAAATTAAAATAAATAACTATGTCGTTAAACATTAAACCTCTTGGAGATAGAGTAGTAGTAGAAGCTGCTGCTGCCGAAGAAAAAACTGCGTCTGGTATCATCATCCCAGATACTGCTAAAGAAAAACCTCAAGTTGGAACTATAGTAGCCGTTGGTCCGGGCAGGGCTGCAGATACCGGAACTGTTATTGCTCCTACTGTAAAAGTTGGTGATAAGGTTTTATATGGCAAATATGCTGGTACCGAAACTTCATACGAAGGTAAGGAGTATTTAATTATGCGCGAATCTGACATTTACGCAGTACTTTAATTATTGACTTATTGAATAATCGAATGATCGATTGATCCTCGATTATACCCAATAAAACAAATCAATAATTCACTAAATCAATAATTCAAAATTAAAAAAGAAGAAGATGGCAAAAATTGTTAAATACAATGTAGAAGCACGCGACGCCTTAAAACGCGGTGTTGATATTTTAGCTAACGCGGTTAAAGTAACCTTAGGTCCTAAAGGTCGTAACGTAATTATCGACAAAAAATTTGGTTCGCCAATTATCACCAAGGATGGTGTAACTGTAGCTAAAGAAATTGAATTGAAAGATTCTTTAGAAAATATGGGTGCCCAAATGGTGAAGGAAGTAGCTTCAAAAACTGCTGATATTGCTGGTGATGGTACTACTACTGCAACCGTATTAGCTCAGGCTATTGTAACCGCTGGTATTAAAAACGTAGCAGCCGGTGCTAACCCTATGGATTTGAAACGCGGTATTGACAAAGCTGTTGAAGCTGTTGTTAAAAACCTGCAGACTCAATCACAAACTGTTGGCGAAGACAATAATAAAATTAAACAAGTTGCTTCTATCTCTGCTAATAACGACGAAATTATCGGTTCGTTAATTGCCGAAGCTATGGCTAAGGTTGGTAAAGATGGTGTAATTACTGTTGAAGAAGCCAAAGGTACTGAAACAGAAGTTAAAACTGTTGAAGGTATGCAGTTTGACCGTGGTTACTTATCACCGTACTTTGTAACCAACGCTGATAAAATGGAAGTTGAGTTGGAAAACCCATACATCCTGATCTACGACAAAAAGATTTCTTCGATGAAGGAATTATTGCCTATCCTTGAAAAACAAGTACAAACCGGCAAACCATTATTAATTATTGCTGAAGATTTAGATGGCGAAGCATTAGCTACTTTAGTGGTTAACAAAATCCGTGGTTCACTAAAAGTTGCAGCTGTTAAGGCTCCTGGCTTTGGCGACCGTAGAAAAGCTATGCTGGAAGATATCGCTATCTTAACAGGTGGTACTGTAATTTCTGAAGAAAGAGGTTACAAATTGGAAAATGCTGATTTAACTTACTTAGGTACTGCCGAGAAAATTGTTATCGATAAAGATAACACTACCGTAATTAACGGTTCGGGCGGAACAGAAGAAATTAAAGCCCGTGTTAACCAAATCAAATCTCAAATCGAATCAACTACATCTGATTACGATAAAGAAAAATTACAAGAGCGTTTAGCTAAACTATCTGGTGGTGTTGCTGTACTTTACGTTGGTGCTGCATCAGAAGTTGAAATGAAAGAAAAGAAAGACCGTGTTGACGATGCTTTACATGCAACCCGCGCTGCGGTTGAAGAAGGTATTGTTGCCGGTGGTGGTGTTGCTTTCATCCGTGCTGTTGAAGCTTTAACTGACCTTAAAGGTGCTAACGAAGACGAAAATACTGGTATCCAGATTATCCGTCGCGCTATCGAAGAGCCTCTGCGTCAGATCTGCGAAAACGCCGGTATCGAAGGATCAATCGTAGTTCAGAAAGTTAAAGAAGGAACTGCTGATTTTGGTTACAACGCACGTACCGATAAATACGAAAACCTGATTGCTGCCGGTGTTATTGATCCTACTAAAGTAGGCCGTGTAGCTTTACAAAACGCCGCTTCTATAGCTGCCATGTTGTTAACCACCGAGTGTGTGTTAGCTGATGACACTGAAGAAGATAAAGGTGGCCATGGTATGCCTCCAATGGGTGGCGGCATGGGCGGTATGATGTAATCAAATACCGCTTCGCCCCTGGTGAAGTAAATATAGAACCCCTGTTCAGTTTTCTGAACAGGGGTTTTTTTATGGCGATTAAGCCTATCTTGAAAATCACTGTCAGACAGATAAATTATGAGATAAAACAGGTGATAAAGCAACTGTTATATCTTTTATGAGCCATAAAAAAGGTATTTGTACTTAAAGGGCACACTATTTGATTATTGACGGGTATGAAGGCGATAGGCAAAAAAACTAAATATGTATCTAACCGAATTATAGGTTGGGCCATTATTGAAGGACCACAATTATTTGTAACTCTATTTAGATAAGAATACCTTTATGGTATGATAGATACCACAAAGAAAGCTTCTGATAGTAGTATAGATTTATATCACACGGCCTACGCCTGGCTTGTCAATAATGGCGCTCGTATTTTTTTCGGTCTCGTCGTTTTTTGTGTCGGCCTTTGGGTTATCAGGTTCCTCAAAAAAAGGTTGCGCGGGCAAATGTCCCGTAAACAAATCCACTCCTCTTTACAGCCATTCTTTTTAAGTTTATCTATTACGCTATTATACGTACTGCTGGTTGTTGTGGTAATGGAAATTATGGGCATTGAGCTCACTATTTTCACAGCAGTTATTGGTGCTGGCAGTGTTGCCGCCGGTTTAGCCTTATCCGGTACTTTACAAAATTTTGCCGGCGGGGTGCTTATTCTGATGCTTAAGCCATTTACTTTGGATGACAATATTGTAGCCCAGGGAGTTGACGGTGTGGTAACAGCCATCGAAGTTTTTTATACCGAGGTATTAACTACCGATAATAAGGCAGTGATTATCCCGAACGGCAAATTATTTAACGAGGTTATCATCAACGTTACCCGCGAAGGTAAACGCCGCTTGGATATCGACCTGAAGCTTACTTACGTTATTGATGTTGAGCAGGTTAAGCTGATTATTGCTAATGCCATTAAACAAACCCCGGATATATTGACCGAACGCGTGCCCTGTATTGGCATATCTGCACTCGAAATTGACGGGATAAAAATAAGCACGCAGGTTTGGGTGCTCACCAACAAATATATATCCGTAAAATTCGCCCTACAGGAACGCATTATTAAGGATCTTAAAGCCGCAGGTATTAAATTACCAGGAACCTGATTTAAATTTTTTGCCTTGCCTTGAGTTCCAGGTAACGGTTAATGGTATTCACGGTTAAATTTTGCGGGGTACTTAAAATAGATTGTATACCATAACGGGCCAATTCTTTTACAATCAGTTTCTTCTCGTAAGCAAATTTTTCGGCAACGGTTTTAATGTAGATACCTTCCACATTCTCGGCTGGTTGTTCGCTTAATTTCTTCAGTTCTGTATTCTCAAAAAATACAACAACCAGTAAATGGAATTTTGCTATCCTTTTTAAAAAAGGCAACTGCCTTTGCAGAGCAGACATACTCTCAAAATTGGTGAAAAAAACAACCAGGCTCCTTTGTTTCAACGTTCCGCGTATGGTGGTATACAGCAGCTCCATGTTGGTTTCCAGGTAGCGCGTTTTCTCTTTATATAAAACCTCCATTATTTTATTCAGCTGGGTAGGCCTGCGTTCGGCGGGTATTATAGCTCCTTTTTTCTCGGATATGGTAATTAACCCCGCCTTATCTTCTTTTAACAAGGCTACGCTTGATAATACCAGGCTGGCATTAATGGCATAGTCAAGCAGGCTTAAACCATCAAACGGCATTTTCATGGAGCGCGATTTATCGATTACACAATATACGTGCTGCGATTTTTCGTCGGTATAATTATTGACCATCAAATCGCCGCGCCGCGCCGATGCCTTCCAGTTCAGCGTACGGTAGTCATCGCCTGCTACATAGTTTTTAATTTGCTCAAACTCCATGCTGTTACCCAGGCGCCGTATTTTTTTGATGCCATACTCGTTCAGCCGGTTTGAAATAGCCATCAGCTCATACTTACGCATCTGTAAAAAAGATGGATAAACGGGCAGGGTTTCCACCTGCTCAATGTTGTAGCGCCGGTTAATTAAGCCTATCGGCGATTGCACGTAAACGCGTATGGCGCCAAACTCATATTCGCCTCGCCTGGTTGGCCTTAGCTGGTAATTAAGCAGTTTATGCTGCCGCGATATGAGGCCGGTTTTAAACCATACATCCCGTTTTTGGAACTGGTGCGGTATTTCGTCAATAATACCAACGCTGATGTTAAATGGATAAAAATTCTCTACATAAATTCCTATTTCGTTATCGTCGCCATTGCTTAATCGCTCCGGTGCATGCCTGCGTGCAAAAATGCCTTTGGGTAGGCGGTAAAGCATCCAAATATCAATTACAAATAATAAAACGAGCGTAAAGAAAAACAGGGAAGGGATATCTCCTAACCATGGAAAAAAGAAGGATAATAAATAAAGTACTACCGCGCAGCCCAGGCCGGTAAATAGCCGGCTGGTTAAAAATAAATTTTTGTAATACAGGTTAAAAATTGATTTCACCTATCTGGGTATTTCTATTTTCTGGATAATCTGGGCTACTACTTCGTCGGGTGTTACACCTTCCATTTCTTTGTCGGGCGTCAGCATAATGCGGTGCCTTAATACAGCAGGGGTTACCCCAATAATATCTTCTGGCGTTATAAAGTCTCGGCCCTTCATGGCGGCCAATGCCTTGGCGCTGTTCACCACCGCTAACGATGCGCGTGGCGAGCCACCCAGGAAAAGCGATTTATGGCTGCGGGTTTCGTGAATTATCTTGGCCACAAACTCCAGTAACTTAGGCTCAACATACAGGCCGCGTACCTGCTGGCGTAAGGCGACAATATCCTGAGCACTTAAAACGGGCACAATTTCGGCCAGCTGATCAACCGTTTTATGCTGGTGCTGCTGATTTAAAATCAAGATCTCATCTTCTAACGATGGGTATTTTACTTCTATCTTAAACAAAAATCTATCCAGTTGGGCTTCGGGTAAACGATAGGTACCTTCCTGCTCAACCGGATTTTGGGTGGCCAGTACAATAAAGGGCTCCGTCATTTGATAGCTGTGCCCATCTATAGTTACCTGGCGCTCCTCCATCACCTCAAACAAAGCCGATTGTGTTTTTGCCGGAGCGCGGTTAATCTCGTCGATTAAAATGATGTTGCCGAATATAGGTCCTTGCTTAAACTCAAAATCAATGGTTTTGGGATTAAAAACCGAAGTGCCTAAAACGTCCGAAGGCATCAGATCGGGCGTAAACTGGATGCGCGAAAATTTTGCGTCGATACTTTTGGCTATCAGTTTGGCCGTTAAAGTTTTGGCTATCCCTGGTACACCTTCAATCAAAATATGGCCATCGGCCAAAATACCCGCAATCAGCAGGTCAATGGTATCCTGTTGCCCAACTATTACCCTGGCGAGAGTTTCTTTAATTTGCGCTACGGCCTGGCTAAGCCGGCTTAAATCTGTACGTTGTTCAAAAAATTGCTGTTCCATTTACTATCTGGATTGAAGATAAAATTGTTCTATGTTTTTATTCAACTGAATCAAGTCGTGGTCGCTCACCTTTGTCGCGGAGCGCACCCAGGTTACCTGGTTTAAAAGTTGTTTGATGAGTGTTGTTTCAACACCACTTTTATGCGCGAGCGCCTCGCCGAATTCGTCATTTAAAACCGTGGTTTTTAAATTGTACTTGGCGCGCAGGTACTCCAAAAAGTACGCCGCTTTTTTTTGAGCAATGTTGCTGTTGTCGCGTTGCTCGTAATATACCTGGCCAACCACTTTTACAAAATCGAGGGTGGTGTTTTGCAAAGGTTCGATGATGGGGATGATGCGCTGGCGACGTTTGATTTGATAGAGTACGTAGAGGATGAGGCTGAAAAAAGTAATGTAAAAGGCCCACCTAAGTGATGGGTTTCTCAAAAACACGCGCATAGATGAACCCTCGTCTTCGCGGCCTAATGTATAATATTGATCCCAGATTAAGTTCGCATCGTTTTTAAGGTAAGACAGAGCTACGGATGCATAGTTCATTCCATTTTTATTAAGCATGGCATAATTGGTAAACATTAGCGGAGCGGCGTTTAAATACAAGTTGCCTTTACCCAATTTATACTTTATAAAATTAATATGATGGGATGTGTTGGTTCCTAAAATAGTTGCAGTGGCGCTATCAATTTTACGGAAGTAGCCATCAGCCATTCCTTTTTTAACATGATATAGCTTCGTGGTATCCAAATATTGATTGGAAAATTTGATTTTTACTGTGGCGCTGTCGCCGAATTCGTTAGCGGTTTCCGTTTTTAATTTTTTGCTAAACTCGTCGCCAAAGTAAAGAGCCGAAATAAATACGTCGTTACCTTTAAGTATGTATTGTTTAAGTTTGCTGTAATCGTACTCGTTTAAAGTTAGGCTGCGGCAAATTATTATATAAGTGCCATGATCAACGTCATGGTCATTAATTACGTTGTAGATTGGTTTCCGGCAGGTTACTATCTTCGCCTTCGGAAAAATGTCGGTAATCTGGTTATAAAGAATATAGGTGCCAAACGGAATTTTATCGGTATTTGATAACGTTTGGTCCCAGTTTAAAGCTTGGGGTTGGTTGTATTGGGCAAGCAGATAAAATACCATTAATACACCTGCTATAATGATATAAAGTTTTAAGCTTTTCATGATAGCTGATGTTTAAAATCCTGAAATAAAGCGCTGATATTTTGGTATGACTGTGCATCTATGGGAAAATCGCCATACCAAATATATTCAAATTGTAGGGTAACCAATGTAAACTGCCTAAGTTGTTCTTTGTCCGAAAGTTCTTTTAAGTAATCTGTATTAGTTTTTTCAATTTTCCAGGTAATCAAGTTATGATCGCTCAGCTGTTTAAGCGAACGGAGATAGAGTAATCTTACCGCGAGTCTATAGTTTCTAACTGCCAGGGCGCTTTCTATGGCTTCGTCAAAGCTTATATCGTGGATGTTCTCGATCGACTCTGTATAAGGGATTGCATCGCCGGTAGATTTCTTTTTAAATAGCTGTAATAAGTTTACTCCCAATAATTTAGCAATTACATAAACCAACATGCAGGCAGCTAATGTTAGTATAACGTATTTGAATGTCTGTGCTGTATTGTGCCCCATGGAGGCATTCCCGAATAATTTCCGGAGTAACTCAGCTAACCACGACCAGAAGTTGTTCCATATATGCCAAGCCCAATTCCAGAAACGGTCCCAAACCGTAATTACCGGTTTTGTAGTTGTATAATTAAATTCCGGATTTTTGCGATAGTTGTTTAATGCAGTCGGGTTAAACTGATGGAGTAGTAATTTATTGCTATCTGTTTTAAGCTGATAACGGGGGGCTTGAACCACTTTACTTTTAATGGTGGTCAATCCTGTAAAAGGATGGGGTGACAACAGTACAAATATCGGCTTAAGCATGTGTTAATATTGCTCTGATTGATGTTCATCAGCTCCTGAATTACTTTTTCCAAACATCTGGATTCTGTTGATCAGGCTGTTGCTTTCCTTCTGTTCAGTAAGTGTGTAATAAACTAAGGTGATGCCGATAATCGGCAAAATCCCTAAAACTTCGCATGCCTGAAAGATGATTGATCTGATGATGATAAATGACGTATCTAACGCCCTGCCCGTTAGCCATTGGCTTACTCCCCAAAAAATTGCAGGTGGGGTAAATATAACAGCAAACGCCGCTAAAACAATAACCGCCAAAAGCAACAATACTCCAAATGTTAACCACCAATCTCCTTTCAGAATATGATAGGCTTTTTTAATGCTGTACTCTACATTTGCATTTTCAATAACCATAATCGGGATAACCAAAGATACAATCGGAAATAGATATATGGCTGGCACCACACAAAACAGAGCGCTGATGCACATGGCTAATATCAATATGAATTGTGTGCCCAATACCCTTAAAGAGTAATATCTAAAGTATCCCCAAACCTCAATAATATTGGGCGGTTGATTTCCCTTCTCTTTATACAATATGAAGTAACATATAACAGTGAGAACAAGGGCGGTATGATTTAAGATACCGAATAAAAAACTTAAAGTGCCCGCGAATGAAAAGAGCGAAGGAGTGTCGCCATATACATGTTGCGTATGGTACATAATAGAAGCCAATATACCTCCAATCATGAATACTCCGCAAATAGTAAAATAGGCTTTTAACAATGGTTTGAAATTTTGCCGTATCAAAACAAAGGTATCGCTGATAATATCCCCAAACTCACGTATTTTATCTAATTCAATGTTTTGTTTCATTTATAGTTTAATAGGTTTTTTGTTTTTTGATACATATACAGGATAGATGATTACATACCAGATTATGAATAAAAATGAAGTTACCAAAATAGATGTGCTGAGCCATACAGGCATTTCGGTATGCCGGGTTATAAAGCTCTCAAAAATGGCCGCTGTTACTACTATGGGGCTGATGCCCAGCATTAATTTAAGGCCATCAAGCGCGCCGCGTTTTAAGGATGCAAACCGGCTGTAAGTTTTAGGGAATAATACGCTGTTGCCCATAATTAAACCGGCCGCCCCAGCTAAAATAATGGTAGAAATTTCAAGTGTGCCATGTATCCATATCACCAGTACCGATTTTAAGCCTAAGCCTTTGCTGATAAAGAGATATTGAAAGCAGCCAACCATCATCCCGTTTTTAAATAAATTGTATAAAGTGCCAACGGATAAGGTAATGCCCGAAACAAAAGTTATAGCCGTTACCGTCAAGTTGTTTTTTGCTATCATCCAAAACATTACAAATTCGTTCTCGCTTTTATAAACGCCGAAGGGATCGCCTTTGGCAATGTTTTCATTGGTCATATTCACGTATTCATCAGACAGAACGGATCGTACAAAATTTTGATCATATTTGGAAGAGAGAAAACTGATGAGGAAAAACACAATAAAAAAAATAAAGGAGTATAACACCTGAGCCCTGTATTGTTTGAATAAAAGGGGGAGTTCGTACTGCCAGAAATAAACAAACCGATTAACCTTTTCCTTTTTGTTTTTATAGATGGACTGATGAAAGTTTGAAGCCAATCCATTTAAATATATAGTTGTTTTTGATTTTGGATAAAATGTTTTGGCGTAGGCTAAGTCATCCATAATGGTCACAAACCGCTCTGCAAGCTCATCTGGGCTGCTTGATTGCACAGTTTCATACTCTTTCCATTTGGCCGAATTTTGTTTAATAAACAGAGATTCACGCATGCTGCCCGGGTAAATAATTTTTTGTTAAAATAATAACAATATTTGATCTGTGTGTACAAATAATTCAATAGATCGATATATTTGTTATGTATGCAAACAGTGAAAATAACAACATCGCAAAATATTGATATTGATTATGAAGTTGCCGGTTTAGGCGAAAGAGTACTGGCCCGGATTGTTGATATTGGCGTATTTACGGGGATAACTTATGCATTATATTTTGTTTGCATATTTTTCTTTCTTAGTACGTTTGATGGTCATCAAGCGGGCGGAGTTCCCACTGCGCTTATTGTAATCGGGATTATATATGCAATCGTGATCACTTTTTATGATCTTGTTGCCGAAATATTTTTTGACGGGCAAAGCATCGGCAAATACGCTATTAAAATCAGGGTTGTAAACATTAATGGTGCGAGGCCCACTGTTGGGCAATATCTGTTACGTTGGGTTTTTCGTTTGCTTGATTTTGGATTGACTTTGGGCATTGGTGCGCTGATATCTGTAGCCGTTTCTGAAAAAAAGCAGCGGATAGGAGATATAGTGGCCGGTACTACCTTGATTAAAACCAAACCTAAAACGGAGTTGGCCGATTTATATTTCATATCGCCTGAAGATGGTTACGAACCTCTGTTTATCGGTGTTAGCGTACTTAGCGATAAGGATATTACACTGATACACGAGGTGATTGGTAATTTTAAAAGTACTGGTAATAGCAGTCTGGTTTACAATATGGCCATGCGTGTTAAAGATCATTTAGCCATAACTATTCCTCCGGATATGAACGAGTTTGATTTTTTAAATACAATTGTGAAGGACTACAGTTATATTACCTCAAAAATGCCTGTTTAGGTATTGTAATGATAGTATATCTTAATTAAATAGGAACCCAATATAATGCTTCCGGTTAGCATGTAAATTATTTTGGTTGCAATATACTTTTTATCGATATGCAATTTTGTATTCAAAATCACATAGGCGGTAGTGAGCAATAGTGGAATTGTAGCTGGATATAATGCGAAACTTTGATGGAAATCACCTCGCATTAAAGCAATAAAAGAACGTTGAAAGCCACAACCGGGACAATCAATACCGGTTAATTTTTTAAATGGGCAGGGTATTAAATGATTTTGCAACCACTGGAACAAATCCATGTGGTTGCAAAATAGTATTGAATGCGATAGCAATTTATGGTTGAGGATCAAATGGCTTTTGATAGTCGGTAGCACCAAAACGATTGTCTGCATAAGCTTCTTTAGCAGATGGGCCTAAATAAACAGCGTCTCCAAAACCCAATATCATTATAAAAATAGGATTCAGAAGTATTAGCCCAACCGTAAAGCCTTCGGTTTTTCCAAAACTCTTGCTTAATAAATTATACGTCCAGATGATGAATACGAAATTGACGCAAGGTAACAGCATTAAAAGAAACCACCATACGGGTTTGCCTACAATTTCAAGTAATACAATTAAGTTATAAATGGGTATAATAGCGGCCCAGCCCGGTTTGCCAGCTTTGGTAAATATTCTCCAAAAGGCTATCAAAGTTAACAGGCCGAAAAAGCCAAAAGTTAAAAACAGACCGCTACCGAAAGCGGGCATTGGCGAGTTGTAATTTTCCATAAATAGATTAAGGTTGATTTTTTTGCTGATTTTTATTAATAGTACTGCAAAGTATAAATTTTATTTAATAGTTGGTAATGAAATATACTTTTGCAAAAATTAAAATGGTAGATATTCAGTAGTTTTGCCTCCATATGCAACGTGAGCAAATTTCTGTTTTCGACATTTTTAAAATTGGTATAGGTCCGTCAAGTTCACATACTTTGGGGCCCTGGAGAGCCGCGCAGCAGTTTGTTAAAATTCTGCAGGATGCCGATCAGCTACAGTGGGTTGTTCAGGTTAAAATTCTACTCTATGGTTCGCTGGCTAAAACCGGCAAGGGCCATGGTACCGATATTGCCATCCTGCTGGGTTTAAGCGGCGATGATCCGGTTACTTTTGATGTGAACCAGATTGATACCAAAATTGCAGATATTGATCAATGCCATGAGCTTAATTTAGGCGGTGTTAAAGCGGTCAGCTTTTTTAAGGACGATGACCTGCTGTTCCTTTTTAACGAAAGTTTGCCTTTCCATCCCAACGCGGTTACTTTCCAGGCTTTTTTAAGCACGGGCAAAGCTGTTTCAGAAACCTATTATTCTATAGGTGGGGGCTTTGTAGTACGTGAAGGCGACAGCGCCACAGCGGGTAAGGTAGAAGTTGATTTACCTTTCCCTATTGAAAAGGCTAACGATTTGCTGCACTGGTGTATTAAAACCGGGTTAAAAATATCCGGAGTGGTCATGGAGAACGAGCTGGCCTGGCGTACAGAACACGAAACGCGAGATGGCTTGTTGAATATTTTCAGGGTTTTAAACGAGTGTATTTATCGCGGCTGCCATACTACCGGTAACCTGCCGGGCGGTTTAAATGTAAACAGAAGGGCAGCGGCATTAAATAAAAAGCTGATTGGTGGTATTCCGTATCGGGATTATCCTACATGGATCCAGGCGATCCGCCAGGGAGGTAACGGATTTAAATACACGTTAGACTGGGTAAGCTGCTTTGCCTTAGCCGTGAACGAAGAAAACGCTTCCTTTGGCAGGGTAGTTACCGCTCCAACCAACGGTGCTGCGGGCGTAGTGCCCGCTGTATTGCAATACTATATTGTTTTTTGCGATGGGTTTGACGATAACAAAATCGTCCAGTTCCTGTCAACCGCTTCCGAAATTGGCAGCATCTTTAAAAAAGGTGCTACCCTATCGGCCGCTATGGGCGGTTGCCAGGCCGAGATAGGTGTGTCGTCGGCAATGGCTGCTGCTGCTTTAACCGAATGTTTGGGAGGCTCGCAAAGGCAGGTGTTGATGGCCGCCGAGATAGCGATGGAACATCACCTTGGCCTAACCTGCGATCCTATCGGCGGCTTGGTGCAGATCCCTTGTATCGAGCGTAATACCATGGGTGCAATTAAGGCCATCACGGCTTCGCAACTGGCATTGCAAAGTAATCCTGATAATGCCAAGGTAAGTTTGGATGCCGTGGTTGAAACCATGTGGCAAACTGCCCTGGATATGAATTCTAAGTACAAGGAAACGTCCGATGGGGGCTTGGCTATCCAGATCCCGATCAGCTTACCCGAATGTTAATTCAAATCCTGAACAAGCGGGTGTCAAACTCAAAGGGTTCTACGTTTTTAATCTTTACTAAATTAAAATCCCGGTGAGCCGGATTAACCAGGTAGTTATAATCGCCTTTTACGGTTGCGGATGGCACCTGTAAAAGCAGCGCTTTGTTGTTTTTAATAAATTCGTCGCCTATTTTTTGTGTTGTTCTGGTAAATGGGTTGGTATTCCATTTGGGCGGCATATCGTTTATCTCAACCTTTACTATATCCGCATTGGCGGGTATTTCAATAGTAGCCAAAAAGTAACCCGTTGGTATAATGCCGAGTGGGATGTGTACAGCGGCTTCAATAGCTGCCAGCGCCCGCGATTCGGCTGTATACAATACCGCTATACCTTTACTGTTCCACCGGCCGCCTGCTAACTGGGCACCCCGGCCGGATAAGTCGTTAATGTAAGCCTGTTTGCTCAGGCGATATACTGTCATGCAAAAATACCGTGTTCAATACGCACCAGTTCATCGTTCAGCATATTAATCCCAAAGCTGGTATCCAGCAAGTCTTTAGGTTTAATGTTGCCCAGGGCTACGATGTTTGAATCCATCCAGGTTTGAAATTTTTCCACGTCGCCAAAAACCTCAGCGCCTTTTTTGTAAAGAAGCTCGATCTGAAGAATTTTTTCTGAATAGATAGGATCGAAAGCCTTTTTTTCTTTCTTATAACGCTGGATGGTGCGCTCGGAAAGATGCAGAAATGAGGACCAGTCTTCAAAGCTAAAGTGAAGATGATCTGACAGCTTGGAGAAATAGGGAAATGCCACACCTTCCCGTGTCATCGTCACCATTTCTAAAGGTTCTTCTTCAAGGTTGGGGTATCGCTTTGATGTTTTCATTGCTCTGTAAATTGTCATCTAATTTACGACAATTGTCTTGTAGTTTCAAAATTATTTTAGCTTTTCAGCCACCATCGGCGCAAGCCGCTCAACCCATTCGCTATACATTTTAGCGGAAGGATGCAAGCCATCAGAGGCCACCAATGCAGCATCATGAGTGGCCCGGCGCGATATATCGGTAATAGCTAAATAATTCACTCCGGCTTTAATGCTTTCATGCTGGTTAATTGCGTTAAACTGATCAATCTCGGTAGCTATCCTGCTTTTATCGGAGTTTTGTGCAAAAGGTGTTACGCTGTAATCAGGAATAGAGAGTACAAACACTTTGTGCTTATCGCCACCGGCAAAAGCTATAGCGGTGTTTAATAACTGTACAAATTCGGTATGGTATTCGCTTTGGCTGTAGCCCCTGTATTGGTTGTTAACGCCGATAAGCAAGGTAACCAAATTATATTTTTGGCTGATATGTGCCTGAGCTATGCCTTCCTTCAGGTCGCCTGTGGTCCATCCGGTAACGGCAATAACATCAGGAGCTGCAATGTTAATACCTTGTTTAGCCAGCTTGTTTTTTAACTGGTAGGGGAACGACTCCGATTGCTTAACCGCTTCGCCAATGGTATAAGAATCGCCCAGGGCGAGGTAAGTATAATGGGCTTGGGGCTCCGGTTTTATAACCGAAGCCAGGTTTTCAGTTTGCATTTTTGTTGTTTTTTTAGCACCGCTTGTAAAAGCTGCCAGGCTCATCAATAGCCACAAGTAAGTTTTCATACCACATCCATTTCAAACAATACGGAAATATGGTGTAGTAAGGTTTTTTTTACGTCGTTAATATTTATTTCTTTACCCAATTCGGCCTGTAGGGATGTTACCGCTTTATCATCAATACCGCAGGGCACAATGTTTTTAAAATAAGCCAGATCGGTATTTACATTAAAGGCCAACCCGTGCATGGTGACCCAACGGCTGCAGCGTACGCCCATAGCGCATATTTTACGGGCCCTTTCGGGGATGTCGGCATCCAGCCAAACGCCTGTATAGCCCGGATATCGTTCTCCCTTTAAACCGTAATCGGCCATGGTTAAAATAACGGCTTCCTCGAGCGTGCGCAGGTATAGGTGGATATCGGTGAAAAAATTATCCAGGTCTAAAATAGGATAGGCTACAATTTGCCCCGGCCCATGATAGGTAATATCGCCGCCGCGGTTTATCGTATAATAAGTGGCGTGTTTTTCGGCCAGGCCTTTTTCGTCCAATAATAAATTTTCCGCGTGGCCGCTTTTGCCTAAAGTATAAACATGAGGGTGTTCGCAAAAAACAAGGTAGTTGGGCGTTTTTAATTCTGCGGTACTGCCGGGTAGTTCAGTTTCCTGGTTTCTTATTTCTGTTTTCAGTTTAACCGTTCCGGCTAATAGCTCTTCCTGTTTTTCCCAGGCTTGTTTATAATCTGTTAGCCCCCAGTCGGTAAATATTACTTGTTTATTCTTCATTGTTTAGCCTTAACATAACCAATCATATAATCGCCAAAAGGCATATAGTTTACATCAAAATTGAGTTTGATATCGCCTTTCTCAATATTTGCCTTAATGGAACCCGGCGTATCCCAATCTGCTATATCCAGCCGGATATGGTCTAAAAAAGAAATCACCTTGCGTCCGTTACATTTGTACACCGCTTCTTTGGCGCACCAGCAAATGTAAAGCTGTTCTATTTTGTGTTCGGGCTCAATGAGGGCGAGTTCCTGTTCGTTTAAAAATTTGTGGGCTATCCGCTCTACTTTGTGGCTGATCAACTCAATATCAATACCAACAGCCTTGGTTTTGCTTAGCATAACGGCGGCGTAATCAAACGAGTGGCTTAGCGAGATATGGTAGGGCATATTCACCAGGTAGGGTTTGCCATGCTCATCAACCTGGCAATCAATATACTCATCGGTATGTAACATGGTACGCAGTAATACCCGGGTGCCTAACCAGTGTAAATGGCGCTTGCCATTCCCTAACGATTCAATGTAAGCTTTTTCCCTGCCGTTTAACTGGAGTTGATTATACAGTTCATCCGCTCCCTCTTCAATTTTCCAAAGAGCGAACTCGGTATCGTCATCAACCTGCATTCTGAACGCAATAGCCATAAAGTAAAATTGCAAATAACGTGCAAAATTATATCAAATAATTCTAATTTAGGCCATTTGAAAGAAGTATATGATTTTATCGGATAAACGTATTTTAGAGGAGATAGAGAAGGGCAATATTATCATCGAACCATTCAATCGCGAAAAGCTGGGTACCAACTCTTATGATGTCCATTTAGGCAAATACCTGGCTAATTATAAAAGCCGGGTTCTGGATGCTAAAGAGCATAACGAAATAGAACATTTTGAAATCCCCAAAACCGGATTTGTGCTGCAGCCCGGCACACTTTACCTGGGGGTAACCGTGGAGTATACCGAAACGCATGCCCATGTGCCGTTTTTAGAAGGTAAATCAAGCACAGGTCGTTTAGGTATTGATATCCACGCTACCGCCGGCAAAGGCGATGTAGGTTTTTGCAATACCTGGACGTTAGAAATATCTGCCACCCAACCGGTAAGGATATACGCCGGGATGCCCATTGGCCAATTGATTTATTTTGTAGTTGAAGGCGACATTGAAACCCTATACAATACCAAAAGCAACGCCAAATACAATAACCCCACAACGCGGCCGGTTGAAAGTATGATGTGGAAGAATAAGTTTTAGGAGCCCCACCCAAACCCTCCCGGTAGGTAGGGCTAAAAAAAAGTCTCCCCAACCGGGGGAGATTTAGAGGGGGCTTTTTTCCCCTGTAGCGAATAATCACCAGGCTTCAAACGTCATGCCTATTTTTTTTCGGTCGGCCAGGTTTGTTATTTATAATGGCGCCTTCTTAAGTTATTGATTATCAATATCGAATCGTCATTGCGAGGTACGAAGCAATCTCTACATAGGCAGAGCGGCTCTACAGGTTCTCCATGTATATTATAAAGACGTGTACTTAAGTTTTTGATTGTCAGTGCGTCTGTTTTTGCGTTAATAATCAGTAGCTCTTAATTTACAGCATCGGCCCGCTCAATCGCCGCGGAAGAGCTTATTACTTATTGTCTTGATACAAAAAGTAACCAAAAACCGACCGTAGGGAGCTCATGAACACCTTGAAAAAACAAACACAGGTGAATAAAATCAAGACTGCCCGATCCTTCCACCCACAGGCCAGCTCCCGGCCCGGCGTGCAGTCAGGCTTTTGCGCACTTTCTTTCTGCACCTAACAATCTACAAGTTCAAACGTCATCCGTATTTTTTTCCGGTTGGCCTGATCTGTCACTTATAAAGCCTCACCACCCATTTTTGTTTTTCTTGTTTTTATGTCGATATTTAACATATCTATGAAAACGAAGAAGTTACTGATTGCCATTTTATTGTTTGGGAGTATTGCCGGGTTAACAGGCTTTGCGAAATTTGACGATGATATCATCAAAAGAATTGCAACGCAATTAGAAAAATGGACTTCCGATAATCCGCAGGAGAAGGTTTACCTGTACCTGGATAAGCCCTACTACGCCGTTGGCGACAATATCTGGTTTAAGGCCTATATAACCGTAGGAGCTAAGCACCAGTTATCAGCCCTTAGCGGGATACTGAACGTTGAGCTGATTAACGATAAAGACTCCATAAAAAAAGCGCTCAAATTACCCATCAGTTCGGGCTTAGCCTGGGGCGATTTTAAACTGGCAGATTCGTTAGCCGAAGGTAATTATCGCATCCGCGCCTATACCAACTGGATGCGCAACGCAAGCGACGATTACTTTTTTGATAAAACCATACAGGTGGGCAACTCCATCAGCAATAAGGTTTTTACCAAGGCCGATTACGGCTATGCTACACAAAATAATCAGCAAAAAGTAAATGCAACGGTTAACTATAGCGATGCCGATGCAAAACCTTTTGCAGGCAAGAACGTAAGTTACGAAGTGCAACTCGATTTCAGATCGATAGCCAAAGGTAAAGGCGTTACCGATAATGCAGGCAACATCAGCTTTTCGTTTTTAAATAATATGCCAACCTTGCTTAAAAGCGGCAAGATAGTAACCCATATTAAGTTAGACGATAAGGAAACCATCACCAAAGTTTTGCCGGTTAAAGCTACATCTGCTAAAGTAGATGTGCAGTTTTTTCCCGAAGGCGGAAACCTGGTGAATGGCGTCAGGGAGCGGGTAGCTTTTAAGGCAGTAGGGGCCGATGGGCTTGGCGTGGATGTTAAAGGCACCATAGTAGACAATGAAAATAACGAAGTGGCAAAAATAGAGAGCGAGCATTTGGGTATGGGCCTATTTATGTTTGTTCCGCAAGCAGGTAAAACCTATTCTGCCAAGGTTACTTATCCGGATGGCAGTGGGGGCGTGTTTAGTTTACCCCAGGCTACAGATCGTGGCTTTGTATTGAATGTTTACAATAACACTGATGATCCTGAGGTTACGGTAAAGATATCTTTAAGTCAGACTACGTTGATTGAAAGCGCCAATGCCGACATCAACATTGTGGCGCAACAGGGCGGAAATATCCTATATGCGGCTAAAACCAAACTGGAATCGCTGGTATCTACAACCAAAATTGCTAAAAGTCGTTTTCCGTCGGGTATCGTACAATTTACATTATTCTCGTCAAAAGGCGAACCGCTAAACGAACGGATCATCTTTATCCAAAATCCCGATCAGCTCAACCTGTCTTTAAGCACAGACAAGCCAACTTATGCGCCGCGCGAAAAAGTGAAATTAAACCTGGAAGCCAAAAGCCAGGACAAGCCTGTATTGGGCAGCTTTTCGGTAGCGGTTATTGACGAAACCAAGGTGCCCGTTGATGAGAATGAGGAGAGTACGATATTATCCAATATCCTGCTGACATCGGATATTAAGGGTTATATCGAAAAACCTAATTATTACTTCGCCAACGTTAGTGATAAAACAAAAAAAGACCTGGACATTTTGATGCTTACCCAGGGTTATCGCCGCTTTTTATGGAAGCAAATTATGGCCGATAATTTTCCGCCGCTTGCCTTTCAACCCGAAAAAACATTAGACATTACAGGGCATTTAAAAACCTTAGGTGGTAAAGCCGTTCCGCACGGAAAAGTATCGCTGTTCACTACAAGCGGAGGCGTATTTTACTTAGACACCGTAACTGATGAGCAGGGAAAATTTGCTTTTAAAAACTTGATTTTTACCGACAGTATACGCTTTGTGATACAGGCACGAACAGTGAAAGACCGGAGGAATGTCCAAATAGACTTGGATAATATTGCACCACAGGTAGTTAGCAGAAGCAAAAACTCGGGCGATATTGTGGTGAATATCAATAGCAAGATGGCAGCATACCTGCAGAATAGTAAAAAGCAATACGACGATTTTTTAAAGTATGGCATTGTTACCAAGGCTACCATATTAAAGGAGGTAAGTATATCCGAAAAAAAACAACCGCTTAAAAATTCAAGTAATTTAAACGGTGCCGGTAACGCCGACCAGGTGATTAAAAGCGACCAGCTTTCGTCCTGCTCCACCCTGTCGCAATGTTTATTGGGCCGCATTAATTTTGTAAACTTCAGAAACGGCATGGCCTATTCTACCCGCAGCCCCAATACACCCATGCTTATTGTGGTTGACGGTGTGGCCATGGAACCCGACTTTTTAGATCAGCTTAGCCCTACCGATGTTGAAAGCGTTGAGGTGTTAAGAACGATAGCTAACACAGCGATATACGGATCAAGAGCAGGTGGCGGTGTATTGGTAATAACCACCAAGCGCGGCGAGCCTAATTACAGTTACCAGCGCTATTCGCCGGGTATCATCACTTATAGCCCATTGGGCTATTATAGGGCCAGGCAGTTTTACTCGCCGCAGTATGATGATCCTAAAACCAACGCGCGTGTTGCCGATTTGCGTACCACCATATTTTGGAAACCCAATGTACTTACCGATAAAAATGGTAATGCCAGCGTTGGCTTTTTTAATGCCGATAGCCCCGGCACCTATAGGGCCGTAGTTGAAGGGATTGATGGCGAGGGTAACATTGGCCGGAAGATTTACCGGTATAAAGTGCAGTAATGTATTTGATTTTCTATCATAAACTAAAAGGACCTTCTCTGTTTCCGGAGAAGGTTCTTTTAGTTTTACGATGCTATGGTTTGCGTCGTTCTTTTTACAGCTATATTTCTAACCTGGGCTGCAATGCTATGTGCGTTGTAACCGCACTCGGCCCAAAGTTCGGGCTGTTCACCATGTTCGATAATTTGATCCGGAATACCCAGGCGAATCACCCTGGCCCTGTAATTATGATCACTCATAAATTCAACAACGGCGCTACCCATGCCGCCTTGCAGGCAACCATCTTCTACCGTAATCACCTTATCAAATTGCGTAAATACCTCGTGAAGCAAAGCTTCATCTAAAGGTTTTACAAAGCGCATGTCGTAATGTGCCGGGTGATAACCTTCGGAGTTTAATTCGGTAAAGGCTTTGACAACCTCGTTGCCTATGGCGCCAATAGAAAGTATGGCTACATCCTCGCCATCACAAATTTTACGGCCTTTTCCTACCGGAAGGGCTTTCATAGGCCGCTGCCAGTCAACCATCACACCATTACCACGAGGATACCTGATCACGAATGGCCCCATATTATCCTGCTGGGCGGTAAACATCAGGTTGCGCAGTTCTTCCTCGTTCATCGGGGCGGACACGATCATGTTCGGTATGCAGCGCATATAAGCCAGATCGTAAGCGCCATGATGGGTTGGGCCGTCGGCACCGGCTAAACCGGCCCTGTCCAGGCAAAAAACAACATTCAGTTTCTGTATCGCTACATCATGTATCACCTGGTCGTATGCGCGTTGCATAAAACTCGAATAGATATTGCAAAAAGGTACCAATCCCTGGGTAGCAAGCCCGGCAGAAAATGTTACCGCATGCTGCTCGGCAATGCCAACGTCAAAAGCACGCTTGGGCATGGCTTTCATCATTAAATTTAACGAGCACCCGCTTGGCATGGCAGGTGTGATGCCCATAATTTTAGGATTCTTTTCGGCCAACTCAATAATGGTATGGCCAAAAACATCCTGGTATTTTGGAGGTTGCGGTTTGTCATAAACCGTCTTTTTAATTTCGCCGGTAATTTTGTCAAACAAACCCGGCGCATGCCACTTGGTTTGGTCCTTTTCGGCTAAGGCATAGCCCTTGCCTTTTACGGTTACGCAATGCAGCAGTTTAGGCCCCGGAATATCGCGCAGATCCTGCAGCACCTTTACCAGGTGTTCAACATCGTGCCCGTCTATCGGCCCAAAGTATCTGAATTTAAGGGCTTCAAAAAAATTACTCTTTTTAAGTAAGGTACCTTTAATGCTTTTCTCAATCTTCTGCGCCATTTTAAAGGCATCAGGGCCTATCGACGAGATCTTGGAGAGCATTTTGGCTATATCGTCCCTGAAACGGTTATATTGTTTTGAGGTAGATATATCGGTTAAATATTCTTTAAGTGCCCCCACATTGGGGTCTATCGACATGTTATTGTCGTTTAAGATCACCAGTAGGTTTGAGTTTTCAATACCGGCATGGTTCAGCGCTTCAAAAGCTAAGCCCGCGCCCATCGAGCCATCGCCAATTACGGCAACGTGCTGCCGATCGGTCTCGCCCTTGTATTGTGATGCCACGGCCATGCCTAAGGCGGCCGATATGGATGTTGACGAATGGCCTACGCCAAAACTGTCATACTCGCTTTCAGCACGCTTAGGGAAACCGCTTATCCCGCCGTGAACACGGTTGGTATCAAAAATTTCGCGCCGCCCGGTTAGTATTTTATGGCCATAGGCCTGGTGCCCCACATCCCAAATTAATTGGTCGTAGGGAGTGTTTAAAACATAATGGAGCGCAACGGTTAATTCAACAACGCCTAAACTTGCACCAAAGTGCCCGCCATTCACCGAAACTACGTCAATAATATACTGGCGTAGCTCCTGACTAAGTTGCTTTAAATCTTCTTCCTTAAGTTGTTTTAAATCAGAAGGATAGTTTATTTGTTGCAGTAAATTTCCCGCAGATACTTTCATTTAATATTGTACAGTAAAATAAAGGTACAAATTTATGTTATTTACTTGCTAAAACCATGATAAAATCTTGGCGATTTATTATAACCGTATTTTTATGCCGTTTTTTATATAAATGGCTTATTTTTGGGGAGTTGAGTTATGGTTGAAGAAAATTTTGAAATTCATTTGCCACAGTTTGAGGGTCCGTTTGATTTGCTGCTGTTTTTTATTGAGCGGGATGAACTGGACATTCACGAGATTTCAATATCCCGCATTACCGATGATTTTTTGAATTATATTCACCAGATGAACAGCCTCAATATGGAGCTGGCCAGCGAGTTTATTTTTGTTGCCGCAACCCTGATGCGTATTAAAGCTAAAATGTTGCTGCCGCGATATGAACTTGACGAAGAGGGCAACGAGGTTGACCTGAAGCAGGACCTGATCAGGAAGCTGATAGAGTACAAAAAATTTAAGCTGGTTTGCGAGGAGCTGAAGCCAATGGAAGAGCAACGCCTGATGCAGGAGAAGCGGGGCGCTATCCACCTGGATATGGAAGCCGTTGCTGGTTTGGCGGCCCCCGGCGAAGAGTTGGAGAGTTTTGACTTGTATAAGTTAATGAACGTTTACCACCGCGTAATTAACCGTTACCGCAGCCGGAGCCAGGAGGTAAAACATACCGTTGTGCAATACCCTTACACCATTGAGCAACAGAAAAAAGCTATTGGCGCATTGCTTGATATTAATAAAAGGCTTGATTTTGGCCAATTAGCCAAAAACTCGGAAAATAGGGTGCATTTTGTTTATAATTTTTTAGCCGTACTGGAGATGCTGCAACAGGAACTGGTAGATATTCAGATCGGTTTAGGATACAATAATTTTTGGATATCCGCTAAAATTTAAGTCGCCGAATAAAATTTGGTTACCTTAGCGGCATTTAATCAATGCAATGAAAAGAGATAAACTAATTTTTAATTTACTTGCTGAAGAACAAGAACGCCAGGAAGAAGGTTTGGAGCTTATCGCTTCAGAAAACTTTGTTAGTAAACAAGTAATGGAAGCTGCAGGCTCTGTGGCAACCAATAAATATGCCGAGGGATTACCCGGAAAACGCTATTACGGTGGCTGCGAAGTGGTTGATGAAATTGAAACTATAGCCATTGAGCGTGCTAAGCAATTGTTTAACGCTGTTTGGGCCAATGTGCAGCCACACTCTGGCGCACAGGCAAACGCTGCGGTAATGCTGGCCTGTTTACAACCTGGCGATAAAATATTAGGATTTGATCTCTCGCACGGTGGTCACTTAACCCATGGCTCGCCCGTAAACTTTTCGGGTAAGTTATACAAGCCGTTTTTTTACGGAGTGGTAAAAGAAACCGGCTTAATTGATTATGACCAGTTAAGAAAAACAGCGCTGGCCGAAAAACCGAAGATGATTATCTGCGGAGCTTCAGCATACTCGCGCGATTGGGATTATGCGTTTATCCGCAAGGTTGCCGATGAGGTTGGCGCCCTGGTATTAGCCGATATTTCTCACCCTGCCGGTTTAATAGCCCGTGGTTTATTGACCGATCCGCTTCCGCATTGCCATATCGTTACAACAACCACCCACAAAACTTTACGCGGCCCACGCGGCGGCATGATTTTGTTAGGCCAGGATTTTGAAAACCCCTGGGGATTAAAAACCCCTAAAGGCGAGTTGAGAATGATGTCGGCCTTGTTGGATTCGGCCGTATTCCCTGGTACACAGGGTGGTCCGTTGGAGCACATCATCGCTGCAAAGGCGGTAGCCTTTGGCGAAGCGTTAACCGATAGCTATATGAAATATATATTGCAGGTTAAAAAGAATGCTACAGCCATGGCGGATGCATTTACCAAACTGGGGTATAACATCGTTTCGGGTGGAACCGATAACCACTTGATCCTGCTTGATCTGCGTAACAAAAATATCTCGGGTAAGGATGCCGAAAACGCTTTAGTGAAGGCCGATATCACCGTAAACAAAAATATGGTTCCTTTTGATGATAAGTCGCCTTTTGTAACATCGGGTATCAGGGTTGGTACTGCCGCTATTACAACCCGTGGTTTAAAAGAAAAAGAGATGGAAAAAATTGTAGAATTGATAGATTCTGTAATTATCGATCACGAAAACGAACATAACATTAAAAAAGTACGTAAAAAGGTTAACGAGTTAGTGGAAAAATTTCCATTATATAAGTAACTTTAGTACAATGGTTTTGCCTCGTAATCCCGTTCCTGAAAATGAATCTGAGCGTGTGGCCGCTCTTAAATCATATCAGGTATTGGATACCCTTCCGGAACAGGATTACGATGCGATTACCCGTTTAGCTTCTTACATTTGCGAAACTCCCGTTGCTCTTGTTTCGCTTATTGATGCCGACAGGCAATGGTTTAAATCCAGAGTTGGTTTTGATCTATCCGAGGTACCCCGTTCTGATGCCTTTTGCCGTTATACTATTCTTGGCGATGATATCATGGAAATTCCGGATACCTTAGAGGATGAGCTTTTTGCCAACAATATATTTGTTACCGGCGAGCCCCGGGTCAGGTTTTATGCCGGCGCGCCTCTGATCGATAACCAGGGTTTCCGGTTGGGTTCTCTGTGCGTTATTGACAGCATTCCCCACAAACTTACCTCAGAGCAGCGTGACGCTTTGCAAACGCTCGCACGCGGAGTAATATCGCATTTAACGCTACGAAAACAAAAAAACGAACTCGAAGAGCGTTTAAAGTTACATACCGAATTTTTCAACCTTTTTAATAACTCTCCCGAAATCCATTGTATAATGGATAAAAGCGCCAATATTGAATTGATCAACGATTCGGTGACGCGCGTTTTAGGATACACGCCTCAGGAATCAATAGGTAAGCCAATATGGTTTTTTTTTGAGGAGGATGATCGTACGCGTTTATCAAAAGTGGTTGAAGAGGGCCTGAGGAATAAAAAGAAAACGTTTGAGCTTGAAACCCGCATTGTTGCGCGTAATGGAGATATCAAATGGATTAGCTGGTCGGTTATTGCCAAGGGCCAAAGCTGGTACGCCAGCGGTCGCGATAATACCTATCAAAAAAAGATATTAGCCGATCT
This sequence comes from Mucilaginibacter paludis DSM 18603, assembly GCF_000166195.2. Taxonomy (NCBI): domain Bacteria; kingdom Pseudomonadati; phylum Bacteroidota; class Sphingobacteriia; order Sphingobacteriales; family Sphingobacteriaceae; genus Mucilaginibacter; species Mucilaginibacter paludis. The sequence continues at coordinate 4,926,905 of NZ_CM001403.1, forward strand.
GGAACTGCTGTCGTTGGTTGCCAGTAAAGTAAGCAATGGTGTGGTAATTAGCAATGCTGATGGCGGCATCATCTGGACCAATAACGCCTTTACCGATATTACCGGGTTTACTTATGATGATGTAAAGGGGAGGGCCCTGAGCGGGAGCCTGACCGGAGAGAGTACGGATGTGGCAACCATTAACGAGATGAGGAACCTCACCGAAAATCGCCGTTCGTTTGAAAAGGATTTACAGATTTACCGTAAGGACGGTTCCACATTATGGGTATCATTTAATAATTCGATTATTTTTGATGATTGCGGTAACGTTGATAAATACGTAGAGGTATTGGTTGATATTACCAAGCGCAAAAATGCAGAACTGGACAGGGAGATCTTATCATTTGCTGCTCAAAAATCACCAAGTGGTATTTTGATACGCGATGGGCGGGGGGAGGTGATATGGATGAACGAAGCCCTGGAGCATATATTAGGTTATGCTTTAAGCGAAATGCGGGGCAAAGTTTTTGGGACCTTGCTGGTGGGTGAAGATACCGATCTTGCCGTTTTTCAGGACGCCGTAAAAGCCACCAGCGAGAGACGGCCGTACGAAATTGAGATCAAGATTTACAAAAAAGACCGGACGCCGATATGGGTACTGCTGTCAAATAATCCCATGATTGATGAGGAAGGCAATGTGGTGAGGCAAACCAGCGTTGTAATTGATATTACCAAGCGGAAAGAAGCCGAAGAGGAGCTGACAACGTTATCGTTAGTGGCCAGTAGCACTACCAGCGGTGTTGTAATTAACGATAAGGACGGCTGTGTTGAATGGGTGAACGATGCCTTTGAAAAAATTACGGGTTATAACTTAACCTCGGTGTATCAACGTCATATAGGCGATGTGCTTAAAGGTGAACTGACAGATGTGGCGCTTATCGAAAAGGCCCGCGAGTTGTCAAGGAATAAGCAATCTTTTGAACTTGATTTACTGATATACCGGAGTGATGGGCAACCCATTTGGGTATCGGTTATTAATTCTGTTATTTTTGACAGTAATGGCGGGGTAAGTAAATACGTGGAGGTTTTAATTGACATCACCGCCAAAAAGAACGCTGAACAGCAGTTGATAGATGCAAAGGAAGAAGCCTTGCAATTGAATACAGCGAAAGATATGTTTATATCGGTGATGAGTCATGAGATTCGTACCCCACTTAACGCTGTAATAGGGATTTCCAACTTGTTGATTGAGGATAATCCCAGTCATTCGCAACAGGAAAATTTAAAAATACTGAAGTTTTCTGCTGATAATTTAATGACCCTGATTAACGATGTGCTCGATTTTACCAAAGTTGAAACTGGGAATGTTGAGTTGGAGAAAACGAATTTAAATATCAGGGAACTGGTTGATAGTGTAGTCAATTCTTTGCAGTATAAAGCTGAGGCTAAGCATATTTACATCCGGACGGATATTGACGAGCAGCTGCCGCTTGACATTTTAGGCGACAAAACCCGCATCTGCCAGATATTGTTGAACCTGGTAGGTAATTCGGTTAAGTTTACCGAGAAAGGCGGTGTAACTATCGATCTGAAATTGATAGAGCAAACAGCAGGGCAGGTAAGGATACGGTTTGAGGTTTCTGATACCGGGATAGGCATCCCGCCTGATAAATTAAACACGGTTTTTGAGTCGTTTAAACAGGCGCAAACTGATACAACGCGTTTATATGGAGGCACAGGTTTAGGCTTGGCAATTACCAAGCGTTTGATTGAGTTGCACGATTCAAGGATAAATGTAGAGAGCGTATACGGGCATAGTTCTAAATTTTGGTTTACAATCACGTTTGATAAAGGAAGGAATATTTTGAATAATAGTACAGTAGAAGTTAAAATAGCGCTTAAGTTGAATATTTTAGTTGTAGATGATAATCACATCAACCGTTTGCTGATTGATAAGGTGATGAAAAAGTGGGGTATTACTGCTGATTTTGCCGAAAATGGTTTGATAGCCATCAACAAGATTGAAACTAATCATAATTACGACATTGTATTGATGGATATCCACATGCCCCAGATGGGGGGAGTAGAAGCAACGAAGATACTCCGTGCGATGGAAGATCCGTATTACAGGCAACTGCCGATTATTGCCTTAACCGCTTCGGTGCTGAATGACCAGATGGACATGATCGGAGAATCGGGCATGAATGATTATATTCTGAAACCATTTGATCAGAAGGTGCTATACGATAAGATAAGCAAGTACTCTAAAGAATAAGGCGTTGAGTTGTTGTTAGCTAACCTTCGCCATCCGGAGATCTATCATTCGGAATGTAAAGCGGAGATGGAGATTTAACACCACTCGTTTTATGCTTTGCCTAATTGCATGTGCTATTCAAACACCGCTGGCTATAACCTATTCTGCATAGGCTATGGCGGCAATGCTTAGGGTAAGGCCCGGTATTTTAAGCAGCTCAATGCCGCAGGCTTCAAGGGTAGATCCTGTGGTAACAATATCATCAACCAGCAACACATGTTTACCGGCTAATTTTTCGGGTTTTTTTACACTGAACACTTCCTTCATGTTTTCGTATCGCGAAAAGCGCGATTTTTTTGTTTGTGTTTGCGTGTGTTTAAGTCTGATGAGGTTTTCACAATCAACCTGAATATTCATTTTTACGGCCAGGCCCTGCGCAAAGTGGTCGCTCTGGTTATATCCCCTCAGTTTTAATTTTTTCGGATGGAGCGGAACCGGGATAACCACATCAATAGTTTGATAGGCTGGGGTTGCCCCTAATTGCTTTCCTGCAATTTCGCCAAGCCTGTTACCTATGCGCGGCATATTTTTATATTTAAACTGGTGCATCATATTTTGCACCTTGCCGCCTTTGGTAAAATAAAGTAAAACATAAACGAGCTGTAAATCAATGCGTCCCCAAAACTGCCTTGCCACTACATTATCTTTTTGCTGATGAAAATTGGTATAAGGCAGGTCATAAACGCAATTCATGCAAATCATATCCTCGCCGTTCACCAGGCTACAGCCGCAGGCCTGGCATAACTCAGGAAAAATTAAAGCCACAAAATCCTTAAGGTAAGTGCGTACGCTCATGATGCAGCTGAAATTAATGGATTACTTTAATATAAAAAAGTGGTAGCCGATTTATATTAACCAACGGCCAACAAAGGATGGCAGTGCCGTATTACCTTTTAAGACGTAAAATCAACGTTATCTCATGTGCTTGACAGCCGCCAGTACAAAACTAATCTACTTCTTGTTCCAGCATTTTAATATGCCTTACCAGGTTTTCAATCTCAAAGTCAATGGTGCCGTTATAAACACCGCGGATGTGGCGGTGCCCATCAACCAAAACAAAATTTTCGGTATGTAAAAACTGAGAAAAGTCTTTATTATATCCAACGGCATCTTCCGCAAAATAACCTTTACGGGCAATTTCGTAAATTTGCTGCTTATTGCCGGTAAGCAGGTGCCAGTTGGGGTTGACTATGTTTTTTTGTTTGGCATAGCTTTTTAAAATGGAGGGGTTGTCAAGCGCAGGTGTTACCGAGTGGGAGAGCATCAACACGCGTTGATCATTTATAAACGCATGGGCTACCTTATTCATGTTGTCAGTCATCTTAGGGCATATACTGCCACATTTGGTGAAAAAGAAGTTCACTACATAAATTTTATGGGCTACTGTTTTATCCGTAATGCTTTTGCCATCCTGATCGGTAAAGCTAAAACCGGGTATGGTGTGCAGGGTTTGAAATCCGGCGGTAGTTTTGTCAATCCAAATCGGCTTGAAGTCGGGTGTATCAAAATAAGGCAGGCCAGTTTGGGCCGGCTTTTGATGACAAGCCGATAACATGATCACTAAAGTGAAAAGTATTGTTTTCATTGCTGTTTACTTACCTTGTTTACACATAGTTTCTGGCCAAAAAGGCCAAATTTCTCGCCGTTAACAATTACATAGTTGGCTCTTATCGTACCATCTTCCCACCACATTTGCTCGCTACCATCTTCATGGCCTTTAACATAATGAAATATCCGGAACACTCTTCCGTTTTCCAGCCATTCTTTTACTTCGCCCTCATATTCATCATTGCTAAAGCGATATTCAAATTTCAACTTTCCGTTTGGCCACCAGCCGAGGTGTATACCCTCTTTTTTACCGTCATCAAAAAAACGCTCCTGGGCAAGTTGGCGGTTAGGATACCACCATTTCATGATACCGTTTTGCTTGCCGTTTTTATAGGGAATGATCTTAGCCGTGTCGCCATTTTCAAACAGCTCGTAGGTTAAGCCTGTAAAGGGTCTGTTTTCCAAACATAAAATACCCTGGGTGTGTTTAAGCCGGCTATCTTCGGTATTAACAGATACATGGTTTAATGGCTCATTTTTACAACTGGCAATGAGCACCATTAATGCAAATACCGCAAATAGTTTATTGAGATATGGTTCCGGGAGTGCCATAAAATCCATTTCCGTTAATGTAAGGGTCAGCTGATGTAATGTGATAGTGATAGATACCGTTCGGGTAATCGGCGGTAGCCGTTGTATGTCCGTGGTAAACATCCAAATCGGCGTTGGTTATCGTTTTGCTATTTTCGGTTGGGCCGTAAACGGGGAAACCATCCAGTAAAAATCCTATCAGGGCATCTTTTCCTTTGGTACTTGTTAGGTAAAAAGGCTCTGCATGGTAATGGTAAACCCCGCTTAGTTGCGGGTGGCCGCCATATTGATCAAACCCGTTTATCTCGTTAGTTAGCGGTGCGCGCATGGCAGCATACTGGTTAAAAATGGCTATCCCGTTAATGGCCACACCCATAGCTCCCAATGGTGTTGATGCATGGCTGGCAGCAACCGCCGGATGTAAGGGGATTTTATAAGTAGCATCATTTTCGGCAATGGTATTTGGGTTTTGTTGCCAGTTGGGGTTAGTGCCATTATAAGCTTCGTATTTAGTAGATGCCCATTGCGTGCCCTGGTAATAAGGAGATTTATGATCGGGAAGATTTTTTGCCTTGATCACTACAAAGTCGCCCTCAATATAAATGTCGGTAGCGCCGTAAATTTTTTTGTAAACGTCAGGCACATTGGCGCCTATATTGGTAACTGTACTGGTATCAGTATTGGACGAATTTTTTTTACAGGCGCATATAATTATCGTTAGTAACGCGATACTGCTGGCAAGGAATAGTTTAGCTTTCATGATGAGAGGAAAAAGGGTTTATCTGTAATTAGATGCTTTGGGCCTTTAAATCCTGCGGGCCATACCAAAAAATATTTTTAATTGTGTGGTGGTCCCTCGGGCGGAAGGTTTTGCCCTGGCCTCATATCCTCGGGTGGCGGCCCTTGCGGTCGTTCGCTCTCTTCGCCATGGAGCCCTCCCAGGCGTTGGCCCGGTTTGCGGCCCGGTCCGCTCATCATACGTACTACATCCTGTATAATGCTGTCAAATTTTTGTTGCTGTGCCATGGTTAAAATGGCACGTAGCTCTCTGAAATGATATAGGGTAGCCTTTTCAACAAGGGATTGGTTATTGCTAATTCTGTCCGACAGTCGGTTAATCAGCGCTGTATCTATTTTGGGCGCTTTAATGTAATTGAACAGGCTATCGTGCAACAGATGGTTTTGCCGGCTAAGCGTGTTAGTTAGCTGCCGGTGTTTATTTCGCATAACGGCGAATAGCTCCTGCTGTTTTGTTGTAAGGGAAAGGGTGCTTATCAAGATGTCTTTCGGTTCCATAGCTGGACCGTAATTGCCATGGCCGGGCCTGCTTTTATGGAACCACATCAAAGCCAATACCCCACTGTTAATAATGAGCAGTATAATTACCACAGCTAACCAAAGTTTATAATTCTTCATCGTTTTAATAACTGTATTGATCTGTATTTAAATGATACTCGCTGGCAAGAGCTTCTGCAGCCGAACTTTGTGCCTTGATATGTTGTTTGGGCACTGTGTTCAACATTAAATAGCTCGCTATATTTAAACCTATAAACAGTGCCAGGGCAACACTTAGCTTGGACATGGTTTTTACACCGGCAAGGTTATTACATTGATTTTTATATAACATGCGGCTTTGTATTTTGGCAAATAAAAAGCTGTTGGCTTCCAACTGCTGCAATTGATCAAGGCTCGCCAAAGTTTCATCCGCTAATTGCTCTATCTCGTTTTTGGTTTTCATGCTGTATAATAGTTTACTAATAGTTTTTTTAAATTGGCTTTAGCTCTTGTTAATAGCGATTCAACCGCTCCCTCACTGATCTGCATAATTTCGGCGATCTTTTGCTGACTGCAGTCCTGCGTTTTTTGAAGCAGAAAGGCTGTTTTTTGTTTTTCCGGCAGTTTATCGAGCGCACTAAACAAAATCTGAGCCTTTTCTTTATTTTCAGCTAACACGCCAGGGTGGTCTGTGTCGGCTTGCTGATGCAATAATTCGTTATCACTGTCAAATAAACTGGTGATTACGGCCCAGCGCTTTTTGCGGTTTTTGTGCCTTATAAAATCTAAACTTTCGTTAACACTGATCCGGTAGATCCAGGTGCTCAATTTTGATTGTTGTTTAAAGCTGCCCGCAGTTTCAAATATTTTGATGAATACGTTCTGGGTAATATCTTCCGCGTCGTCTGCATGGCGAATGAAACCCAATACAGTATTGTATACCCTGTTTTTATGGGTATCTACCAATAACCTGAAGGCTTTTTCGTCACCCTTAACTAAATCCTGTAATAGTTGCTGCTCTGTCAATCTCTAAATTTGATCACAACTAATTTGACGAGAATAAAATCAAAATCCTTCGGTGGGAGAAAAGAATAATTGGAATTGTTTGTGCTGGCCTGTGCCAAACCGGCGCCAGGAGTGCAGCAGAAGGCGTCAGTTTTCTTACCTGCTTAAATAATTAGCCAGGTTCAAAATATCACCTTTGCTTTGGGTACACCGGGGCAGTTACACAATGCTGCTCTGTTAATATTATAGCAAAGCGGAGATATTTTAAAGGTGAGTTTCAAGCCCCACTAAACAACCGCTTTCTCTTTAATAGCCAACTGCCCGCAGGCGGCATCAATATCTTTACCACGGCTTCGGCGAACATTGGTGTTGATATCCTGCTTACGCAGATAATCGGCAAAGGCTTCTATTTTATCAACGTCAGCATTGGTATAACTGGCGAAGGAGATCGGGTTATACTCAATAATATTTACTTTACAGGGGATATGCTTGCAAAAGGCGGCTAACTCAACGGCATCTTGTATCTCATCATTAAAATCGTTAAATACAATGTACTCGTAAGTAACGGGGTTTTTGGTTTTAGCGTAGTAGTATTTCAATGCTTCGGCTAAAGCCTTTAACGAGTTTTGCTCGTTAATCGGCATAATCTCGTTACGTTTGGCGTCATTAGCAGCATGCAGAGATAGGGCCAGGTTGAATTTTACCTGGTCGTCGCCCAGTTTTTTTATCATTTTGGCAATGCCCGCAGTAGAAACCGTGATTCTTTTTGCCGCCATATTCAGGCCATCTTCCGCAGTAATCCGTTCTATCGATTTTAAAACGTTAGCATAATTAAGCAAGGGCTCGCCCATGCCCATGTACACTATATTAGTTAAGTGATGATCGTAGTTTTGGCGCGCCTGCTGATCGATCAGCACTACCTGGTCGTATATCTCGTCCGGGTTGAGGTTACGTTTCCGTTCCATATATCCTGTAGCACAAAATTTACATGTGAGGCTGCAACCTACCTGGGATGATACACAGGCCGTCATCCGGTCGTCTGCCGGAATTAAAACACCTTCAATTAAATGCCCATCGTGTAAAATAAAAGAATTTTTTATAGTTTTATCCGCGCTAAATTGCGAAGTGTTTACTTTAACATTGTTGATGGTAAATTGCTCTTCAAGTTTTTGGCGGAGTTCTTTAGAAAGATTGCTCATTTCATTAAAAGAAAAGCAGGATTTTTTCCAGAGCCATTCATAAACTTGCTTTGCCCTGAAACTTTTTTCACCTAATTCTAAAAAAAGTTTCTGCAAAGCCTCGTAGCTTAAACTGCGGATATCTGTCTTGTTTGCTTGCATTGTTTTGCAAAGTTACTTAAATTTAAAAATCTATCTTTTTGCATCTAATGTTTTTATTCAAATAACTCAAAACATTACTTTAAGTTAATAGTATTTATTCTTAAAGCAATTTTTTAAAGTTAATAAAGGCATTAATTTACTGTTTAATGAAAAAATTTAAAGCCGATTACATTTTTCCCGTTAATGCCGATCCGATAAAAAATGGAATTGTAACAGTTGACGATTCCGGACAAATAGTAGCCCTCGACGATGGAGTATCAAATCAGGGCAATGATATCAAAATAGAAAAACTGGAGGGCATTATCTGCCCCGGTTTTATTAACACGCATTGCCATGTTGAGCTCTCGCATTTAAAAAGCAAAATAACAGCCAAAAAAGGGCTTGTTAATTTTATCAAGGAGGTACAAACACATCGCCATGCCGATGAAATCGCCATACTTGATGCAGCGAAAGCCGCCGACCAAGAGATGTACCAGAATGGTATTGTTGCCGTGGGCGATATAGCTAACAGCGCGGCTACAATTCAATTAAAAAACGAAAGCAAACTATACTATCATACCTTTATTGAGGTATTTAGCTTTTTGCCCTCCAGGGCGCAGGCAGTTTTTAATGATGCCCTTGCTTTATGCAACCAATTTAAATCATTACCATGCTCTGTTACACCGCATGCACCGTATTCGGTGAGCAAGGAGTTGTTTAGAAGCATCAATAAATTATCTGAAGAACGGCCTAACCTCATTAGCATCCATAACCAGGAAAGCCAGGAGGAGAATAAGCTATACCGTTATAAACTGGGCGAGTTTATCGATCTGTATAATTTTTTTAAGATTGATATTTCGTTTTTTAGGCCGCAGGCGCGTAATTCCATACAAACCGTGGTGCCGCTGCTCACAAACAAACAAAATATATTGCTGGTACATAATACCTTTACCAATTTAAAGGATATTTACTTTGTTAAACGGTTTGATCGCAAAATAAACTGGTGCTTTTGCCCCAACGCAAATTTGTATATTGAAGATCAGCTGCCCAAAATTGATCTCTTTCTTGATCAGGGTTTTAACATTACACTCGGTACCGATAGCTTAGCATCTAATTATAAACTTTGCATCCTGAGCGAAATGCGCACCATTCAGGATAATTTTACCGGTATCAGTTTTGCACAAATGCTGCCCTGGGCTACACTTAATGGAGCTAAGTTTTTAGGCATTGCCGATGATAAGGGATCAATTGAAGTGGGTAAAACACCGGGACTAAATTTGATTACCGGGCTCGATAATTTCAGGATAACTGATCATACTAAGGTTAGGAGATTGATTTAAAAAAAATGTTCCCATTTTGGGAATTTTAACTACCTTTGATTCTAAATGCGGATAATAACCAGGAGCGCGTTGCGAAATTTTTGGCTTAAACATGCTAACAGTGAGCAAGCCTTGAAGTCGTGGTATCATGAAGCGGAAAAAAGTACATGGATGAATTCCCATGATATCAAGGCTGAATATCCAAGCGCAAGTATACTCCCTGACAATAGGATAGTTTTTAACATTAAAGGCAGTTCGTATCGGCTCATTGTTAAAGTAAGCTATTCTCATCAAATGGTTTGGATACCTTTTATTGGTACACATGCTGAATATGATAAAATAGATGCGGCTAAAATTTAAAACAAATGAACATTAAGCCTATAAAAATAGAAGCAGATTATGCGGATGCTCTAAAAAGGCTCGAAATTATTTTTGATGCTGAACCCAATACACCAGAAGGGGATGAACTGGAAGTATTAGGTATATTGATAGATAATTATGAGAAAATTCATTTTCCGATAGATTTGCCTGATCCAATTGAAGCTATCAAATTCAGGATGGAGCAGTTAAATTATAGCAATCATGATTTGGCAAAAATAATTGGACTGAAAAGCCGTGTGAGCGAAATACTAAATAAAAAGCGTAAGCTATCTATTAATATGATCCGTAGGCTGCACAGCGCACTAAGTATTCCAACCGATGTATTGGTACAGGAATATTAATAATTTCAAACAAAATGTTTTAAACCTTATTATTTGATCCATTTATTGATGGATAGCTAACAATACAAAGTTTAACATTATAAAATACTAATAACTCTTTTAAAATCTTCCTTAATTGAAGTTTCAGAGCGGCCAACTATGTCAATCAAACATTTAAATATAACAGTACGGGGTAAGGTGCAGGGCGTATCTTACAGGGCAGCTACCAAGGCAGTTGCCAACCAGTTGGGTGTAAATGGATTTATCAAGAACGAGCCCGATGGTAACGTATACATAGAAGCCGAAGCTGAGGACTGGAACATGCCGTTATTTTTGGATTGGTGCCACGAAGGGCCACAGGGTACGGTAGTAACTTCGGTGGAGAGCAATGAGGGCGAAATCAAAAACTATCGTAATTTTGAGATCGTTAAAAGAAATTTGTAATCATCGCGTTCTACAACAATACCCAGATAAAATTTGTCAACCATTAAAAAATTTGCCGGTCAAACGGCTATATACGGGTTAAGCACCATTATTTCGCGGTCGCTTTACTTTGTGCTAACCCCCATTTACGTCGGTACGCTGCCTACATCTATCTATGGTATTTTTACCAAACTATACAGTTGGGCATCCTTAATTAATGCTGTGCTGGCCTTTGGTATGGAGACCACCTTTTTTAGGTACCTCAACAAATACGAGCATGATAAAGATAAGGTTTACAGTAATTCGTTTTTTACTGTAGCTCTGTTAGCTCTGCTGTTTTTAACAGGCACTTTATGTTTTGTGAATGATATAGCCGCCTGGCTGCAAAAGGGACATGGTGATACCTATGCCGACTATACTTACTATGTTAAGTGTTTTATTTATATCCTGGTGGTTGATGCTGTTTGCGTTATCCCTTTTGCCAAAATCCGCGCAGATGGAAGGCCTATGCGCTATTCGGTAGTCAAGTTTTTAAATATCTTATTTGTAGTAGGCCTTAACCTGTTTTTTTTATTCGGCATACCGCTGATGATTAAACATCAACTGGCCGGATGGGAGTGGATGCAGCAGTGGTATAAACCTAAATGGGTTGGATATATATTTCTATCAAACCTGATGGCCAGCCTGCTCACCTTTGTTTTATTACTGCCCGAGTTTTTTAAACTTAAGCTGCGTTTTGATTTTGCCATGTTTAAAAATATGCTGTATTACAGCGGGCCCATTTTGGTGGCTAACATCTCGTTCATTATCAACGAAAACCTGGATAAGATACTGCTCGACAGGCGGCTTCCGGCGGCTATAAGCGATCAGCAATTGGGTATATACGCCGCCGGATGTAAAATAGCCATGTTCCTGAGTATTTTTGTACAGGCTTTCAGGCTGGGTGCCGAGCCTTTCTTTTTCAGCCATGCCAAAAGCAAAAATTCAGGCGAAACGTATGCCCGTATCATGAATTATTTTGTAATTGCAGTATCAGTTATTTTTGTAGCCATTGTAGCCAACGTGGAGATATTGAAGTACTTTATCAAAGGCGATCAGGCTCATCGGCAGTTGTATTGGTCAGGCCTGGATGTAGTTCCTTTATTATTATTCGGTTATTTGAGCCTCGGCATTTACATGAACCTTTCGGTATGGTATAAATTGTCTGATCAAACGCGTTATGGGCTTTATATTTCGGGGGTGGGGGCTATCCTCACCATTGCCTTAAACTGGATCTTTATTCCTAAATACAGTTACATGGCATCGGCCTGGGCATCATTAATAGCCTATGCCACCATGATGGTTCTGTCTTATGTTTGGGGACAAAAAAATTACCCTATTCCTTATAATCTTAAAAAAAATTTAGCTTATATTATCGCTTCAATTGTCACCGTGTTCTTGTCGTTTCATGTTTTTAACCGGAATATTTTTATCGGCAATGCGCTTTTAATATTATTTGCGTTAAGTACATTTTACGTGGAGCGAAAAGAGCTTTTGTTGTTATTTAAAAAGAAATGAACATACGCATCATCAACAACTCAAAAAATACCCTGCCGGCTTATGAAACCGCGCATGCGGCAGGTATGGACCTGCGCGCCGATCTGGAAAGTGCTATAATGCTGCAACCCATGGAACGGAAGCTGATACCAACAGGCCTGCACATTGAACTGCCCGAAGGTTACGAGGCTCAGATACGTCCGCGCAGTGGCCTGGCTTATAAACATGGCATCAGTATTGTTAATTCTCCTGGAACCATCGATGCCGATTACCGGGGAGAAATTAAGGTTTTATTGGTCAACTTATCAACCGAGCCTTTTGAAATTAATACCGGCGACCGCATAGCGCAAATGGTTGTAGCCAAACACGAACAGGTTAAGTGGACCGAAGTTGAAGTATTAACCGATACTACACGGGGCCACGGTGGCTACGGGCATACCGGCGTTTAACCAATAAACATGAATAAGGGATTTATCATATCGCTTTTAGTATGCTCGTTTGCTGCAAGGCCGGTGCTGGCGCAGTTTAACGATCCGAAATTTGTGGTCGTAGCGGCAAAGCCGATGTCGTACTCCGACAGCAATATGGTAAAGCAACTTTTCTTCTCCGCTTTGCGCGAAAAAACCATTGAAAGTTATACGCTTGCTGCCGAATTGTTCAACCGGATTTTACAAATTGATCCGGCCAACGATGCCTCCATGTTCGAACTGGCCAAGATCAAAAAGATTCAAAACAACGAGGCTGGTGCACGCGAGCTGTTTGAAAGGGCCGTTACCGTTAACCGCGACAATAAATATTATTGGATTGGCCTCGCCGAGAGTTACGAGAAAACAAACGATCTGGTTAAGCTGGAAAATGTTTTTAACGAGCTTACGCGCCTTGACCCCGATAATCCTGAGTATTTGTTTGACAAAGCCAATGCCTATTTTATCGAAAAAAGGTACGATGAAGCATTAGCCATTTATGACCAGTTGGAAAAGCGGCTGGGGCTTAACGATGATATTATAGCCAACAGGCAAAAAATATATTTAAAGCAAGGCAAGATTGACAAAGCCGCGGCCGAGTTGGAGGAAATGATCAAAGCCAACCCCGATCAGATGCGATATTACCTGTTGCTTAGCGAAATCTATAATTCAAATGGCTTTAACGATAAGGCTCTGAAGGTTTTAGAGAAGGCCGAGAAAGTGAATAGCAACAGCGGCATGATCCATTTGGCCCTGGCTGATGTTTACAAGGATAAAAAAGAATATTCAAAAAGTTTTGACCAGGTAAAACAGGCATTTACCATGCCCGATTTGAGTATAGAGCAAGAGCTGAATATTATTATGGGCTATTTGCCCAAATTTCCGGATGCCGATGCCAAGGCAAGCTCGCTGGAATTAAGCCGCATTTTAACGGTAACTTATCCTAATAACTCCAAAGCTTTTGCTGTTTATGGCGATATGCTGCTTCAAAACGAGAATTATAAAGACGCCAAAATAGCTTACAAAAAATCGCTGAAACTTGATGGACAGGTTTATGTTGCCTGGGAACAACTGGTGCGGATTGAATTGAGTGATAATAACCTCGATGATGCCATTAAAGATGGCGAAGAAGCCTTATCCATATTTCCTAACCAGGCCTGGATGAATTACCTGGTTGGTGTAGCCTGGCTGCAAAAAAAGAATTATAACAAAGCGTTAAGCTATGTTAGCAATGTCCCATCGCTCGAAACGCAGGATAAAACAATGCTCTCTCAGGCATACTCGGCCATGGGTGATTGCTATCACAGCATGAAGGATATAAAAAAATCTGATGAGGCTTATGATAAATCCATTGCGTATAATCCCGATAACATTTACACATTGAATAACTTTGCTTATTATTTAAGCATCCGTAATGAAGATTTAGAAAAGGCAGCTCAAATGTCAAAACACTCAAACGATTTGCAGCCTAACACGGCGTCGTTTGAGGATACTTATGCCTGGATTTTGTTCAAGCAAAAGAAATATGCCGATGCCAAGGTGTGGATAGAAAAAGCCATTGCCCATGATAAGCAAAAAAGCGCTGTGCAGATAGAACATTACGGCGATATTTTGTTTTACCTGGGCGATATTGATGCCGCCGTTCAGAACTGGAAGAAAGCGAAGCAGGGTGGGAGCAACAATGCAGTTTTAGATCGTAAAATAAATGAAAAAAAGTATATCGAATAAATTGGTGATGTTATGTTGCCTGTTGGTGCTTTTTAGCTGTAAGGCCAAAAAGAAACTCGTTGCAGAGCGTAAAGCGGATACAACGGCTGTTTCAACAGATACTGCTACCAGTACTGTTGCTAAAACCACAAGCGCCGCCACCACAATTGATAATTTGAAATTAGAAAAGCTGAAAACTATCCGCTCAAAGCAGGTAGATTTTAATACCTTCTCGGGTAAGGCACAAGCCAAATTGGATATCAATGGTGACAGCCATGATGTTACCATGAATGTGCGGATCAAAAAGGATCATCAGATCTGGGTTTCTATTACCGCCGTGCTGGGCATTGAGGTTGCCAGGGCTTTAATTACGCCCGATAGTATTAAGTTAATGAATAAGCTGGAAGCTACCTACTTAAAAAAGCCCTTTAGTTACGTGTATACCTATACCAGCAGGCAAATTAATTACAAAACACTGGAGTCGTTATTGATAGGTAATGCGGTACCGGAATTGATCAATGATGGTGCTGCCTTAAAACCGGGCAACGGAAACATCGAGGTAAGCGGCAACTTACAGGAATTGGTTTATAAATTAATTTTAGGGCCCGATTTAAGAGTGAGCCAAACCAATATGTCAAATAGTTTAGCCGGTCAATCATTGCAGGTTGATAACAGCATGTTTGTACAAACGTCAAACAGGGTGTTGCCATCTCAAATCAATATCAATTCCGTATCGCAGCAAAAAAAGATACAGGTTAACCTGCACTATAACAAGGCAGATTTTGATCTGCCTGTTGATTTTCCATACGCCGTACCTGGCCGGTTTACCATGCTTAACTAAATTATTGGAAATTAATTTTAAGATACCACCAAAGCCACAAATAATATAAAGGGTGTTTGTTTAAATTTGGAGGCTAAATTTTTACTAAATTTGCTTTGATGAAGTTTTTTAAATCGGGTTTATTTTTATTTCTGTTGATTTTACTGGGAGCTGTTAAAACCTATGCTCAAAGCAGCAGTGAACTAAAAAAACAGCGCGAGCAGTTAACCCAGCAACTTGAAAAACTCAACCGCGATTTTGAGGAAACCTCAAAAAACAAGCGGTCAACCTTAAAACAACTCGAAACTATTAAGGCGCAAATATCCCTGCGGGAAGAAAAGATCAAGAATATCAGTTCAGGCATCAGGCTTTTAGATAACCAGATCTCGGATAATACAAATACGGTGCACAGTTTGCAGTCACAATTAGATCAGCTTAAAAAAGAGTATGCGGCCATGGTTCTGTTTGCCTTCCGTAATCAAAGCGCTTACAATAAGCTGATGTTTATTTTTGTTGCCAAGGATTTTAACCAGGCTTACAAGCGTTTAAAATACCTACAACAGATAGGATCTTATCGCCAAAGGCAAGCGGCCTACATCAGTGGAACAGAGAAAGACCTGAACCATAAAATTGTTGAGCTTGATAAAAACAAGAAGGAAAAAAGCACCCTATTACAGGATCAGGAAAAAGAAAAACAAACCTTAGGGAAAGAAAAAAACACGCAAGCCCAGGTAGTTGTCGATCTGTCTAAACATCAAAAACAAATTAAGCAGGAGCAGGCAGCCACCCAGCGTAAATTATCAAAAATTAACAGGGCTATTGCCGAAGCTATCCGGAAGGCTATTGAAGAGGATAACCGCAGGATTGCTGCAGCCAATGCCGCCGCCGCCGAAAAGGCCAGGGCCGAGAACCGCCCCGCACCTGTAAGCGTGAGGAAAGCACCTGCTAAAACATCCGATGTGTTGAGCACAACGCCGGAAGCGGCAAAGCTATCCAGCGATTTTTTAGGCAATCGTGGCCGTTTGCCGTGGCCAGTGGCTAACATGGTAGCTGTTACGCACGAGTACGGCGTGTATTATATTGAGGGTATTAAGGATGAAAATAAAGGGATCAACATCAAAACAGAAAGTGGCGCTTCGGTACGGTCGGTTTTTGAGGGAGAGGTGATACAGGTATACAATGTAGAAGGTACTTATTTGGTAGTAGTAAGGCACGGGGGATATTTAACGGCTTATTCTAATTTAAAGTCGGTATCGGTTTCAAAGGGCCAAAAGGTGAGTACCAAACAAACTTTGGGTATTGCAGCCACCGATTCTACCAGTGGTGATACCGAGATTGGGTTTGAAGTTTACAAAGGACAATCTGATATGAACCCAAGACAATGGCTTACTCCACAATAAATAATTAAACTTTGTGTTTAATTATTTGTCTATTACTATAATTAACAATCGAGATATGTTAAGTTCAATATTCCTGTTTTTCAGTTTTAGCGCGAGCGAGATCATGTTTATCTTGTTTGTTGCGCTTATTTTGTTTGGAGGCGATAAGTTTCCCGAAATTGCGCGCGGTTTGGGTAAAGGCATCCGCGAGTTTAAAGATTTGTCGGATGGGGTTAAGCGCGAGATCCATTCGCAGATTAACAGTTACGAGGCCAATCCTAATCGTGATAACGAAATAAAAAGCGAAACACCTGCGATAGCTCCTGTTGAGCAACCGCGGCAACTGGTGGCCGATACGCACGAGGCAGCAATTGAAGCCCCGGCGCCGATGGCAGAACAACCTGCGCATGAACAGGCTATAACCGAGGCTAAAGTAACTCCGCCTAAACCGGATTTTACACCGCCAGCCAACACCATCTCTCATCAATCATATTAAAAAAATATAACATGATACAGTCAACTCTTTTGTTTTTGAGCGCGCCGGATATTACCATTATCGTCATCGTAGCGCTGGTTCTTTTCGGCGGGAAAAAAATACCTGAATTTGCACGCGGATTAGGTAAAGGCATCCGCGAATTTAAGGATGCTTCGGAAGGTACAGCTAATACCCCTTCTGCAAGTGACCATACCGAGAAGAGAGCTTAAACTCAATTTTAATAGAAAATATACTTAATCCAGTATATTTGTCGCATTTTAAAGCTTATTGTATAACAGTTTATCACTCTTGTACAATAAGTTTTTTTATTTTCGCCCTATGACGAAACTTTACTATACTTTGTCGGATATCCAAACAGCTATACAACAGGGCGAAACAAGTGTTGTTGCATTAGTTGAAGCCTATTTAGATAACATTAAAACATTCGGGCATTTAAATGCTTTTAACGAGGTTTTTGCTGATGAAGCTTTACTGCTGGCGCAGGATGTTGACTTAAAAATACAGCAAGGTACAGCCGGAAGACTTGCCGGCATGGTCATAGCTATTAAAGATAATATTTGCTATAAGGGCCATCAGGTAACCGCATCGTCCAAAATACTCGAAGGCTTTACTTCTATCTTTTCCTCAACGGTAGTTGAGCGGTTGCTTGCCGAAGATGTTATCATCATAGGCCGTTGTAATTGTGATGAGTTTGCTATGGGCGGCTCCAACGAAACCTCGTACCTGGGCCCCGTAAAAAACTTTGCCGACGAAACCCGTGTTTCGGGCGGCTCTTCAGGCGGCTCGGCAGTTGCCGTGCAGGCCGGCATGTGCCATGCAGCATTAGGTACCGATACTGGCGGCTCTGTAAGGCAACCAGCCGCTTTTTGCGGTGTTATTGGCCTTAAACCTACCTATGGCCGTGTTTCGCGTTACGGACTGATTGCCTACGCCTCGTCGTTTGATCAGGCCGGGCCTATTACCAAATCAATAGAAGATGCTGCCCTGCTTTTGGAGATCATCTCCGGAGCAGATGAGCGCGATGCTACCGTGGCTGATTTACCTGTACCTGCTTATAGCGATGATTTAAACTTTACAGGTAAAAAACGTATAGCTTACATCAGTGAAGCTTTAAGCAGCAATGGTGTTGATGTGCAGCAGAAGGACCTGTTGAATGCATATATTGAAAGATTAAGGCAGGAAGGGCATGTGGTTGAGCCCGTATCGTTTGATCTGATGGACTATGTGGTACCAACCTATTATATCTTAACAACTGCCGAGGCTTCGTCAAACCTGGCCCGGTATGATGGAGTTCACTACGGGTACCGCAGCCCAAATGCAACGGACTTGGAATCGACCTATAAAAGATCACGCTCCGAAGGTTTTGGAAAAGAGGTAAAGCGGCGCATTATGCTGGGCACTTTTGTATTAAGCGCGGGGTATTATGATGCCTATTATGCCAAAGCCCAGAAAATCAGGCGAATGATACGTGACAGAACCAACGATATTTTAAACCAATACGATTTTATATTAATACCTACATCGCCAACTCCGGCTTTTGAAATCGGCGAACAGATTAAAGATCCGGTAGTGAGGTACCTTGCCGATATCTTTACCGTGCAGGCATCCTTAGCCGGAATACCGGCCATTTCGTTACCATTAGGCAATAATACCGAGGGCTTACCGTTAGCTTTACAATTATTAACCAAATCTTTCGCTGAATCTGATTTACTGAAGTTTTCAAAATATATTTTGGAACTGTCTAAAAATTAGTAATTTAGTATCGTTAAGTTAAAGTGTGGCTTTAGAGCCCTCCTAAATTGTAAAGCATGAAGAAATTTTCGACTTGTGTTATAGCCCTGTTGTTGCTCCATTCTGTTAAAGCCGAGTCTTTCCATCCTCTAAAAAAAATCAATACTGATTCTGGCGCATATACAGCCTCAGTTCAGTTTAATAAAGCCAACCCTAAGGTTATTGATACTACCTTTGTACCTGATGTTGCCGATAATATCATGGCATCATACCAGAATATGGTTTACAAGCGCCGCCTTGACTCGCTTCAAAAAGATGTGCCGCTTGATTATAACCAATACGTACAAAGCTATATCGATATTTACACCGCACCCCACCGCAAAGAATCGATCTCTAAAATTTTAGGTTTAACCAAATATTATTTCCCCATTTACGAGAAAGCCTTCAGAGATGCTGGGATACCCGAGGAGATTAAATTTTTATCGGTAGTTGAATCCGCGCTCGACCCTAATGCCGTATCACGTGTAGGCGCCACCGGCCCGTGGCAGTTTATGTTTGCCACAGCTAAATTGTATGGCCTTACCATGGATAATTATGTTGACGAACGCCGCGACCCTATCCAGGCCAGCTACGCAGCAGCAGCATACATTAAGGATGCCTACCAGGATTTTGGCGATTGGCTGGTAGCCATTGCCTCATACAATTGCGGCAAAGGCGCTATTACCCGTGCTATACAAAAAGCAGGCGCGAGCGATTTTTGGTCTATCAGGCCATTTTTGCCTGTAGAAACGCGCAACTACGTACCTGCCTATATAGCTATATCCTACGTGATGAGCTATTATGGTAAACATAACATTGTTGCCGGGCAGTGCGATTTTTCGGTTAAAACGGATACCATATTGGTTAACAAATACGTGGCTTTATCCGATATAGCTAAAGTATTGAACCTGGATATACGCGAGGTAAGCATTTTAAATCCGCAATACAAAAAGCAAATTATTAATGGCACCGATGCCGCGCCTAAGCGTTTGGTGATACCGCAGATTGATAAGGCCCGTTTTGCTTTGTTATATGACGCCCTTAACAACCCGGCAGTTTCGCCAAACCAGTTTGAAGCTGTTCGTGCCAGTTTTAACGAAAGCTCTGTAAGAGCCGTTAAACGCAGAGAAAGGGAGATGCCAAGCTTCCATACGGTAAAACGTGGCGAATCGTTAGCATCAATTGCTGATAAGTTTGGCGTTGAGGTGCAGGATTTAAAAGTTTGGAATAAACTGCACAAAACCAAGGTGCAACCGGGTACCGAGTTAAGGGTGAGCGCTCCATCTTCTTCGGAGGATAAATACAGCTCGCCTAAAGCTAAAGAGTTAAAAAGTGTTTTAACGTATAAAGTTAAATCTGGCGATACTTTATCTCAAATAGCCGAAAAATTTGATGGCAGTGTTGAGCGCATCAAAGCATTAAACGGATTGAAAAAGGGTACTTTACAACCCGGTATGATTTTAAAGATTAGCAAAGGTTAATTCTGATTGACGACATAGTAAACGGCCCTGATTTTCAGGGCCGTTTTTATTTTTTTAAATTGGCTCAAAAAAGAATTGTAATTTTGGGCGCTTTAAGCACACAAAATGAACAAGACTAATCGTAAACTGGATGCACTTGAATATCATTCAAAGGGGCGCCCAGGTAAAATACAGGTAGTACCTACCAAACCAACCAATACACAGCGCGATCTTTCACTGGCCTACTCTCCTGGTGTAGCCGAGCCATGCCTGCGTATTGCCGAAAACAAGGATGACGTTTATAAGTATACAGCCAAGGGCAACCTGGTTGCTGTAATAAGCAATGGTACTGCAGTATTGGGCTTAGGTAACATTGGCCCCGAAGCCGGTAAGCCAGTAATGGAAGGTAAGGGCCTGCTGTTTAAAATTTATGCTGATATCGACGTTTTTGATTTAGAGGTTAATGTAACCGATGTTGATGAGTTTGTAAAGATAGTGAAGGCTTTGGAGCCAACTTTCGGGGGGATCAACCTCGAAGATATTTCTGCCCCTACTTGCTTTGAGATAGAGCGGCGCTTAAAAGCCGAAATGAATATCCCGGTAATGCACGATGACCAGCACGGTACCGCCATCATTTCGTCTGCGGCGTTGCTCAACGCCTGCGAGTTGCAGGGCAAAAAGCTGGATAAAATAAAGATGGTGGTCAATGGCGCCGGAGCAGCAGCGGTTTCGTGCTCCATGCTGTACCTTTCACTGGGCGTAAAAAAAGAAAACCTGGTGATGTTTGATATCAATGGCGTAATTCACCCTGGCCGTACTGATCTTGACGATATGCGGATGGCCTTTGCCACCACCCGTACCGACGTGCAAAACCTGGCCGATGCCATGAAAGGCGCCGATGTATTTATCGGTCTTTCGGCCGGCAACGTGGTAACCCCTGATATGTTAAAGGTGATGGCCAAGAATCCCATTGTTTTTGCAATGGCAAACCCTAATCCGGAGATAGCATATGATGTGGCGGTAGAAGCACGCAAGGATATCATTATGGCCACCGGCCGGTCCGACTATCCTAACCAGGTAAACAACGTATTGGGTTTCCCTTATATCTTCCGCGGAGCGCTGGATGTGCGGGCCACTACGATTAACGAAGCTATGAAGATAGCCGCAGTACATGCTATAGCGGGTATTGCCAAAAAAACAGTACCCGAGGAAGTTAACCTGGCTTATAACGCCCGTAATTTACATTTCGACAGGGAGTATATCATTCCTAAACCGATGGATAGCCGGTTAATAACCGAGGTATCGTCGGCTGTGGCAAAAGCCGCTATGGAATCGGGCGTGGCGCGTAAGCAGATTACCGACTGGGACGCGTATGCCGAGGAGCTAAAAACCAGGCTTGGCGTTGATAATAAAATTCTGCGTAACCTGACCAACAAGGCCAAATCAAAATTAAAACGTGTGGTATTTGCGGAAGCAGATAACTATAAGATTTTAAAATCGGCCCAGATTGTGATAGACGAAGGGATCGCTATTCCTATTTTGCTGGGCAATGTTGATCGCATCAAGCAGATTATGCTTGAAAACGATTTGCAATTAGGCGATGTAACTATTATCGATCCACGTTCGGATACCGGCGAGCGCGCCTGCGCTTATGCGGAGTACTTGTTTAACAAGCGCCAGCGCCGTGGCGTTACCCTGTACGAAGCCAAAAAACTGATGCGGGACCGTAACTACTATGGTGCCTGCATGGTTCAGTTTGGAGATGCGGATGCGCTGATATCCGGTTTAACCAAAAACTATGTACCTACCGTAAAGCCCGCTTTACAAATTATAGGTACCGAGCCAGGTGTAGCCAAAGTGGCCGGTATGTACATGATGATCACCAAAAAAGGTCCGGTTTTTTTTGGCGATACTACGGTAAATGTAAACCCAACCACTCAGGATTTAGTAGATATTACCGTGCTGATAGAGCGATCGGTTAAAAAATTCAATATTAAGCCCCGCGTGGCCCTGCTGTCGTACTCTAACTTTGGCTCTAACGACGGCATCATTCCCGAAAAAACCCGCGAGGCAGTAAGCATATTGCACGAAAAATATCCGGACATGGTGATTGATGGCGAGATGCAGGCTAACTTTGCCATTAACCCAACCTTACTTCAGGATAATTTCTCGTTCTCAACCCTGGTTGGCGAGCCTGCCAACACCCTTATATTTCCTAATCTTGAATCGGGTAACATTGCCTATAAACTATTGCAGGAATTGGGTGGTGCAGAAGCTGTTGGCCCTATTTTACTGGGTATGAAAAAATCAGTTCACGTATTACAGTTGGGCAGTTCTGTGCGCGAAATTGTGAATATGGTTACCATAGCCGTAGTTGATGCGCAGGAAAAAGAGGCAGCACAAACAGTTGCTAAATGAATGATAAAAAATTGAAGTAATTATAATATTGATGACACTTTATTGATGTAATTATTAGTTAAATTAGTCAGCCGGTAATTGCGCCTGTTAAGGGCGTGCTTACCGGCCAATAACATCATGTAAGGATAGATATGTACGCATATATCAATGGAAAATTAGCTTTCAAATGCCCAACCTACGTAATTATCGATGCCGGTGGCGTTGGCTACCACATTAACATATCGTTAAACACCTATTCAAACATATCGGATAAAGAGAGCTGTAAACTTTTTACCTGGCTGCATGTAAAAGAAGATGCGCACACTTTGTACGGTTTTGCTGATGAAGGTGAGCGGAGGCTTTTTTTGCATTTGATATCGGTTTCGGGTATTGGTGCTAATACAGGGCGGATGATTTTATCATCTATAACCCCTGCCGAAATACAAAATGCAATTATTAAAGGTGATGTACCCCTGATTCAGCGTATCAAAGGCATCGGCCCCAAATCGGCACAACGCATCGTTCTGGAGCTGCAGGATAAGCTGCGTAAAGATGGTCCGGATACATTAATTAATGTTCCGGTAATTCACACGGCGAAAGATGAAGCTCTTTCGGCCCTGGTTATGCTGGGATTTGCTAAAAACGTTGGAGAAAAGGCTTTAGACAATGCCATCAAGTCGACAACAGACAATTTAACAGTAGAGCAATTAATAAAAATTGCCCTTAAAAATTTATAATTACTGAAACAAATTTACTTATCCAATTGATTAACGTTTTTACCTGGAAGCTTGCTTTCTGCATTGTGTTTTTTGCTGCAATGTTTGGCAGTATGCAACTGCATGCGCAAACGGGTTCTGTATTAAAAAAGGATTCCTCGTCGGCAAAGTATCCAATTAAAATTGATAAAACCAATAACGGGAAGGCTAAAGAAGGCATATTTCAGCCCGACCCGCCAAACCTGGTCCGCACCATCGAATACGATGCGGTAAGCAATCGCTATATCCTTACCGAAAAAGTAGGTAACCTGCTTTTTCGTCCCGTTCAATACCTTACTTTCTCGCAATACATAGAGCTGAAACAGCGCGAAACCCAAAAGATATATTGGAAGCAGCTGGCCGATAACTATGCTTATGCCTCGCAACAACCGGGTTTTATCCCTCAGATCAAGATCCGCAGCCACACCTTTGAGCAAATATTCGGCAGCAACATTATCGATATCCGCCCGCAGGGCTCGGCCGAAATGGTGTTTGCAGGGCAGGTTAATACCAACCAGAATCCCTTATTTAACAGCACACAGCGTACCCAGGCCAACTTTAACTTTGATCAGCACATTCAAATGAACGTGACGGGTACCATAGGCGATAAGCTGAAGATCAATACCAATTACAATACCGATGCACAGTTTCAGTTTGAGAACCAGATCAAATTGGATTATACCGGTAAGCCCGACGAAATTATCCAGAAGATAGAGGCCGGTACCGTAAGTATGCCTTTAAACACCACGCTGATAACCGGCAGCCAAGCCTTATTTGGTGTAAAAACAAAATTGAAGTTCGGTAAGTTGGATGTAACCAGCATATTTTCTCAGCAACGCTCACAATCGCAACAGATCACCATTACCAATGGCTCGCAACAAGCCGCGTTTAGGTTAACCCCAGCCGATTATGAGGCTAACAAGCATTATTTTTTAGCACAATATTTTAGGGATAACTACGATAAGGCGCTGGCCAATATTCCTATCATCAACTCCAATATTACCATCACCAAAATTGAGGTATGGACAACCAACCGCAACAACAGCACTACCGATTCGCGTGATATTGTGGGCTTCCTGGATCTCGGCGAAAACAGGCCGAATAATAGCAGCCTGATAAGGGGTGGAGGCTCGGCTTTACCTGCCGGCTTTAATGGCCCGGGTTTTACGCAGCAATCAAATACGCTGTTAGCTAACTTGCCCGCTGATGCAAGGTTAACCAGTTCGAACGCTCTGAACACTTATTTCCAGTCTACCGGCGCTACCGACAATTATTCAAAACTAACTTATGCCCGTAAGCTTACCGACAAAGAGTTTACACTGCATGCGCAGTTAGGGTATATATCCTTAAACTATCCGCTCAATAATGATGAAGTGTTGGCGGTTGCTTACCGCTATACTTATAATGGTAAGGAGTACCAGGTGGGTGAGTTTTCTACAGATGCAAAGGTTGATGCCACTACGCCCAAGGTACTGTTCACTAAATTGTTGAAGAACGAAATATTAAAAACCAACCTGCCAACCTGGAAGCTGATGATGAAAAACATCTATTCGCTGGGGGCCTTTGGTATCAGTTCCAGTGATTTTAAATTAAGCATTACCCGCTTAGACGATAAAACCGGGGTTGAACAGCCGATGATGCTGGAAGGGCAGAACACCAAAAATAAACTGTGGCTCCAACTGACGGATCTGGACAATTTAAACCAGCAAAGCCAGAAACAGCCGGATGGTTATTTCGATTTTTTAGAAGGTGTCACCATCGATTCGCAAAACGGACGCATCATGTTTCCGGTATTGGAGCCGTTTGGTTCCGACCTCACCAAGCAATTTCTTCCCAGCGAGCAGGACCTGATCAAGCGTTATGTTTATCAGCCGCTGTATGATTCTACCAAAACCATTGCCCAGCAGTTTTTTCCGCAATACAACCGGTATGTAATTAAGGGTACGTATACATCGCAGTCCGGATCGGAATACCAGTTAAATGCCATTAACATTCCGCAAGGTTCGGTTGTGGCTACCTCCGGGAGTTATAAACTGGTTGAAGGTAATGACTTTACGGTAGATTACAATGCCGGCCGTATCCGCATTTTAAACCAGTCGTTATTGGCATCCGGGCAGCCTATTACTATCAACGTAGAGAATAACGAGTTATTCGGTGTGCAGCAACGATCCCTTTTCGGCTCCCGGTTTGATTATAAGGTGGATAATAAACTCAGTATAGGTGCTACGGTGATGCATTTAAGCGAACAGCCCATCACACAAAAAATAAGCATCGGCGATGAGCCTATTTCTAACACCATTTACGGGTTTGATGCCAATTACAGTTCGTCATCCCGCATGTTAACCCGGCTGGTTGATAAAATTCCCTTTATCTCTACTAAAGCACCGTCGTCGGTAAATTTTAGCGGAGAGTTTGCCCAGTTAATCCCAGGGCACCCAAGCGCCTTGAATTTCGCGGGTGCTAACGGCACCTCCTACCTGGATGATTTTGAGAGCAGCCGCTCGCTCATTGATATTAAAAGCGCTACCAATTGGCAAATATCGGCCACGCCGCAGCTTTTTTCCGAATATAACTCCCTGTCGTTAAGTTATGGTTACAACCGTGCCCGGCTTGCTTTCTACAATATCGACCCCATTTTTTACAACAGGTCAAACAGTGATTCGCCACCTTTGGCTAACGCCAGTAACGAGTTATCCAACCACTATGTAAGGCAGGTGTACGAGCAGGAAGTTTATCCCTACAAGCAATCCATCACGGGTACGCCGCTGGCTTTGGCCACACTGGATATGGCTTTTTATCCAACCGTGCGCGGGCCATACAACTTTAGCACTACCGGTATCAACAGTGACGGAACGCTACAAAATCCTAAAAGCCGCTGGGGCGGTATGTTCCGCCGAATTGATGTGAACGATTTTGAATCGCTTAATGTGGCCTATATTGAGTTTTGGATGCTCGATCCATATATCTATAAACCAAACTCACAGGGTGGCGATCTGTACTTCAACCTGGGAAGTATTACCGAAGATATTTTAAGAGACGGGCGCAAAAGTTTGGAGAATGGTTTGCCTGTTGACGGCGACCTGAGTAAGGTTGACGAAACGATATGGGGCCGCGTGCCTAAGCTGCAACCTGTGGTAAATTCGTTTGATAATAATCCGGATTCACGTATTCTGCAAGATGTGGGCCTTGACGGGATGAATGATGCCGACGAGCGTAACAAGTTTGCCAGCATTGTGCAGCAGGTTAAAGGGCAGCTCACTACACAGGCCGGCAACGATTTTGCCGCCGACCCATCCGGAGATGATTTTCAATATTTTCGTGGGGGGGCGTTGGACCAAAACCGCGCCGGTATTTTACAGCGCTATGCCAAGTATAACGGTACCGAAGGTAACTCCAAAACATCACAACAATCTCAGGCTGAGTTAGGTATTGCCAATTCGGCCTCCACTTCCTTACCGGATGGCGAGGATGTTAACCGCGATAATACGATGAGCGAGGCCGACGAGTATTTTCAATATAAAGTGTCTATCCGCCCGCAGGATATGCTTGTGGGGCAAAACTATATCACAGACAAGGTTGCTGCTACGGTTAAATTAGCCAACGGATCAACCCAAACGGTAAACTGGTATCAGTTCCGTATCCCCATCGGCGATTATCAATCCAAAGTCGGCAATATTCAGGATTTTAAGGCCATCCGTTTCATCAGGATGTTTATGACCAATTTTGCCGATACAGCTGTTTTGCGTTTTGCTGCCTTGCAACTGGTACGGGGAGAATGGCGAGCCTTTAATACCGAAAATAACCCGGTTAACGTAATTGCCGACCCAGCTTTGACTACCCCCGGTTTGGATAACTCAACCATTGATGTAGGTACGGTTAATATCGAAGAGAATGGAACCCGCAGCCCTATCCCGTACGTTGTGCCGCCGGGCATTGTGCGCCAGCGCGATTATAATAACCTGGCTACTAACGTTCAGCTAAACGAACAATCTTTATCCGTTACGGTTAAGCAGCTTCGCGATGGTTATTCGCGAGCTACCTTTAAAACTTTTTATAACGATTTACGCTCCTATAAACATATCCAGATGTTTGTACATGCCGAGCAGGTGGGTGCTACAGGTTTAAAGGATAACGACATCAGTGCTTTTATCAGGTTGGGCACGGATTACATCGACAATTACTACGAGTACGAGATACCCTTAAAAGTAACGCAGCCTGGCACCAGCGATCCTTCTGCCATATGGCCAACAGCAAATAGTTTAGATCTGGATCTGTCCCTGCTAACTAATGCCAAGCTTGCCCGTAACAGGGCCAATTGGCGGTCTGATATACCTTACACCTTTACGGATGGTAAAAATAAGATCACCATTAAAGGGCAGCCCGATCTGAGCCGTTTACGCACTATTATGTTGGGGGTGCGTAATCCGTATAAAAACAATTCGGCGTCGGGTGTGGATGATGGCCTGGATAAGTCGGCCATTGTATGGTTTAACGAGTTGCGCCTTACCGATTTTGACGAACACGGCGGATGGGCTGCCACGGCGCGCTTAAATGCCAAACTTGCCGATTTTGCCGATGTTACCGTATCCGGAAGTAAAACAACGGCCGGCTTTGGAGGTATAGACCAGCGCGTAAGCTCGCGCAATATGAATGATACGCGCAATTTTGATATTGCTACCAATATGGAATTAGGTAAGTTTTTCCCTGAAAAAGCCGGGATGCGTATCCCTCTTTACGTAGATGTATCATCGCAGTTAAGCACGCCGGAATACGACCCATCGCTTGGTGACATTAAAGTGAAGGACGAAATAAAAGGACTCAGCAAAACTCAAAGCGATTCCATCCAAAGCCGCATTGTAGATTTAACAACCCGTAAAAGTATAAACCTGGCCAATGTACATAAGGTAAAAACAAATCCATCGTCGCCAAACCACGTTTGGGATGTGGAAAACCTGAGCGCTACCTATGCCTACACCGAATACGACCACCATGATTTTACGACCGAAAACGCCCTGCAAAAAACATACAAGGTAGCCCTGGCCTATAATTATACCAACCAGCCCAGGTATTATGCACCTTTCCAAAAAATCATCAAAAATAATCTGCTGGCCATATTTCGCGATTTTAATTACAGCTTGCTGCCGTCGAGGTTAAACTTCCGGATTGATTTCGACCGGTTTTATTCTGAAAATACGCTACGCGATAACAATACAACCGGTGCTATCCCCATCAGTGAGGATCTGCGCACAAGCTTCAATAAAAATTTCCTGATCACGAG
The DNA here is from genome assembly GCF_000166195.2 of Mucilaginibacter paludis DSM 18603. NCBI lineage: Bacteria > Pseudomonadati > Bacteroidota > Sphingobacteriia > Sphingobacteriales > Sphingobacteriaceae > Mucilaginibacter > Mucilaginibacter paludis. Next base: position 4,955,441 of record NZ_CM001403.1, read on the forward strand.
GGTTTACGGTATCGGCTGGAATCTGTCCAAATCCCTCACCATGGATATTGATGCTACCAACCTGGCTGTGGTTGATGAGCCTGCAGGCCGCATCAACGGTTTAAAAAAGGATACCCTGTGGAATAACCTCAAAAAGCTGGGCCGCACTACCGACTACAATCATAATTTAAATTTTAATTATACGGTGCCTATCAATAAACTCCCGGGACTGGATTGGACCAGTATGATAGCTCATTACAGCACAAAGTTTGAATGGAAAACTGAGCCCCTCTTCTCCATCACCGATCCGGCTTATAATGTAGGTAACAGTATCCAAAACTCCCGCACTATTCAGTTGAACCCTACCCTAAACCTGTTGGCTTTATATAATAAGTTTAGTTTTTTGCGTAAGGCTAATGATCCGAACAACAAGGGCGGTATGGGTAGCTTTTTATTGGGCCTGTTAACCAGCGTTAAAAATATCAGCGGCTCTTACAATCGTACTGAGGGTACTTTTTTACCGGGCTACCTGCCTGGTACAAATTTTTATGGTGCCGATCCTAACTATAATGCCCCCGGCATAGGCTTTTTGTTAGGCAGCCAAGCCGATATTCGCGGTAAGGCGGTAGCCAATGGCTGGATAAGTACCGATACTTTACAAAATCAGCTGTATGTAACTACCTTCAATGAGGATATGCACTTTAAGGCCACCATTGAGCCAACGCACGATTTGCGGATTGAACTAACCGCCTTTAAAACGCGCAATCTTAATTACCAAACCAATTTCAAATATTCACCCCTAACCAATAGCTTTGAAGATTTGAGCCCAATTACATCGGGGGATTATAGCGTGTCATACCTTTCCATCGCTACGGCCTTCGGCAAAACATCAGGTATTGATAATACATCGAGCACCTTCCAGAAATTTTTAGACAACAGGGCAGTTGTCTCGCAGCGTTTAGGTAGATCAAATCCTAATTCGGCAGGCATCACCGGCGGCTATGCCGATGGTTACGGGCCAAACTCGCAAAATGTATTGGTTGATGCCTTCTTGGCGGCTTATTCAGGCAAGGATCCCAATAATGTAAAAACAGGCGGCTTTCCGAATATTCCGATACCTAACTGGCAAATTTCGTACAGCGGTTTAGGCCATATGCCATTCTTTGCGGAAATATTTGATTCGTTCGATTTGAGGCACGGCTACCGCTCAAGCTACAACGTAAACGGATTTAGCTCCTTGCAGCGCTATCATGAAGCCAATGGCGGTGTAGATGTACGCGATGCCAATAACGATTTTTTACCTTTTTACCAATTCTCGCAAATTACAATTTTTGAGCAGTTTGTGCCTTTGCTGGGGATGGATATCCGTTTCCACAACAGCATGACGGCTAATCTGGAATACAGGCAAAGCCGCACGTTAAGCCTGAGCCTGGCTAACAGCCAGCTTGCCCAGCAAAACGAAAGCAACACGGTATTTGGTTTCGGCTACCGCACTAACCACTTTAGGTTTCCATTCGGCTTGTTTAAAAATGTGTTGCTTAATAACGATATGAATTTTAAGCTTGACTTTTCAATCAACGATACCAAAACTTTAATTTACCGTGCCGATATCCAATCCGCGGAAGTATCCTCCGGGTCACAAAATATCGCCGTAAGGCCATCTGTTGATTACATGATTAATAAGCGGTTTAACCTTCGCGTTTTCTATGATTCAACAATCACCAAGCCTTACACCTCGCAGGCCTTTAATACATCCTTTGCTAACTTTGGCTTTAGTTTAAAGTTGTTGCTTCAGTAACCGGTGGTATTTGTGTTACTGATGCTACCGTGGGGGCACGAAGCAATTTCTAACGTAGCCTGATGGGCTCACCGAATTTGATTTATATACCCATTGCGGTTCTTCGTTGCCGCTATATGCACACTTTGCTATCTGGCCTTTTTCTGAGGCGACCAGCTTTTAAAAACTAAAAAGCAAAGCTTAATACACCATTAAGGCTATCACTCAATCAAATGGTGCGCCTTAATATACTCCGTAATGTCTCTCGAAAACTGTTGTGAGCCCTGTTTATTCATGTGAAATTCGTCGGAAAATTTTTCCGGATGATTATTAAAGCGGTCATCAGAAGAGTAATCCAAAAAGGTTACATTGGAGTATTGTTTAAGGATATTAATGAGTAGCTCTTTTTCGATAGTTTGGTTATCCAGGTAAAATGGATTTTTTAAAATAGTGGGTGATATCACCACCAGCGTTTTGATATTATTTTTAGCGGTATTATCCAAAAAACGTTTAAAATATCCCACTGCTTTATCCTCCGGTACCTCATGCTTTTCTTTCAATTTAACCAAGCGGGCTTTCATCGCTTCAAAGTAATTGGTTACATAAGCTTCGGTAACCCGGCCTTCCAGTGGCAAATACCCGCTACTATCTTTTTTTACCGAATTAGGGAGTAAAGCGTTGGTGCCTAATATAAATATAGAGGAGTTATAAGGGTAGGTTTGCGAGAACAGTTTATAGCGTTCAAACTCGCTCACTTCGGCAATGTATTTAATCAGCTCGGGATGCTCGTTACAATAAGGCAATAAGATAGTGAGTTTTTCGTACTTAGATGGGTTAACAGCCAATTCCCATGGATTAATATCTAAAATAATCAGCTTGGGTTTATGCCTGTTGAGCGATACTTCCTGTACAGCAGTCGAATAGGGGATCATTTGCCCATCGCGACCGGAATTATAACAGCTTAAGCCTAAGCCTTGAGCTATAATAGGCGATGAGTAATGGCGGACAGCCCTTGAGCTGCCGAAGATCATGATATCCTGGCGGGCGCTATCAATGGCGTAGGTGGTTTGGCTAAACTGGCCCACACGCTGGCTGAAATATACTTTTTTAAATGCAAATCCTACTATCCGGTCAATCACAATCAGGATGATGCAAAAAATGGCCAACCTGGTCAGGAATCTAATAACACTTCTCTTTTCCATTAAAATTGAAAATATATAAACTGGCCACCATTAAATACGCCAAGTATCAGCAATAAAAAAACAGTGAGCGCTATGGAGCCCCACCTCACCACAATATTGTGGGAAGTAAAAAAATTGAACTTTTGCGGCAGGTATTCCATTTTGTATTCAACCATAAGTAAGATAACGATAGCTAAAATGGAGTGGGCAAAGTTGCTGATGCCATCGCCAAAAAATGGAGTGGCGCCAAAGGTGCGTAAATTATGAATGAGCTTAAAGGCATCGGCAACGGAGTTGGCCCTGAAAAATATCCAGGCAAAGGTTACAAAGGTAATGGTTAAAGCAATGTTGCCCATACGCATTAACGTAGCTGCAAATTCGTTTTCGGGAGTTTTACGCAGATAGGGTTTAATGATGACGTAAACTACCGAATATAAGCCGTGAAGTGCACCCCAAATGATATAGGTATAGTTAGCGCCGTGCCATATACCGCTCACTAAAAAGATGATGAACAGGTTAAGGTAACGCCTGCCTGTAGAAACCTTGCTTCCGCCTAAAGGGATGTACAGATAATCGCGGAACCAGGTTGATAACGAAATGTGCCATCTGCGCCAAAAATCCTGGATATTGGTTGCAAAGTAAGGGCGGTTAAAGTTCTTCATCAAATCGAAGCCCATGGTTTTGGCGCAGCCGATAGCGATGTCGGTATAGCCTGAAAAATCACAATAGATCTGAACTGCGAAAAAAAGCGAAGCAATAACAATGGTAGTGCCGTTATGCAGGTCGGGATTATTATACACCGAGTTAATAAAGATGGAAAGCCTGTCGGCGATAACCAGTTTTTTAAAAAATCCCCAAAGCATCATTTTTAAACCCGATACCATCAGGTTATAATTGAACGGGTATTTGGTATGCATCTGGTATAGAATATTCTGTGGCCTTTCAATAGGGCCGGCAACCAACTGCGGATAAAACATCACGTATAAACTATAAATGCCAAAGTGTTTTTCGGCTTTTTGGTTGCCACGATATACCTCGATGGTATAGCTCATAGCCTGGAAGGTATGGAAGGATAAACCGATAGGTAATAATATGGTTAAATAGGGTATGGGGTTATGTAAGTCGAACTTTTGGAAAAGAAAATCGATGTTAAGATTGATGAAGTTGAAGTATTTAAAAACTGCCAGGATGCCGATATTGGCTACCAAACTGGCCATTAAAAGCATTTTACGGTAACGCGGCTTTTGTTGTTTTTCGATATAGATACCGGCGAAGTAATCAATAACGATGGTGAACCCCAATATCAAAATATATATCGGCACAAACGCCATATAAAAATAACAACTGGCTGCCAGTAAAATTATCCACCTGAATTTGTAGGAAATAACAAAATATAACGTGGTTACGAGTATGTAAAAGATGGCAAACTCAATAGAATTAAATAACATACCGTTTTGAAAGGGGTTTAATATGGTGCAAAATAATCAATAAAAAATATAAGCCATATACTTTTACGGAAAAAATGAGTAGTTGGTTGACTGCTGCGTAGGTTTTAATATACAAGTTTTAAACTCAAACATCTTGTCCGGTTACCGGGTTGTAGATATAAGCAAACGACAGATGATGAAAAAGGGAGATCCCGTTAACTGGAAGTGGGGTAAATCAGAAGCCGGGGGTACGATAAAGCAAAAATTTGTTGAGCCGGTACAAAAAACCATTAAAGGTGGTAAAATAAAACGCAATGCTACCAAAGATAAGCCCGCTTTTTTGATAGCACAGGAGAATGGAGACAAAGTATTAAAATCGGAAAGTGAGTTGAAGATGGGCGGAAAAAGTTGAAAAGGAGCTTGATGTACGTTCGTTTATTGCCGGGTGGCAATCAAATTCGTTGTTGCTATTTATCAGTGTTGTTTTTTGGTATATTTAGGTATGCAAGTCATTGCCATCGTGCTGGGACAGAGTCAATTTAATATCAGTAAAAACATCAATAGGATTTTTATGCGCGTATGCCTTTTATGTTTCTTTATTTTTATTACTGCCTGCAATAGTAAAACGGCGGAAAGAAAAAACCGGTCGATATTATCGTCGGTTGATTCTGTTGCAAGTAATGAGAGCTACCAGGTATACAGGTTAAACGGAAAATCAGGTTTACTTGATTTAAAAGGAAATGTAATATTACAGGCACAATTTGATTATATAGAAGATTACAGCAGAGATGATTTAATTAGGGTTGACTCGGGAGGGCATCAATTGGATTGTGGAGATTGCACCGGTTATGTGTTTAAGAAATATGGGCTGATCACTACAAAAGGTAAAATTCTTTTTAGGCCTGTTTTTGAGGACCTCTCTATTTCCGACCATTCCGCACGTGTTAAAATAGATAGTTTATACGGATATATTGAATAATAAGGGAAACTGGATCATCAAACCAAAATATAAAGAAGCTCAACCTTTTTATAAAGGGGTAGCAATAGTCAAAATCAAAAATCGGTATGGTTTGATTAATAAAAAAGGCCAGCTGGTAATCAATCAAATATTTGATGAGTTTTGGGGATTTAAAAATGGTGTATCGGTAATAAGGAATTACAATAAATATGGTTTCATTAACTATAGAGGAAAAATAATCTTTCAGATGGCCATTACAGGAGGAGGTATAGGCGACTATAACTGGAACTACGGCAAAATTTATCATAAAAAAAAGATATACCTGATTGATACAAACGGACGTATGCCAATTAAAATGGGTTTTGATAGTGTGGAAACCTACGAAGGAAAAAATAATACTACGATTGCCAAAGGATGGGCGAACGGAAAAAGGGTTGAAATTAATCTTTAAATGTTGAAGTTTTTTATTCCAAATCTTTCAGCCGCTATTAAACGTTTTTTTACCGTAAAAATTATGCTATTCGCCGAAAAGTATATGGTTATTTCAATTAAGTAACCGATTTTTACGACATGGCAAATAACCCTATTATTACCGTAAACAACCTGGTTAAAAAATACGGCGATTTTACCGCTGTAAACGGCATTAGCTTTGAAGTTTACGAAGGCGAGATCTTCGGTCTGCTTGGCCCTAATGGCGCAGGCAAAACCACAACTCTCGAAATTATTGAAACCCTTCGCGATAAAACCTCGGGCGATATTGTGGTTGATGGTTTTAACATTGACACCGATGCCGCGAGCATTAAACAAAGAATAGGCGTGCAACTGCAAGCAGCCGGCTATTACCCTAACCTGAATTTAACCGAACTGATCCATCTGTTTTCCGGCTTATACGGCGTAACAGTAAGCCCAATAGCGATGCTGGAGAAAGTAGCCTTAACCGATAAGGCCAAAGCCAAATACAAAGAGCTTTCGGGAGGGCAAAAGCAGCGTTTCTCTATCGCTACCACCCTGATCAATAACCCGCGGATTGTTTTTTTGGATGAACCTACTACCGGCCTCGACCCGCAGGCGCGCCGCAACCTTTGGGATTTGATCCGCGAGATCAGGAATAACGGCACCACCGTAGTCATAACCACCCATTACATGGACGAAGCTGAAGTATTATGCGACAGGGTAGCCTTTGTTGATGGCGGCCATGTTATAGGGATTAACACGCCCGATAACTTTATTGACGAATTGGTGGCCTCGGGCTTCGAGCGGGATAAACAAGTTAAGAAAGCCAACCTGGAAGACGTATTTATCCATAAAACAGGTAAGGATTTAAGAGAGGCATAGGTAGCCAAACTCATCATCGAATTAAAAATCAGATAAAATAATAGATCCGGATTGAAGCGATTCCGTTTACCGGAGAAAATAGAACTTAGCTATGAACCAATCATACAGCAACACCAAGGCTACGCTGGCTATTGCCCGGGCCAGTTTCCGTTCCATTACACGCAGCCCCTCGGCCGTGGTTTTTAGTTTGGCCTTTCCACTGATATTTATCCTGGTATTTGGATTTATAGGCGGAGGCAGCGGAGGCTTTAAGGTAGATGTGGGCGTAATGAATGGATCAGACACGGCCAATAATATTTACCGTGCCTTGAAAAAGACCGGCGGCGCTAACTTAATTGTGAACCAAACCGATGCCGAACTGATGCAAGACCTTGAAAAGGGCCGCACAGATGCGCTGATCAAAATACAGAAGAACGCAAATGCAACACCACCTTTTACGGTTGATGTAAAATACACCGGCGCCTCGCGCGAGAAGGGGCAGTTTTTCCGCTCTTTATTGTTAATTCCTATCCTGGCCAGCGCCAACCAGCCTAAAGGCGCTGTACCGCCGCCCGCTGTTGCCGCCCTGCACGAATCAACCATAACCGGGCGCGTTTATAAAACCATCGACTTTATTTTACCCGGCCAGCTGGGTTTCTCGCTGTTAAGCAGCGGCGTGTTCGGTACGGCCTTTGTTTTTCTGAGTTTGCGGGTTACGCTGGTTATCAAACGCTTTTTTGCCACACCGGTAAAACGCTACAGTATAGTACTGGGCGAAATGCTGGCACGGATCATTTTTTCGCTCGTCGGGGCATTATTTATTATAGGCATCGGGCATTTTGCTTTTGGCTTTACCTTAATACATGGTTTTGTAACCGTGTTAAACATGTTGGCACTCTCGGTTCTGGGGCTCATCGTATTTATGGGCTTTGGCTTTGTGGTATCGGGCATCGCCAAAAACGAGAGCAGTGTGCCGCCGATAGCCAATATTATTACCTTACCCCAGTTTTTGCTGTCGGGTACGTTTTTCTCCATCAGCGCTTTCCCCGGCTGGCTGCAGCCTATCAGCAAGGCGCTCCCGCTAACTTACCTGAACGATGCCATGCGCAAAGTAGCCTTTGAAGGTGCCGGATTATTTGATGTTTGGCATCAGATCCTGATCTTGTTGGTATGGCTGATCATCATTTACACGATAGCTGTAAAAACCTTTAAATGGGAATAGGTTAAGGGCTACAATAGTTTCTACATTCAAAATTACAGGTTGGTTTGCAAATTCAGTGTAATTGTAAATCAGCCTGTTGTTTTTTCTTGGTGTTGTAATTTGATGAGCGTATAATGAATTGAAAAATTAAATTTTATATTTAGCTCATCAACTTTATCATTATGATATTCCTTTTTTTGTTGCGCGTTATATGTAGTGTAGTCCCTATTCCCCTAATTGCTTACGCGGTTTTTTTATGGATTAAAACCCCAGCGCCCAGGCCTGATGATTTCAATAAGAAAATGATGATTTTAATCATACCGGCTCTTATTGTTGCTCATTGCACATTTATCCTTTCAATGACTCAAATGGTTTTTGAAAAAGATCAACACAAATTAAGAAATGGCGCCTATGTAAACCTGGCTTTAAAAGATACCATTAGGCTTGTTAACGATTCTTTATTTATTAACTATAACAGCAAGGACAGCCTGAAAGCCGTTTCTTTAAATTATGAATTTTCGGGAGATGAGGTACCTTCATTTCTAAGGGATGACCAATGGAAGCGAATATCAACCAGTATGGCACACTATTTTAAAAAGACGCCCATTAACCCTGATATCCCTGGCGAAATCAGCCTGAAAGCAACTGTGAAGAAGCAGCCGGATTTACATTACCGGTTTAAGTTAACCGGGGACACGATAAGCATGAACGCCGACCGCGATACCACACAACTGATTAAATACATCAAATTGAGTTCTGCACCTCATGGTCAACCAGCAACAACAAAATAATTTTCAGGTTAAGCAAAACCAGGCTGCTGAACAGGAAACTCAAAACTCCGGTAAATGTAGGCATTGTGGCCATACAACCATCGCAGGTGCCGATATTTGCGAAAGCTGCAGCGCGTGGCAATTAGAGGGCCAATGTTGTTTTTGTTACGCGGCTGTTAAGCCGGGGCAAAAATTTTGCGGCACCTGCGGTAACCCGCCCGAAGGTATGGTGTGTAAGCAATGTGGTACGCATTCTATATTTGATTTTTGCCCCCAGTGTACAAACACCGTATCCCGGGATGCCGCTGGCTACCTGGAGCAATTTAAAACCATGCCCGAAGTGGTTGAGATTTTGCAACAGATCAATACCTTGAATGCTGATACGGCTGGCATATCGCCATCGCAAACAAAAAAAACGGAGCCGCCTGCAGATACCGCCTGGTTGAGCGAGCTTGAAAAATACGAAGAACGTTTTCAACAGGATGGCAAGGCGGAACAGAAAGTCGGTCAGGAATCAGCCCCCCAGCCCAAATTCACTTTTGGCACCGCTAAGAACAAAGATGTGAGCGAAGCTTTGAGTTTGGCAGACCAGGCGGCTAAATTACCCGATTTAATGGCACTTGAGCAGCGAAGGGCTGAGCTTGAAAGCAAAATTGCCGCCCTGCAAAAGCGAGCCTTTAGTAGTAACCAGGAAGCCCGTAAATTTTATACCAGCCTGCGCGTTACCATTCCGCAGATCAGAACTGTGGAGACGGTAACTCCGGTAGTGGTAGGCTGGCAATGTAATTTTGCAGGCCTGGTGCATCCCCGCCCCGAAAATTGTGAACGCCCTTATCTGGGAGGAGTATGGGTTACCGATTTTAGCACAAGCACAGAGAAGAAGATTGTTTACGACGAGATATAAAAAAAGCATAAAATATTAAAATGAGTACTCAAAGAATTGGCGACGATGGTATTATCCCAGCTAATAACAGCAATGCCACAAGCCGTTTATCCGATAACTCGTCGGCAGGTTCTACCAGCAGAATCTCGGATACCACCATTGTTGGCAGCGGAGCAGGCCTGCCCGATGCTGATCAGGGAATTATAAGTTCGGGAAACGTTGCGCCAACACATTTAGCTCCGGGCGTACAGATCAACCTTAACGGGCATGATTTTACCATCGCGAAGCTGATTACAAGTTCGGGTGAGGCAGAAATTTACCTGGTGCAGGGGGATAAAGAACAAGTGGTACTTAAATACTATTTTTCGAACTATAAACCGAAGGACGAGATTATAACCAAACTCCACGCACTCAAACGGAAAGACATTATGAGCCCGCTGGATTCGGGCATTTACCAGGATCGTTTTTTTGAGTTGAGCGAATATATGACAGGCGGCACCATGGATGCCCTTATGCCTTTGAAGGATTTTGGAAAGATAAAAAAATACGCAGGCTTAATTGCAGAGGCGCTTAACGCCTGCCATCAAAACGGAATTATTCACCGCGATATAAAGCCCGTTAATATTTTCTTTCGTACTGCTGCTAAGGATGAAATTGTGCTGGGCGACTTTGGTATCTCGTCGGCCTTGCAGGCCGGGGCCGATTACCGCTTTACAACAAGCGTTAACCGCACTACGGCTTACGCTGCGCCCGAGCTTTTTACTAATATCAATAACCAAACTACGCTTGATAAAAAGGTAGACTACTATGCCCTGGGTATTAGTTTACTGGAACTTTGGCTGGGGCACGACCCCTTTAGGGATTTTGCCGAATTTATGGCCATGCGTATTAAGATTGAGGGCCGCGTAATTATCCCCGCCGATATGGATAGCCAACTGCAGACCCTGATTAAAGGCCTGATTACAACCGAGCCGCCCAAACGCTGGGGATACGAAGAAGTTAACAAATGGCTAAGGGGCGAGGCAGTAGAGGTACATCAAACCAGCAATCGCGCAAAATTTAAGCCTTACGAATGGGACGACCTGAAAAACGTTGTTATTGACGAGCCCAAAGAACTGGCCGAGCTAATGGACAATGACAGGAAGAAGGCCACCCGCCAATTATACTCGCGAGCCATACCAGATTGGGTAAAAAATAACTCGCAGGATATGTACAGCGAGTTATTGTACATTGTTGAAAAGGAGTTTCCGAATAATACAGCCGAAAATGCCGCCGCAGGTGTTACAAAAGCTATCTACACTTTAGATAGGGAGCGATCATTCAAAGGCTACGACGGAACGGTTTGCAATAGCATTAAAGATATTGCAAGGCATGTTGAAGCCAAATTTAATTACTACCGCGAGCATCTGAAAAACCCGAGGACCGACTTGTATCTGTTTTTTGAAACACGTGGCTTTGAAGACAGGGTTAGCAAGTATCAAAAATATTTTATGCTTTACGTACCCGAGAGGGCGCTGAACCTGATCATTCTTGATCTGGATGATAATAACCTGGTGCTTGATAATACAGTTTATGATAATGTGCAGCAACTGGTAGATTCAAATCGGGATCTGGTTAAGGAAGTTGTTAATCCCGACTCCAAAATTTCGTTGTGGCTTGATCTTACCTACCGCCATTTGATGACCAGGATCAATACCTGGCGGGGCGATGCCAAAAATCAAAATATCGAAACCCTGCGTTATGTGCTTAATATTTCGGGGTTCAGGCTTAACGGGCAGGAAGCTGCCGATGTTAAGTCGTTTATTACTTTGTTGCAAAGCAATATCGGGCAGTTTACAACCGCTGCCGATGCGCAAAAAAATAGCAATAATGCCAATTACTGGCTTAATAATTACCAGTCCACTTCGCTGGCGGCGGTATTTGGCCAATTGCTTGCTGGCGGTAATTTAAGTAAGGATAATTTTATGGGCATTTATTCGGCTGCTATGGCTTTGCCCGATACCAAGCCCTTCCAATTGGCAACCCAGGCAGCCGGATTAATACGGCAGGTACCTGGCATAGATGCTGAAAACAAAAAGGCCTTGGCCAACATTACCAAAAATGCTTTTAAACAATACCTGGATAACAATCGCAGCGTAGCTGTTTACGCTTTGGATAACCTGGAAAAGATGCTGAGGGCCATTCAGGGAATTCAAACGGCCGATCATCAATTTGCGGAGTTTTTGCTTATGGCTTTAAATGTGAAGATCCGGAATGATATTCACAGCGACCTGGACAAAATCAAAGATAATTCGGACTCATTCGCTTTGTATTATGCACGCTTAATCGAATTTTTTAAACAGGTTCAAGCTATCTTACCTACGTTGCCTGTTTTAATTGATTTTAAACGCAAGCAGGATCAGATCGATTTAAGCAAACAGCAAATTGAATCGAAGTATAATACTCAAAAGGCAAGCGAGGAGCATAAAATTAACATGGCTTACGCTACGCTGCAAGCTGATCAGGAAAAGCTACAAATAGATTATAAACCTTATTTTAAAAGCTATGCTATCATATTATGGGGTACCATGTCTGTTATACAAATCTATTTTGTCATTTTAACCTACTTGTTGAGTAACATATGGTCGGGTTTCGAATTATCTTTGTTTATAGCAGGTATGCCTATTAGTGCTGCCTTTTATGTATTTATAGGTTATTGGGTTATAGGTAAAATAAAGTTAAGTGTCCCGTTTGCTAAATTGCTTGTGCGCCCGTTAGTGCCTATTCGCGGTAGCCAATTGTATGTGGAGATAGATAAATTAAGGAGTGCTATTGAACCCGAAAAGGCCGGTAAAATTGACATGTTAAATACCCGTGTTAACGGAAGGATTAATGATGAATTATTTTCAGAGAGTATCCGGATTATGCTGACCGATCAAACCGATGGTACTCCCGTTACTGCTGTTCAATAATGGAGTGTATTGCTTGTAAAACACCTAACCGGCCTATTGCTAAGTATTGCAAGGCCTGCGGTACGGCTATCACTACTGCACAGGTGCTTAAACCCATCGGTCAGCAATCGGCAATCCAACTGGACGACCTGGACGGTTTAGTTGGCCTTGCCGAAGTAAAAGCCCAGATTAAAAAGCAAGTTAGCGCTGCAGTAAATATGCGCAAAGCAGGCTTTTCTTATGATAACCGTAATCTGTATACCATTTTGGTGGGCGGCTCCGGAACCGGGAAAAACAGAATTGTTGAGGTATTGGCGTCCGTGCTGTTTAAAAACGGCATTACTACCAGGGCCGATATGAAGACGATAGCCGCTGCCGACTTTGGCGAATTTGCGCGGAATTTATCCGCCAACCTCGATGCCGCCAAAGGCGGTATCCTGTTTATTGATCATGTTCATCAACTGGTGCCATCCGGTTATCAGCCAGGGCAATCCACACCTATTGATAAGTTATATGCTGCTATTGAAAGCCGGGCGGCAGATCCCATTATTGTTTTAGCTTCCAAAGAAGAAGGCTTCCGCGAATACCTTAAAGCCAATCCGGAAGTAAATAACCGCTTTAATCTCAAATTTTATCTTCCGGCGTTAACACTCGATCAGATGGTAACCCTGGCCGGAAAAATCATCGCTGATCAACACTATGAACAGCAGGAAGATTTTGGAATAAAATTACGAAACAGGCTGGCTTATTTATTCCGGAACCAGGGTGATGCCGAGCAATCAGTTAAAATAGGGAAGGGTGGCTTCCTGGTCAACAAGGAGATCAACAATATCATCAGCGATCATTTCTCGGCGCCCGATCCCCGTTTCCCGCCGCAATTATTATTGGCGGACGATATTAAGGGCGAAGTGTATATCCAGCAAACAGCTACCGAAGTATTGGCTGATCTGGATGATTTTGTGGGGATGGATAACGTAAAAACATTTATCCGCAACCTGGTCAACCTGGTTTCTCTTCAACAAAAAGATGCTACCATAACCGGTAAAACCGATGTGATAGGTGCCCATATCATCCTGACGGGTAATCCCGGTACAGGTAAAACCACTCTTGCTAAAAAGCTCGGCGAAATTTTTGCTGCTTCGGGCATTTTATCAAGCGGGCATGTGGTTGAAATGGACCGGAGCAAGTTAGTAGGGCAATATGTTGGCGAAACACCGCTGCTGGTGCAAAAAGCCTGCGACGAAGCTATTGGCGGCGTGCTTTTTATTGACGAAGCCTATACCTTGGTTCAAAACGATCAGGATACCTACGGCCACGAAGCCATCGATACGCTGATTAAGCGGATGGAAGATGATAGAGGCAAATTTATCATGATAGCTGCCGGGTACGAACGCCCGATGCAGAATTTTATAGATGCTAATCCAGGAATGAAATCGCGGGTAAAGGATAATATTTTTAACCTGCCCGATTATAACCCGGCACAACTTTTACAGATCCTGAAGGGTTTTGTAAAACAGGGAGGCTATGAGTTAGCAGCCGATGCGGAAACAAAAGCTGCCGGGTTGTTAGAAGATATGTTTAACAGGCGCAGCAAAGATTTTGGTAACGCCCGGGATGTACGGAATTTTTATGAAGCGGCGCTGTCAAAAAGGGCAGCCCGTATCAATGCCGCTCCCACCACAAATTATGATCGGATATTGTCAGAAGCAGACCTGCCCGGCGGAGACGCTGTTTTACCGGCGGGTGGTATTGATGAGGTACTGAGCGCTTTGAACAAACTAACAGGTTTGGCTGGAGTTAAATCTGAAATTGCCGAAATGGTTGATTTTCTGCAAGGCGAAAAGCTGAGGGCCGAAGCTGGCAGCAAAAAAATGACCATCAGCCTGCATTTTGTTTTTGCAGGTAACCCGGGAACGGGTAAAACTACAGTGGCCCGCATTCTGGCCAAAATATTTAAAGGCTTAGGTATCTTACCGTCGGACAAATTGGTGGAGGTCACCGATAAAGACCTGGTTTCGGGTTACGTAGGGCAAACCTCGGCCCAAACCAATAAAGTGATTGATAGCGCTATGGGCGGTGTGCTTTTTATTGATGAGGCTTACACCCTGTCAAAAGGAATAAGCTCAGGCACGGGTGGTTTTGGGAGCGAGGCCATTGATACCTTGTTGAAACGGATGGAGGACGACCGCGGCAAGTTTATCGTGATAGCGGCAGGGTATTCAAAACAAATGCAGGATTTTCTGGATAGCAACCCAGGTTTGGACTCGCGCTTTTCAAAGAAAATTACCTTTGACGATTATGGGCCCGATGAGCTTAGCCAGATTATGCTCTCGATGATAGCGCAAAATGGCTTTACTGCCGACGATGCAGCTAAGGCGAGAATAAAGGCTTATCTGGCTGATGTTTACAATAAACGGGATAAACGTTTTGCCAATGGGCGTACCGTGCGAAACGCGTTTGAGGATATGGTGCAAACCCAATCGCGGCGCATTGTCAAGCAAAAAAACAGCGGCCTCGCATTTAACCCAATGGCTATCATGGAGGACGATGTTCCTTTTGAACCCGCGAAAGAAATATCACCCGCTGACGCGTTGGCCGAGCTGAACCAGCTCATAGGTTTGCGCGCCGTGAAAGATGAGATTGGCGGCCTGATCAGTTTTTTAGAAATTGAAAAGATGCGTGCTGCAAGCGGGCAAACAGGCGGTACCACCTTGAATTTGCATTTTATATTTAAGGGTAAGCCCGGAACCGGTAAAACCACCGTGGCGCGTATCCTGGCCAAAGTTTTTAAGGCTTTAGGGGTATTGCCTGTTGGCCAGTTGATTGAAACCGACCGTAAGGATTTGGTAGGCCAGTATGTTGGCCATACGGCTAAGCAAACCTCGGATGTAATTGATAAGGCTATGGGAGGAGTTCTATTTATTGATGAAGCCTATACGCTGATCCCCGAAGGGAACCCCAATGATTTTGGTAAAGAAGCCGTGGATACGCTGTTAAAACGGATGGAAGACGATAAAGGGAAATTTATTGTTATCGCCGCCGGTTACTCGGGCGATATGGACCGGTTTGTGGCCTCTAACGATGGGCTTGCCTCCCGTTTCCCTAAGATGATCCTTTTTGAGGATTATCAGCCCGGCGAGCTGAACGAAATTTTTAAATTGATGCTGGCCAAAAATGGATTAAGTATGGCCACGGCGGATGCCGCTAAGGCGATGCAACTTTTTGAGGATATGTATCGCAACAGGGATAATAACTTTGCTAACGGGCGCACCGTTCGGAATTTATTTGAACATAGCCTCGAAAAACAAGCGGTTAGGCTAAGCCGTATAAAACAGCAGGGTACAGAGATATCAAGTATGATCAACGAAGTTATTTATGACGATATGATTGTTTAAGCTGATGAGTGAAACCATAAAATGCCTGGATTGTACAGCCGATATTGACACCGATAGCTGCTACTGCGACCAATGTGGCAAAGAGATATTTTTGTGCGAAACCTGCGCCCAGCCGGGCAATCAAAAATTTTGCGAGTTTGACGGCGGAGTGCTGGCACCTGCTAAACAGCGGTTGCGCCCGGTGGGTACTTTACATCCTGCCGGTACTACAGTTAACAGCCCATCTTTTGATATTTCTACGGGCACGGATACGCCGCCGCCGCTTCCCGCAATGCCGGTTTTAAATAGTCCACCGCCGCCTGCGCCGTTGCGTGATTTAAATACCCCGTCGCCAATCGCGGTTGAGCCGGTTGTGCCGGGGCTAAAGCTAACAAACAACAATCTCAATATAACGCTCGATATTCAACCCGGCGATGTGCTGGGGAGGAATACCGGTGCTTATGCAGAGCAACTTAAAAATTTTTCGGCCATATCAGGCAAGCACCTGGTGTTTAAATTTGAACCGGCTACGGGCTGGGCTTTTCAGGATGTGGGTTCAACCAATGGTACCAAATATGCTAAATCAAACATCAGTTGGAACCAGGTAGGTAAATGTACTCCGGGGGAATGGATCAGGATGGAAGACGAGGCCTTTTTATTGATGGCTAATATTGAGTTTGCATTAAAAATTGAGCAGCCTTTTAAACCGGGTACTTCTGCATCCAACACCACACAAAGAATATGAATTTTAGTATAGAAGCGATATGCGATATCGGCGTAGTAAGGCAGAACAATGAGGATATGATTCTCATTGGCGACCAGGTGATCCGCGATGATTCAGCCGAGTATGCGATAGATGCCGGTGAACGTAATTTCATGATCGCCGTATCCGATGGGATGGGAGGGCACCAGGCCGGCGAAGTAGCCAGCGAAACGGTGCTGCAAAGAATGAAGCTCGCTGTGTCGGGTTTGGGCAACGCGCTTAATCCGGAACAACTCAAGACCTATTTTGAGGTTAAGATAAAGGAAACCCACCAGGAACTTAATGCGATGGGGGAGGCAAACCCTGCTTACTATAAATTAGGCGCCACGTTTACAAGCTTATTTATTTACAACAAAAAAGCCTTTATCATTAATATTGGCGATAGCAGGTTATATCGTTTGCGGGGTGGTTTACTGGCCCAATTAACAAACGACCATAGCTTAAGTGATTGGTTAAACAATTCCGACATTCCGCGCAATATATTAGCTAACGCGTTTGGCGGCGGTGTTCAGCAAATTTATTTTGATTTTGAAGAAACCAATTTGCTTGATGGTGATACCTTGCTTTTGTGTTCGGACGGCTTAAGCGGAGAATTAACCTTTGACGAGATTGAGACCATGCTGGCATCAACAGATCCGCTTTCTGTAATGGTTAACCGTGCCAGGGCAAACGGCGGGAGAGACAATATATCTGCCATCAAAATCGGCATTAAAATGAGCGGTTCAGGCAATCCAAGTTCCGTCTAAGGGTAATTTATTGCCATGATAAGCATGGTAGCTACTTCTTCTATCAGTGTAAGCAGGCTTAAAACGGGCTATTTTACCTTAGTGTAAATTGTACACAAAAATATTGTTATCATTGTGGTAAATCATCGTTTAATTGTAGAAGTTTTTATAATTTAGCGGCGCTTGTCAGGCGAGGGTTAATATTATAATTGTTTAATTATTACTGCCCTAAGTTGATGATAGCAACTAACTAATAACCTTTTTTAACCAGTAACATTTTATAACATGAGTATTATAATTAACGTTCACGCCCGCCAGATACTTGATTCGCGCGGTAACCCAACTATTGAAGTTGAAGTATTAACCGAAAATGGTGCGCTTGGCCGTGCCGCTGTTCCTTCCGGCGCATCAACGGGTGTACACGAGGCTGTTGAACTGCGTGACAACGATAAAACAAAATATATGGGTAAAGGCGTTTTAAAAGCCGTTGCCAATGTAAACGATACTATTGCCCCCGCTTTAAAAGGGTTTGATGTTTTTGAACAAAACAGTATCGATAAATTAATGATTGAGCTTGACGGTACACCTAACAAAGGCAATTTAGGCGCCAATGCCATTTTGGGTGTTTCGCTTGCCGTTGCCAAAGCTGCCGCTCAGGAAAGCCGTCAGCCTTTATATCGCTATGTTGGTGGTGTAAATGCTAACACTTTACCTATCCCGATGATGAACATCGTTAACGGTGGTTCTCACTCTGATGCGCCTATCGCGTTCCAGGAGTTTATGATTATGCCGGTTGGCGCACCTTCATTCTCTGAAGCTTTAAGGTGGGGTGCCGAAGTATTCCATAACCTGAAAAAAATATTACACGACAGAGGTTTATCAACAGCTGTTGGCGACGAAGGTGGTTTTGCCCCAACTTTTGACAGCACCGAGGATGGCGTTGAAACCATTTTGAAAGCTATTGAAAAAGCAGGTTACAAAGTAGGCGAAGATATTTGTTTAGCTTTCGACTGTGCCGCCTCAGAATTTTATGTTGATGGCAAATACGACTATACTAAGTTTGAAGGCGAAAAAGGTGCTATCCGCAGCAGCGCCGAGCAAGCAGAATACCTGGCTCAGTTAGCCGAAAAATACCCTGTAATTTCTATCGAAGATGGTATGGCCGAGGATGATTGGGATGGCTGGAAATTATTGACCGACAAAATTGGCGATAAAGTACAATTAGTAGGTGATGATTTGTTTGTAACCAACGTAAAACGTTTACAAATGGGTATCGACCAAGGTGTTGGTAACTCTATCCTGGTAAAGGTTAACCAAATCGGATCATTAACTGAAACTATTGATGCCGTGAGCTTAGCTCAAACTAACGGTTATACCTCGGTAATGAGCCACCGTTCGGGCGAAACAGAAGATGCTACCATTGCCGATTTAGCTGTGGCCTTAAACTGCGGTCAGATCAAAACCGGTTCAGCTTCACGTTCCGACCGGATAGCTAAATACAACCAGTTGCTGCGTATCGAAGAAGAATTAGGCGCTAACGCGAAATTTATCGGTAAGAATTTTAAATACGCTAAGAAATAGATTCACTCACGAATTTGAGAATTTTCACTAATTTCACGAATGAAGGCGAATTTTCACGAATTAATGGGAGCCGGTCAGTAATGATCGGCTTTTTTTATTTCAGGCATTGTTACGCTATCGGTATTGAGTATCCGCATTATCGCTATTAATACCTATGGTACGGAGTATCCTATTCCTTATAATTAGTGAAAATTCGGCTTTATTGGTGGAATTCGTGCCAATTATTTTATAGCTTAGTAATAGTAATTGCGTGGTTATGAAAAGAAGAATGGCTATGGTAGTAAACCATGTTAACATAGAAGATGAGGATAAATTGGATGTGCTTTTTTGGCAGTCAAAACCAGCAAAAGAAAGAATAGCCGAAGTTACCCGTTTAAGAGTAAATTATTACACATGGTTGAATGGGCACTATCCAGAGAAAATTGCTGAAGTTGTTGCGAAGCGTTCGTTATGATTTTAAGTTCTTGTATTATTTATTCCTACTCTACAGTTGTAAGCCCTATCCGAGGCACTTCCATTTATCATTGTATCCATAGGCTAAATTCCTCTTTGTAATTCGTGAAAATTCGCCCTTATTCGTGAAATTAGTATCTATTACAATTCGTGAAAATTCGCTTTCATTCGTGAAATTCGTGCCAATTCTCAAATTAGTGTCCATCAAATAAAAACCGTATCTTTGCAGCAATATATGTGATTTACATGTATCCGCACTTAACCGGCTCTGATTTACACCAAATCTCATATCCTTTTATAGAGCGGGAACTTTATATTAAAAACATTTCATGTCATTCGAAAATTTAAAATTGATTGAGCCCATCCTCAAGGCCTTAAAACATGAGGGATATACCAATCCAACGCCTATTCAGGAACAATCCATCCCGATTATATTAGAGAGAAAAGATCTTTTAGGATGCGCGCAAACCGGTACAGGTAAAACTGCCGCATTTGCCATCCCGATTTTACAGATCCTGTATCAGGAGAAAGTACAAAACAGGGATCATAAGGGCATCAAGACGCTGATACTAACCCCCACACGCGAATTGGCTATCCAAATCGACGAAAGTTTTGCCGCTTATGGCAAGCATACCGGTTTAAAACACCTGGTTATATTTGGCGGCGTTTCGCAACATCACCAGGTGGAAGCCTTAAAACGTGGTGTAGATATCTTGGTAGCTACACCGGGCCGTTTACTTGATCTGGTACAGCAAAAATTTGTACACCTGGAGAGCCTCAAAATACTGGTACTTGATGAGGCCGACCGCATGCTGGATATGGGCTTTGTGAACGATGTGAAGAAAATTATCGCCAAGATACCTGTTAAGCGTCAAACGCTGTTCTTCTCGGCAACAATGCCGAAAGAGATCCAGACTTTGGCTGATACCATCTTAAATAAACCCGAAAAAGTAGAAGTTACCCCCGTATCATCAACAGCTGATACGATACAGCAAGGCATTTATTTTGTAGATAAGAACGATAAAAAATCGTTATTGATCCACATCCTGAAAGATAAAAAGATTGAAACTGCGCTTGTATTTACCCGTACCAAGCATGGTGCCGATAAGGTGGTGAAGGATTTAATCAGAGTAGGCATTACCGCCGAGGCGATACACGGCAATAAATCACAGAATGCGCGTCAGCGTGCTTTAACTAACTTTAAAAATCGCAGTACCCGTATTTTGGTAGCAACCGATATTGCCGCACGTGGTATTGATGTGGACGATTTAACGCACGTGATCAACTACGAGTTGCCTAACGTACCAGAAACATACGTACACCGTATTGGCCGTACAGGCCGCGCCGGAGCCAGTGGTATCGCCTTATCATTTTGCGATGCAGACGAGGGTGAATTTTTATACGACATTCATAAGCTGATCACCAAAGCTATCCCGGTAATTGATGATCAACCATATCCCATGAAAGCGCCGCATTTAGGTCCTGCTCCTAAAGGATCAGGAAAAAAGGCGCCAGCTTCGGGCCATAGAGGCGGAAGCGGCATGTCTGGCGCATCACGCGGTGGTGGCGGCGGTAAAAAGTTCGGCGAATTCAGGAGCCGGGCCAGAAGAGATTAAAGCATATACTTAAACATACCATTTGAACGGGGTGCGCGTAATAGTGCCTCGTTCAAATGGTTTTTTCGTTTAATGTTGATTGTTAATAAGTTAATAAACCTGATTTGCCTGGCTCAATATTTTGGAATATTTTTAACAAGGAAATTAATTAATTTAGTGCGATGAAAAGGCTTATAGATCTGCTTAAAAATAAATTCTTCCTGGTTACCATCGCCTTTATGGTATGGATGATATTTTTAGATAAGAACGACCTGTATTCTCAATACAGTAAGCACAACGATGTTGTAGAACTGGAAAAGCAACGCGACTTTTTGCTTCAACAAAATGCCCAGGTTACCAAAGATCTGGATGAACTTACCTCCGACAAACAAAAACTCGAAAAATTTGCCCGCGAAAAATACCTGATGAAGAAGGATAACGAGGATATTTTTGTGGTAGTGAGGAAGAAGAAGGAAGAAAAATAAGCGCTATTGATCGATTTTCAACCCGCGGTCTCTAAAGGATAAAACTGCAAAATCAATCAAAATTTAATTGCCGCTTGGCGATGGTTTAAGTTTACTAATAATCAGACCCTTACTCCGCCGTCATTGCGAGGAGGAACGACGAAGCAATCTCTACTCTACAGGGCGAACTTGCAGGACCGCTCTGCCTCAGTAAAGATTGCTTCGTGCCTCATATAACGTCTTTGTAAGTTGTTGATATACAGTGTTAAATGTCGTTGTGAGGAACGAAGCAATCGCGAACTATGCAGGGCAAACATGCCTTCGTATGATTGCTTCGTTCCTTATAATGAGGTGCGGTTAAGTTTTTGATTATCAGTTCGTATATTTTGCTCGGATAATCAGTATTCTTAATTTAAAGCATCTACCCGCTCAGTCGCCGCGGGAAAGGCTTTGTTCTTTTTGTCTTGACACAAAAAGAACCAAAAAAGTCAAGACTGCCCGAACCTTCCACCCGCGAGGCCAGCTCCCGGCCCGGCGTGCAGTTGGGCTTTTGCGCACTTCCTTTCTGCACCTAACAATCTACCAGGTTCAAAAGTCATCTCTGTTTTTTTCGGGCTCGCCCGTTAGGCCACTCAATGAGGTTCGTTGATGGTTTAAGTTTGCTAATAATAAGACCCTTACCTCATCGTCATTGCGAGGAGGAACGACGAAGCAATCTCTACTGTGCAGGGCGAACTTGCATGGCCGCTCTGCCTCAATAGAGATTGCTTCGTTTTTTATAACGACGTCTTTTTAAGTTTTTGATTATCAGTATATATAGCTCCTGTAATCAGTAGTCTTAATTTAGAGCATCGGCCCGCTTAGTCGCCGCGAGGCCTACCCAACCCGGTAGGGAAGGCTCAAAAAGGTCTCCCCTGTCGGGCATAGGCGTCAACCTAACACCTGACATTATTGGAGAAGATGTTTGGGCGATTAATTTCACTTGTCTTTTTCTTGTTTGGGAAGATTAGTTTTGGCTTTCTTTACACGTTTTAGTACGAAGCTATTTCTATCTTCTATCAACCATTCCATTTCTTCGCCTTTTTCTAACAGGCAAGCATCGGCAACTGCTGCCGGGAAGTTTACATAAAACGATTTGGTGCCTCCTCGCTCAACTTTTTGAACTTTTACTTTGTATCCCATTTTTTTTGATTAATATACATAGTATATATACTATGTAAATATAAATTATTTCACCCATTAATCAAAAAGACATAATGAAAAAGGTCG